>NZ_JBFAHF010000042.1:0-55379 GCF_040654015.1 Nocardia sp. NPDC050799
CTATGACAAACTCGCTGTCCGTTACCTGGCCACGGTCCGCGTCGCCGCAATCAACCTGTGGTTATCCGGCCACGGCTTATGAAACGCGGCCTAGAAGCCGGCGACCTCGGCGGCAATTCGCCGATAACGGGCGAGCACCCCCGAATTCTCCTGTGCGGTGTAGGTTCCGATGTCGGACACCGGCCAGAGCGGTGGCTGGTTTCCACCGGACAATACCCAGCCCGCTTGCCGTGCGGCACCGTCGGCAACATATTCGCCGGGCTGCGGGACATGCACGGAGACCCCGAGTACGGACGGGGCGATTTCACGTACCGCGGCCGACCGGGCACCACCGCCGATAAGAGTGATCCGCTCGATCGAAACGCTCTGTCCGCGAATAGCTTCCAATGCGTCAGCCATCAGGCAGAGCAGACCCTCGACTGATGCGCGCGCGAAGTTCTCCCTTGTCATGGAGGACAGAGTCATGCCATCGAGCACGCCGGTGGCGTGGGGGAGGTTCGGTGTCCGCTCTCCTTGAAGGTAGGGCACATGGACCATTCCGCCTGCACCCGGGGCGGCGCCCAGTGCCAGCGCATCGAATTCGTCGTGGTTCACACCGAGCACCGTGGCCATGGTGTCGATAATCCGGGTGGCATTGAGTGTGCAGGCAAGTGGCAGGAATTTGCCGGTGGCATCGGCGAATCCGGCCACCGAGCCGGTTGGATCGACCGATCGATGCTCCGAAACCGCAGCTACCACACCGGAGGTACCCAGAGAAAGGAAAACTTGGCCGACATCCAAGCCGAGCCCCAACGCCGCCCCGGCATTGTCACCACACCCGGGCCCGACAACCGTGCGGGAAAGACCGAGTCGAGAACATCCCAGGCCGGCCTGCTCATGGGGACCGTTGACGCGGGGCAGCAATATGGAACGGACATCTTCCTCGCGGCGCCGCAGAGCCAGTGCGAGCAGGTCACGTCGGTAGGTTCCCGACACCGCATCGAAGTAACCGGTCCCCGATGCGTCGGAGCGGTCGGTCACCAGATCGTCCAGGGACCCGGCGCCGCGCAGGCACCAGGTGAGCCAGTCGTGCGGCAACGCCACCGCCGCGATTCGAGCGGCATTGCCGGGCTCGTGGTCCGCCAGCCACCGCAGTTTGGTGACGGTCAGCGATGCCACCGGCACCGTGCCGACAGCCTCGACCCAGCGGTGAGCGCCGAGCGCATGGTCGCCCGCACCGAGTTCCCGGATGAGCGCGTCGGCCGCGCCGGCCGACCGCGTGTCGTTCCATAGCAAGGCGGGCCGGATGACCCGGCCGTCCTTGTCGAGGCACACCATGCCGTGCTGCTGTCCGCCGATCGACACCGCAGCCACGTCGTCGAGCCCGCCTGCTCGCTCGATGGCGAGCTGTAACGAATTCCACCAGCACTCCGGGTCGATCTCTGTACCCGGCGGGTGCTCTGCGGCACCGTGGCGGACCAAGCGACCGGAGTCGGCGTCGCGCACCACGACCTTGCATGTCTGTGTCGAGGAATCCACCCCGGCCACCAGCGTCATCGAATCCCCCCGGCTGAACAGGTATCCGAGTGCGCGCTATCGCATACACACGAAGCCGCTGTCGCGTCCGGCGACCCGCTGCGGGCAGCCGTGCAGGAGGGATCCACTTCGGTCGATCCGGTCGTCCACGGTTCGACGGAGAACTCGCCCTCGGCGGTCGGCTGTCGCGTCATGAACATCCTCCAATCAACAGATCGGCCGGCGGCGGGGCAGCCGGCCGTACGTACGCGGATCAGGATTTTTCGTAGCTGCCGATGGCGGCGACCTTCGCCGCCGAAGCCGACTCGGGGTCGAAGTGATATCCGAGCCATTCCCTGGCCAGCCGACGAGCCAGTTCGAGGCCGACGACGCGCTGCCCGAAGCACAGCACCTGCGCGTCGTTGCTCAGTACCGAACGCTCCACCGAAAAGCTGTCGTGCGCGGTGACCGCGCGAATCCCCGGTACCTTGTTCGCGCTGATCGCAACACCGAGGCCGGTGCCGCAGACCAGCAGTGCGCGATCGGCTTCGCCGGCGGCGATCGTTCGCGCGGCGGTGACCGCAACGTGCGGATAGGCGGTGTGCTCACCGTTTCCGATGCCCACATCGATCACTTCGGTGACCCGGTCGTCTGCCTCGAGATCGGCCTTGAGGGCGTTCTTGTACTCGAGCCCGGCGTCATCGCACCCCACCACGATTCTGAACGATTCGGTCATCGGTGCGCTCCTTCTGTGACGAGTGGTTCGAAGAGGTCGGCGACGACTCGCGCGCACATCGCCAGTGAGATCGCGCCCGCGTCGGGGCTGCCGATACTGCGTTCTGCGAGCGGACGCGCCCGGCCGACCTTGGGGCGCAATTCGGCGGTCGCGCGTGCGGCAGACTCGGCGGCGGCGGCCGCACTGTGCCAGGACGCACCGTTTTCGGCCGCTTCGATGAGCGGGAGCAGGGCGTCGAGCATGGTCTTGTCGCCCGGCCGGGCCTTACCGAGACGAGCGAGCGAGTCGTAGGCTGCGCGCAGTCCGGCGACGATATCGGCGTCGGTGGGGCGGCCGACATCACCGAGCCGCTCCCCCAGTGCCGTCAGCGCCGCCCCCCACAGCACACCCGAGGTGCCGCCCGCCTGCGCGGCCCACGCGTCACCGGCCGCCCTGAGCACACCGCCCTGACCTGCTCCGCGTGCGACGACCTCATCGGCGGCCGCGCAGGCCGCGGCCGTGCCCCGAACCATGCCTCGCCCGTGGTCGCCGTCACCGGCGATCGCGTCGATGCGACCCAATTCCGCTTCCGCCTCGACCATTGCCGACGCTACAGCGTGCAGCGCCTTGGCGATGGCGATGCCGCCCTGCCGTGCGGCATCGTCTGCGGTCGCCGCGAAATCCGGGTGATGGTAGGTGTCGGTGACGGCGCTGCGGCGAGTCGCCGGCGGAACCTCGATGATGCTTCCCCGGCGATACGCCGGGGTGTCCGCCGGCGCGGTCCAGAACCGTTCCAACTCCTCGTCGAGCCACATCACGGTCAAGGAGCAACCTGCCATGTCGAGGCTGGTCACCAACTCGCCGACCTCCGGCTGGACCACGGTGTAGCCCGCCGTGCGCAGCAATTCGGCCGCGGTGGCCCACACCACGAACAATTCCTCGTACTTGGTGCGCCCGAGTCCGTTGAGTATCACCGCGATTCGGGAACCGGTGCCCCCTGGCTTTTCCTTCAGCACCCCGGTCACCAGCAGTTCGGCGAGTTCGGCGGCGCTGGGCAGCTCGTGTGTGGCGACGCCCGGTTCGCCGTGGATTCCGAGGCCCAGTCCCATGGTCCCCTGCTCGACGGTGAACAGCGGCGCCGAGGCACCGGGCAGAGTGCAACCGTCGAAGGCGACGCCGAGTGTCCGCGTGTTGTCGTTGGCCGAGGCCGCGACCTGGAACACACCGTCCAGGTCATAGCCCGCCTCCGCCGCCGCGCTCGCGCATTTGAATACCGTGAAATCACCCGCGATGCCACGGCGTGCGCCGATATCGTCGGCTGGTCCGCTGGCGATATCGTCGGTGACGGCCAGATAGCGGGCCGGGATCCCCTCGGCTTCCAACTGTTCGACCGCCAAGCCGAAGTTCATCACGTCGCCCGCATAGTTGCCGGTGGTCAGCAAGACCCCCGCGCCCCCGTCGGCCGCTCTGGCCACCGACGCCACGGCGGCTGCCGAGGGGGAGGTGAAGATATTCCCGACCACGGCGCCGTCAGCGAAACCGCGGCCCACCAGCCCGCAGAACGCGGGATAGTGGCCCGTTCCCCCACCGACGACCACGGCGACTTTGCCGGGCCGGGTCGGCGACGCGCGGACCACCCCACCGGGGACACCGGTGACGTATCCCGCGTTGGCGTCGAGAAATCCGGCCAGCATGTCGTCGGTGAACGATGCCGGGTCGTTGTACAGCCGCGTCATCAGGTGTCCTCTATCGCAATCGTTGTCCGGAGTCGGGATCGAACAGGTACACCCGTTCCGGCGGCACCGACAGCGCGACCTGCTGGTGCACCGCGAAGTTCTGCTGGGCTGGTGTCTCGACCAGTACGGGCTCCTCGACACCGGGCACATCCAATGCCGCGCGGCCGAACTCCATCAAATGTTCGAAATAGCGCACCGACGCCGTCAGTTGGCCGGGACCGGCCGGTTCGGCGGAAAGTCTGCTGTCCTGTGGCCGGATACCGACCTGGACCTGCCGACCGTCACCGACCGCCGAGACAGCGACCGGAACCGTGCCGCCGCCGATCTCGACGACCGTGCCCGCACCGTCTCGGCGGACCACGCCGTCGACAATGTTGATCTGCGGCTCACCCACGAATCCGGCGACGAAGCGATTCGCCGGATCGTCGAAAACCTCGTCGGGTGTGCCGAACTGCTGGATGATGCCGCCGTCCATGACGGCGAGCCGGTCGGCCAGGCTCAGCGCCTCCACTTGGTCGTGGGTGACCACGATCGTGGTGTAGCCGAATTCCCGTTGCAGGACCTTCAATTCGCGTCGGACCCGCTGCCGGGCCGACGCGTCCAGATGCGACAGCGGCTCGTCCAGCAGCAGCACCGGCGGATTCCGGACCAGCGCCCGTGCCAGCGCGACTCGTTGCTTCTGCCCGCTGGACAGGCTCGCGGGCCGCAGGTCGAGCACATCCTGCAGTTCCAACCGCTGCGCGATATCGCTGACGAGCTGGTCGGCGCCCGCGACCTTACGCGCCTTCAACCCGTAGCCGAGGTTCTGCCGCACCGACAGCGGCGGATACAGGGCATAGCTCTCGAAGCCCACCCCCACACCGCGCTTCCCGGGTGGCAGGTCGGTGATGGTGCGGTCGCCGATGCGGATGTCGCCGCTGGTCACCGTCTCGAGACCGGCGATCATGCGCAGAGTGGTCGTTTTGCCGCAGCCCGAAGGACCGAGCAATGCGACGAGTTCACCGGGTTCGATATCGAGCTCGATGCCCTTGACCGCCTGGAAGCTTTCCCGGCCGCGCGCGGTGTAGGTCTTGGTGAGGCGCTCGAGGGTCAACCGCTGCGCCGCCGACCCGGTTCTGGTTTCGACTGTCATCGCCGCTCCTGGGAATTAGATGCGGCAGCACCGAGACGGAGACTGTCGCTGCCGCGTTCGCCTGCTTCGAAGATGAGCACATCGGCCAGCGGTACCGTCACCACCACGGTGGCGCCCTCGCGAATATGCGGTCCGCCCGAGGACAGCGCGATCAGCGACGCTTCGCCGATATCGACGGAGACCTCGATACTGCGCCCGAGTCGTTCGGTCAGGGTGATCACGCCGGTCAGGTTCGCCACCCCGGGTGCAGTGCTTGCTACGGCGGCGAGGGTGATATCGCAGGGGCGGATGCCGAGCCGGACACCGCTGCCCGTGCCGAGGCCGAGTTCGGTAGGCACCGGAATCTCGATACTGCTTCCGGGCACCCGCAGCGCGCCACCGTCGACGACCGCCTCGACGATATTGATCTCCGGCTGACCGAGCGCTTTGGCCACGAAGGTGTCGACCGGCTCGCGCCAGATTACCTCCGGCGTATCCACCTGCACCAGCTTTCCGTCGCGCAGAATGGCGATTCGGTCGCCCAGCGCCAGGGCTTCCTGGTAGTCGTGGGTGACATAGACGGTCGTCGTCTTCGACATCCGCCCGAGCTCGCGCAGTTCCGCGCGCATGGCCGCACGCAGTTTCGCGTCCAGATGAGACAGCGGTTCGTCGAGTAGGTAGACGTCCGCGGGCCGGATCAGCACTCGGCCCAGAGCCACACGCTGACGCTGCCCGTTGGACAGTTCCCGTGGGAACCGCTGCTGCAGATGGTCGATGCCGAGCGTCACTGTGACGGCATCGACCCGCTCCTGCTGCTGGGCCGCGGAGTACTTCCCGGTGCGCCCGGAGCGCAGCGGGGAGGAAAGGTTCTGCGCCACCGTCTGCTGTGGATACAGGGCGTAACTCTCGAACGCCATCGCCACATTGCGGTGGTACGGCTCGACCTCCGTCAGATCCGCACCGCCGATATGTACCGAACCACTATCCACCTGGACCAGCCCGGCGATCGACTTCAGCGTGGTGGTCTTACCCGCACCCGATGGACCCAGGATGACGAAGAATTCGCCGTCGGCGATATCGAGCGATACATCGTCGATGCCGACCGCCTTCCCGTAGTGCTTGGTGAGTCCGTTGACCGTCAGATCCGCCATCAGGATTTCACCGCCCCGAAGGAGAGGCCGCGCACCAGGTATCGCTGGATGGTGAGCGCCAGAATCAGTGGCGGTAATGCCGCGATCACCGCGGCAGCAGCGGTGAGATTGTAGTACGCCTGCCCACCACCGCCGAGGTACTTCGTGATCGCCACGGTAACGGTGCCGGCATTGCTATCGGCCAGGATCAGCGGGAACACGTAGTTGTTCCAGGCGAAGATGAACGCGAGCAGTGCCGCGGCGGCGATACCCGGCCGCACGAGCGGCAGCGCGACCATCACGAAGGCCCGACGACGGGTGTATCCGTCCAGCAGTGCGGCCTGTTCCAGATCCTCCGGCAGATCTTGGAAATAAGACCGAAGAATCCACACCACCAGCGGCATCGTCACCAATTGCAGCACCCACACCATGCCGACCTTGGTGTCGAACAGGCCGATCTGGTTGTAGATGACGAACAGCGGAACGATCACCATCAGTTCGGGAGCGAACCGGAACGAGAGCATGGTGAACATCAGGTCGTTGGAGCCTTTGTACTGCCACCTGCCCGCCGCATAGGCTGCGGGAATACCGATGACCAGCGAGACGATCACCGCGCCACCGCAGTTGATCAGGCTGGTGACCAGCGCGGCCTTGAAGTCCACGCTGGTGAGTTCGGTGCCCTTCTGGCTCAGCACCGTACTGAAGTTCTCCAAGGTGGGACTGAATGTGAAGTAGGTGGTGGTCTGTTGCGCCGGTGTCTTCAACGCCAGCAGGACCATCCACACGATCGGGAACAGCGAGAAGATGAACCAGCCGATCAGCACGATATCCGCGCCCACGGAGGCCGGGGTGAAACGGCGCTGCCCGGGTAAGAGTTCTTTGGCCATGATCTACGACTCCGCTCCGGCAGCGCGACGCTGCGCCTTTCCGAGCACGCTCACCAGGAGGCGTGCGGTGATGAACACGATCACCCACAGCAGGAACATGTAGGTGCTGCCGCGGGAGTAATCGAGGTTGATGATGGAGTCCTCGAAGGCGCCGATCTGCAGAGTCCGCGTCGCTACGCCGGGGCCTCCCGAGGTGAGTACGTACACCGCGTCGAAAACCTTGAGGTTGTCCATGAAGCGGAAGATGACCGCGACCAGGATGTAGGGCCACAGCATCGGCAGCATGAGTTTGCGGAACATGTAGAACCAGCTCGCGCCGTCCACCGCCGAGGCCTCGAACGGTTCCTTGGGCAGCGAACGGATGCCGGCGAGCACCAGGATCGCGACGAACGGGGTGAAGATCCACAGATCCACCAGGATCACCGACCACAGGGCATTGCCGCTGCTGAGCCAGTCGAAGGTGGATCCGAGACCGAGGATGTGGTTGAGCACGCCGAACTGCGGGTTGAACATCAGTTTCCAGATGACGCCCGCGATCACCGGCGCGATCATCAGCGGCAGGATCAGCACTTTCTCGAAAATCCGCCCGACGATGCTGGAGCGGTTGAGCAAGAGGGCGATGCCGACGCCGACGACCGTCTCGACGGCGGTGGCCACGATCGCGAAGGTGCCGGTGACCCGGACACTGGTCCAGAATTCGACGTCACCCAGCACACTGGCGTAGTTGCGGATTCCGACGAAGATCGGATCAGGGTTCACCGCGGCGTAGTTGAGCACCGAGTAATACGCGCCGATCACGAACGGGTAGAGAATCCCCACCACGATCAGCACCGCCGGAACCGACAGCAGGTACGGCCGCAGCGACCGCCGCCACCGCGGAACCTCCGGAGGGTCAGTTCGCTTCGCTGAGCCCGGCTGTACCGGGTCGGCATGTGACGGTGGACGAACCGATTGAGTGGTCATGTCGACCTCCCTTTCTTCGACCCACGCCGGGTCAGAGATTGACCTTCGACGTACAGGTCTTGGCCAGGCTGGTCAGGCGGGACCGGGCGTTCGCACCGCCGTAGATGTCCTGAAGCGCGACGGACCAATCCTCCGTGGTGTCGAAGAACTTCTTCTGCGGCGTGAACTGGATCTTCGAGCTGCCGATCACCGTCTCGAAAGCGTCCAGGTAGCCGGGCATCCCACCGAGCTGCTGTTTGAACACGCCGTCGAAAACCGATTTGCGCACAGGATCGGCGAAGATCCCACCCTGCACGGCTTTCGAGAGGGCCTCTTTACCCGTGACCCACTGGATGAACAACCAGGCCGCACGCTTGTTCTTCGACTGCGCGTTCATCGCCAGCGACCAGGTCCACAGGTTGGTGTTGTAGTTGCCACCCGGTCCGGCGGGACCCGGATACCAGGCGATATTGCCTGCTTGCGCACTGGCGCCCGGCTTGTTCTTCGGATAGGTCGCACTGTCGGCGTCGTAGACCATCATCGCGGTGCCGTCACCGAGGTCGCCGGTGGCCTGGGGATAGTCGTAGGTGGTCCACGACGTAGGCCCGGCCAGACGCTGCATTTCGATCCACTTCTCGGTGAAGTTCACCGAGGCGTCCGAGGCCATGGCGGCCTCGAGCCGGCCGTCGACGAGTTCGTAATCCTTCGCGCCCTCCCTGGCGAATTGCGTCATGAAGCCGGGGTGGATGGTGGCCCACGACTTGGATCCGCGGGTGGCGATGCCGTACCGGTGCTGGGAACGGTCGGTGAGATCGACGGCCAGCTGGATGAAGTTGTCGAAGGTGTCCGGTAACTTGATCTTGCGCTGGTCGAAATAGGCCTTGTTGTAGGCGACCACGTTGTTCTCGAAGCCCCACGGGATCGCCCACTGTCCGCCGGTGCCGAGCGGACTGCCGAGTTCGAAATCCCATCGGGTGGAGGTGCGCAGGCCTTCGTAGATGTCCTCGAAGTCGTACGTGTCACTGGTGGCCGAGGAGTTGGCGATCCACGGGGCCAGATCCTCCAGCCAACCGGGGGGACCGTACTGCCAGATGAAGTACGCGCCCAGCATGAAGACATCGTGTTTGCCGGTGCCACCGGCCAATTCGGTGTTCAACTTGGTGAAGTAGTCGGCCTCCGGCACCAGGTCGATGTCGACCGTGATGCCGGTCAGCCGGGTGAACTCGGCGAGCAGCGGTTGTAGCGACTGCTGGTACGGGTGCGGCGTCTGCAACAGGTGCAGTGTCGTCCCTTCCGCAGCGCGCCAATCGAAGGGCCCGCTCACCTCGCCCGCACCGTTGACGGCTTCGAAGCTGCCACCCACGCCGCAGGCCGAGAGCGCCGGCAGCGCCGCGGCGGCCGCACCGGCCACGCCCAGGGCCCGCAGCATGTCCCGGCGCGAGAACTGATTTCTGCTCATATATCTGTTCCTCATCGAACTTTTTCGGCAGGTCAGGACGGAATCAGCGAAACCTTCACCGACTCGCTTCCGCTGGCCACCAGATCGAGACCCTTCTGAAAGTCGCTGAGCGGCAGCTGATGCGTACAGATCTTGTCCATCGGCAAGATGCCGGACTCGAGCATGCGGATGGCAGCCGGCCAGCAGTGCGGGCCCAGATGCGCGCCACGCACATCGAGCTCCTTGTCGTCACTGATGATGCTCCAGTCGACGGAGACATCACTGCCGAAGACGCCGTACTCGACGTAGGTACCCAGCTTGCGCAACAGATTCAAGCCCTGCGGCACAGCGGAGGGATGACCGGTGCCTTCCAGGTAGACATCGGCGCCATAGCCGTCGGTGAGTTCCATGACGATCGCCTGGGCGTCCTCGTCGCGGATGTTGATCACGATATCGGCGCCGCACTCACGAGCCAGCTGCAACTTCTCCGGCGCCATATCCAGCGCGATGACATGAGCAGGACTCTTCGCCCGCGCACCGGCCACCATCCCGAGACCGATCGGACCGCAACCCGCCACCACCACGACATCGTCGAAGGTGATACCCGCCCGCTCGACGGCGTGCAGCGAGCACGACAGCGGCTCGGTGAATGCGGCGTGTGCGGCCGGAAGGTCCTTGGACACCTTGTGCACCAGCGCTTCTGCGGGAAAGACCATGAACTCCGCCATAGCGCCCGGGGTGCGGCGCTTGAAACCATAGAGGTCGTGCGGTTGGCACATGTGGTACTGCCCGCGCAGGCAATACCGGCATTTCCAGCACGGCACGATCTGTTCGGAGACCACTCGGTCTCCTACCTCGACGCCCCAGCGGGCGGTGCCCACGGCGTCGATCTGCACGATTTCGCCGACGAATTCGTGGCCGGGGATCACTTCCGTCTCGGCCCACGCGGGGCGGTTCTCATCGCCCCAGAACTTCGCCGCACCGTGATAGCACTTCAGATCGCTCGCACAGATGCCCACTGCCTCGACCCGGACCAGCGCTTCACCGGGCCCCGGTACCGGAACGGGCACCTCTTGCAGCCGGTAGTTCTCGGGACCGTGGCAGATCACCGCTTGCATCGTCTCCGTCATCACCACTGCCCTTCATCCCTATGTTCGCGATCACACTAACCGAGGGGGGCACATACGTCCAGAACGAATGTTCACAGAACGATTGGCGTGAACTGATGTGCAATGAGATACTTCCGCTATGCACAGCAGCTCCGAGACTCGTGCGCCGACAGGCGCCGAGAGTGGCCGCTTCGCGCCGTCGCTGCTCTACGCGGCCGCGAAAATGTACTACGACGAGGACGCCACCCAGGCCGAGGTCGCCCATAAGCTGGGCATCAGCCGGGCCACCGTGAGCAGGCTACTGTCCGAAGCCCGCCGCCAGGGCATCGTCCACATCGAAGTTCGCGCACCCCATGCCGACGACCGCGGCGATCTCGCGGGCACGCTCGCCGACGCGATCGGGTTGCGACGGGTGTATCTGTCCGCACCGCTACCCGCGCCGACTCCGGCCAAGCCGACCGTGGAGGTGATGGGCAGCTACCTCGCACCCGTTGTCTCACGCGCACTCTCGGAAGTCGGGCTGGTCCCCGGGGACGTGCTGCTCGTCTCGTCGGGACGCACCGTCTACCAAGTGGCGCAGTTCGACCTCGAACGCATCCCCGGTGTCCTCGTCACTCCCACCGTCGGTGGCAACGATCAGCCCGAGGAGTGGTATCAGACCAACGAGATCACCCGGCTCATGTCCAACAAACTCGGCGGCCGGCCGAACTACCTGTTCGCCCCCGCCCTTCCCGGACCCGATCTCTACGACACCCTGCATGCCGATCCGTCCATTCAGCGCGTACTGAATCTGTGGCCGCGGGCGCGGTGCGCACTCATGGGTGTCGGCGCACCGCCGCTGCTGCGTGATGACATACCACAGTTCGTTCCCACCACCTCCGCATCCCTGCGCGAAGCGGTGGGCGATGTGTGTTCGCGGTTCTACAACCGGGAAGGCGAACCCGTCGACTTCCCCGGTCGCGAACGGCTGATCGCCGTGGAATTGTCCGTGCTGTCGAAAATTCCGGTGGGGATCGCCGTGGCCGTCGGCGCGGACAAGGTGGCCCCGATTCTCGCCGGGGCGCGCGCCGGATACTTCAACCAGCTCGTCACCGATCCATCGACCGCACAACAGCTTTTGGAGAGTTCGTGAACTCGATTCGTCTCGACGGTAAGCGCGTACTGATCACCGGTGCGTCGAAAGGCATCGGGGCCGATATCGCCGAGACTTTCGCGGATGCGGGGGCGTCGCTGGTGTTGTCCGGTCGCGACCACGGCACACTGGCCGTTCAGGCCGAAAAGCTGGAAGAGCAGTACGGAGTCCCCGTTGCGGCGGTGGCCGCCGACCTCGCCGATCCGGGCGCTCCTACCAGGCTGGCCGCGGCGGCCGCCGCGGTCTTCGGCGGGCTCGACGTGCTCGTGAACAATGCGGGGATCTCACATCCGGAGATGGTCACCGATCTGACGGCCGCATCGTTCGACGAGGTCCTCGCCGTCAATCTGCGCGCCCCCGCGCTGCTCGCCGCCACCGTCGGTGCGGCGATGGCCCGGGCCGGCGGCGGCTCGATCGTGACCGTCGCCTCCGCGGCCGCCCTGCGCGCACTGCCCGAGCACTACGCGTACTGCACGTCGAAGGCAGGTCTGGTGATGGCGACCAAGGTGCTGGCACTCGAACTCGGACCCGATGGCGTGCGCGCGAACTCCCTGTGCCCCACCATTGTGCTCACCGATATGGGCCGCAAAGTCTGGGGCGAGGAAGCGAAGGCGGCGCCGATGCTCGCCCGCATCCCGCTGGGCCGTTTCGCCGCACCCGCGGAGGTGTCCGCGACAGCGCTGTTCCTCGCCTCCGACCTCGCGTCGATGATCAACGGTGTCGACGTCCCGATCGACGGTGGTTACGCGGTCAGCTGAGGCGAGCCAGGGTATGCACCTGATCCCGGGTCGCCGGGTACAGCTGCAGCCACGTCTCGTACAGGGCGTCGTATCGCTCGCGGTATTCCGGGTTCGGCGGAATCTCGCGGGCTATCCGCGTCCAATCCGTCTCCGGTGCGACCAGTCCCACCCCGATAGCGGCCAGCAGCCCGTCACCGTAACTCGCGCCGATGGTCTGTTCCGGCTGCAGCTGGGTCAACCCGGTGATATCGCTGAGCGCCTGCGCCCACACCGGACTGCGCAGCCCCCCGCCGACTCCGACCGCCCGCAACACCGGCGAATCGGCGTTGTCGAACATTTCCAGAATCTGGCGGATCCCGAAAGAAATGCCCTCGTAGGCCGCGCGGAACAAATGCCCACGCCCGTGCCGCAGCGTCAGTCCGGCCACGACGCCGCGCGCGTCCGGATCGAATACCGGCGTGCGCTCACCGGCCAGATAGGGCAGCATCAGCAAACCCTCCGAGCCCGGCGGCACGGCCGCGGCCTCGGCCGTCAATACGTCGAAAGAGGCTCCGCCCGTCACCTTCTGCAGCCAGTCGGCCAGCCTACCCGCGGTCGATGTCCCCGCCGCGAGCGCGAAAGTGCCCTCCTGCACACCCGTCGTCGTCCACAGCGCCGGGTTCGTATGAAACGTCTCCAGCACCTGCACCAGGAACATTGTCGATCCGTACATCAGCATGAGATCACCGGGATCGCGAACACCCACGCTGAATGCCTCGGCATAGGCGTCCACGGTGCCCGCGACGACCGGCGTGCCCGCCGGGATCTTGGTCTCCGCGGCCGCCTCCGCGGTCACCACGCCGACGACCTCCGACGGCCACACGAGCCGAGGCAGCGGCAGTGCGCCCAGAATTCGCCCGGCCCATTCGGCATTCCAATCGAAGTCGCGAATCGAATACAAAGGGTCGCATTGGCTGGCCGTGTGATGGTCCTGAACATACTCACCGGTCAACTTCGCCACGACGAAAGAATTCGACCCGTACCAGCGGCGCGCACGGGCGAACACCTCCGGCTCGTTCTTTCGCACCCATTCGATCTTCGGGCCGACCGCCTGACTCGACAGCGATTTGCCCGTCCGCAACAGGATCTTCTCCGCGCCGAACAACTCGGTGAGTTCAGCGATCTCCACCGACGCCCGAGTGTCGATGCCGTACAGGATAGCGGGCCGTACCGGCTCGAGATCCTCATCGCACAACACCAGGCACGGACCGACACCGCTGACACACATCCCGGCGATCCGCGCCCCGGACGGTACGGCGGCCATCAGTGTGCGGCTGATCGCGCACACTTCCGCCCACCACAAGCCCACTGCGTCGACCTCGGCCCACCCCGGCCGCGGTAACAACATCTCGTGACCCACCTGATGCTCGGCAACTACCACTCCATCCGGTCGCACGAGCACCCCCTTACTACTCCCTGTCCCCATATCAATACCGACGAGCAGCTCCACGGACGTCAGCCTATGCCCTTTCCCGTCGAACGGGTGCCGGTCCCGAACGATCGACGTGAGCAGCACAGACCACTCCTCGGCCAAGGCCTCGGCGACTGTTTTCGACGACACGCGCCGGAGGAGGTCGAGTGCGCCGAGCATCAGAGATGCGCTGCCGGCGCGGGCGCCGGCCAGGTGTCCGGCTCGTGGTCGCGGGGCCGGCCGTGTGGGTGCCGCGCCCGGCCGGCACTTCTGGGTTCGGACCTATCGCCGCGTCCAAGATCGCCGCGCTTCGGTCGAGCTCGTCGGCGGCTCCGAGCCGGTCGAGGATCTCCCGGAGCAGCGCATCGAATACCCCGGCCTGCGCCCACACCATGAACCGACGACGTGCGGACGGAACGCTCACCCGAACGACGGCGGCAGTTGACGCCACGCGCATCCGCTGGTCAACGCGAAGTCAGTCCTGATTCGCTGTGTGCCGAGCAATCAAAGTGGCGAAGCCATCGAGGAGGCGCTCGAGCCCGAACCCGAACGTGGCCTCTCCCCATAGCTGCCCGTTCCTGTCGGCCTGCACTGCCAAACCGACCCGCGCGGCGATCGGGAACTCTGCCGGATCAGCAATGCTCTCCAGAATCGGCATCACGACTCGCCACCACTGGTCATCAGTGAGGCCGCTGTCGGCACGCTCACGCTGGAGAGCTGTCTCGATTCGCGTGGTTCCGGAGACGTGCAGCAGGAGCTGAGTGAGGACCTGGTCCTTCTCGAGATCGCTCAGGCCCGTGCTCTCCAGCGGATGCAACTCGAGGTCTCGCTTGCGCAGTTCACACGGCCCCATCAGAGATCGCACGGTCTGGAGTTCGGGCAGCCACGGATGAGCGAGTTCGAGCCGTCGGTTCGCATGAGCGACCTCAGCCAGTCCCGTCCGCCAGTTCCCGGCGCGGGGTCCTGCGCCGGAAGGATAGGCCTCACGGCATACGCGGTCGACGATGAGTGCGACGAGGTCTTCCTTATTGCCGAAACTGTATGCGGCCATCGTTCGAACGCCGAGACGCTCGGCAACGGCTCGCATGGACAGTCCGCCGGCCCCGGTTTCGTCGAGCAAAGCGGTCGCGGTCGTGATGTAGTCCGCAATGGTCAGGCCGGAGCGCCCGACCCGCTTGGAGTCGTCACCCCATAACAAAGCCAGTGTCTGCTCGAACCTCATCAGCGTCTCCGTTCAGAACGGGATCGGTCGGACGATACCCGGCGCCACATATTCTGTATCCGTACAGAATATCGATACACAATATTGAAGGTCGCATTGTCGCTTTTGCAGGCGACGCCCATCTACTCGATGCCGAGGGCGAGGGGGACGACAGGGCGGCGCAGATCCACGTCTCGGACCCCATCGATTCGACGAGTCCGTCGACAGCAATGTGGAACACGCTCGGGAATGAGCCGAACTGCACTGATCCCCACGGCGACGCCCCTGGTCAGATGAGAGCGACCCTGCCGAGGCTTCCATCCTGATCGAGCAAGCCAAACGCGCCTATGGAGATCTCGACACCAATCATCGGGGACCCCGAGTGGCCGCACCAGAGGGAAGCGGCCCCGATTGCACCGTAGTCATCGGAACGCGACTCCCACTCCAGAACGGAGCCGGGCGAATCGCCGGGGAGGTGCCCCAGTCGTCCCCGCTCCAGAATCCGTTGACAGCGGCAGATGGTTTCGATACAGTGTATCGGTACATTGTTACGATACGGCCGGTCGATGAACAGAGCGGCCCACTCACCCGGTTCGAACCGTCGAAGCCTCGATTTCGGCGACCCAATCACGTTCGAATTCGGCATTCGCAAACAGGAGCGTTCGGATGAAGTTCAAAAACAGGACCGGCGGAATGGCTGTCATCGCCGCGGTTCTGATGGCGAGCACGGCATGCGGCTCCGGCAGCGACTCCCCCAGATCCCCCAGCTCGGCGAACTCATCTACCGCCCAGCCCGACACAATGAGGACCGACACCATGACGACCATCGAAAGCCCTGCGTACCAATTCGCCTTGTCCGCGGCCGTGGACACTGCTGCTCCGGCAGTGGCCGGCGGCACGATCGATGTCGAGGCGTCACGCGAAGTCGTGTGGGACGCCCTCGCGCATGTCGAGAACTGGCCGAGCATCCGCGCCGACATATCGGACGTCGTCGCATCCGGGCCGCCCACGGAGGGTAGTACTTTCACCTGGAGCGCTGGCGGCGCGCCGGTCGCTTCAGCATTTGCGCTGGCAGAGCGTCCGAATCGTCTCACATGGGCCACGACCGCGCCGGGGATGTCGATGGTCGGTGTCTACGAGTTCGATGAGCTCGGACCCGACCGCACCCGCATCCGTGCCCAGGAGTCGATGGACGCGGCGGCGGCGGGGGTCAACATCGACAACCAGGTACTGGCTGAACTTATTCGCACATGGCTCGAAGGCATCAAGGCATTTGTCGAAGGTCGCTGATAACTGGCGTCAGCTGGTGTTCCACTGCGATGAAGCACCGGCCGCGCCAGTCCTCTACCGCCTCAGAAGGTGTCTCTCGTAGCGTTTCTTGTGGCAAGTGAGGGCTGCGGCGAGTTGTAGAAATACGAAGATCCCGCGCGTTCTCCCCGGATCGGCACGGCGTGGTTCGACGGAGTGACCTTCACCGGCAGCGCCCACTTCCCGGGCACAACTTGCACCGGCACCGCATGGTTCGACCGCACTACTTTCGCCGAGCACGCCGAGTTCACCGGTGCCCAGTTCTCCGACGCGGCGTGGTTCGACCGGACGAACTTCGCAGGCGACACCCTATTCGACCAGGCGTCATTCACCGGGCCGGCAGGGTTTCGCCGCGTCGCGTTCGACGCGACCGCCTCCTTCGATGGCACTGGCTTCGGCTCCGAGACGGTGGACTTCAGCGCCACACGAAGGTGGGTTCCCCCCGGACCCGCCTTCGACTGGGCCGCTGATGGCGCCGGCAGGCCGGCCAATATCGAGCCACAGGATTGGCCACCCCCGCGTCGAAGTGGTGGAGTGTGGTTAGGACAGCGAATCCCGGCATCGTTTATCGGTGACTGGAGTCATCGGCCGGTCGGTGGGTGAGCTGTTCATATCGGTGGAAAGTGACGTCGCCCAGGTTGGTGTGTCGGGGTCATCTCTCAGGACAGGGCCGGGTCGTGGCCCGTGCTGCTCATCCGGGGAGGGGAGGCAACGTGCGGGGCGGGTGTCACACGCTGGCAGTGCACGATGAGGTCGAACCATTCCCTGGCGGACCCGCCGGTCATGTAGTGACCGTCATCGGAGTTGTAGTCGCGGCCGATCATCCTGAATTCGGCCGTGCGGGTAAGCCGGTCGGTCACCGCCGGAGGCTGGGCGGCAGACAGGTCCAGCAGATAACAGTCGAGGCCGACCGCGCCCAGTATCGACTCGAACAACCGCGGTGAGGACCCGGGTACGTGCACGCGATCCCGTCCATCGAAGGTGGCCAGATCACCGCTGTGGAAGGTGATCCCGATCGACTTGTAGCTCGCGCCGAAGCATTCGCGCAGGTAGCTACCCGCGTGACGGGATACATCCGCCGGGTTCGGCGGAAGACCCCGGTCGCGGGCATTGGCGGTGTGGGAGCTGGACGAGCAGAACAGCACCTTGTGCCCGGTATGGCGGTGCCACCATTCGACGTTCTCAGCGAACGCTGCCTCGTAGTAGGCCATGTTCACAGGGTCCTCGGGCCTATTGTCGTGGTCGTGCAGCTCATGGAACTGCACGACCACCCGCGCGGCCTGCACCACCCACCCGGACTCATCGTGGACAGCAGCTACATCCGCGACCAGCCGGTACGCCGCGCGTACTCGCTCGACCCGGCTCGCACGATGGGGTAGACCGCGGAAACGGTCGACATGGGCGTCGATATCCTCGCCGGGGCGCACATCGAGGTACAGGTCCTCCAACTCGGCTACCCGGTCGGCAGCGACCTCCCGCACGTACTCCACGACCAGGATTGGACGTTGGACCCAGTTCGTCCGGACCCAGTCGCCGCGCGTCGTCGGTACCCTCGATCGCGCCCTGTGCTTCCTCTGGCGTCACAACACCCAGTCTGCCAACTCCACACGGCCGCAATCGATCACATTGCAAACACCTGCAGTGGCCCAGGACGACATGCCGAACGAGGGCCTGTCTATCTGGGCTCTACCTCACTTGGACACTTCCGCGTGAGCGGCGAGAAGAGGTGATGAGCGCAGTCGCTCAGTCCATGCGCCGCTCTGGTTATGCCAGTGAATTCGGGCGTCGGCGCCGGGTCGGCTGCGGTGGTGTGACGGCGAATTTTGACGTCACTCTGGCTCGGGTGAACGGTACGCATATCCGATGGCATCGTGATCGGTCATGCCAGCACAATGGACCGATGACAAAAATAGAAGCGGTGCGCGGGGACATCACCGAACAGCAGGTTGACGCGGTGGTCAACGCCGCGAACTCCTCGTTGCTCGGTGGCGGTGGCGTCGACGGCGCCATTCACCGCAAGGGCGGGCCCGAGATCCTGTCGGAGTGCCGAGACCTCCGCGCCGCGCACCTCGGCAAGGGGCTGCCGACCGGGCAGGCGGTGGCGACGACCGCGGGACGATTGCCCGCACGCTGGGTGATCCACACCGTCGGCCCGGTCTGGTCGGCCACCGAGGACCGCTCGGCGTTGCTCGCCTCCTGCTACAGCGAATCCCTGCGCTTGGCAGCCGAACTGGGCGCGGAGACTGTGGCCTTCCCCGCGATCTCCACCGGCATCTTCGGCTGGCCGATGGACAATGGTGCCCGAATTGCCGTCCAGACGGTGGGTGCCGCCGAAACGGCCGTCGAATACGTGCGGTTCGTGCTGTTCGACGAGCCGCGCACTTGCGGCCTTTACCGCAGCACTGGAATAGCTCGGACGTGCCACAGCGGCTAACTTCCACCAGGACCGGACCCGAGACCAAGCACACCGATCCTTGCACCGTAACCAAGATCACGACCTCAAAATTCGCCGATACGAACTTCACGAGCCCGACTGACACCAGCATCCACCGACGAGTGACGTCACTGGTGGCCGACAAAACCACCGCTCGGAGAGTTGTGGGAGTTCGGAGAGCGCTTCGCTGTCGGGATCTTGACGTTATCGGATGGATCCCTCCGCGCGAAGGCGCCATGTCTCTACTGAGCGACCCGGTTGTAGTTCAGGTCGTAGACCCGGACCCCTGAAGGGTCGTACCAGCCGTCCGCACCCCGGGTGAGAAGGACATTGCCGTCGCCGTCGTACCAGTGATCGGCGTCCCAGGTCCACTTCTGTTTCTCCGGGGGAAGCATCTCGGTAGCGCGGGCGTGCAGTTCAGCCTTCGCTTCGGGGCTGAGTTCGGGCTCCGGAGTCGGATCGGCGGCGCGGGCGGCGCGCGCGGCGTTGATCTCGACGTTGAACTGGTCGAATATCGCCTGGTTGCGGGCGTATTCTTCGCTGTTGAAGTAGTCCTCGCCGACCAGGAGCGGCGGCTTTTTCTTGCGGCCGGTGAATCGTTCGAACACAGGGGCCCCTTCTTAGATTTCAGTCATCTGAATTATGACGCGGCCGTTCGGCAACACGATCCTGTCGTGCACCATGAATCCTGTCCCGGATGGGAACATCACGTCGTCGGGGCGTGGGGCGTACTCGCCGAGCCGCACGCCGGTCTTGGACACGATCTGAAACTCAACGTTCTGGCTCTGCACGAATTGCTGGTCGATGCCGTCGGGTCTGAGGGTGCTGTATGTGAACCCATTTTCGGTGACCGGCATTCCCGGCTCGTAGCGCGCCAGCTCCTCGGGACTCAGGGTGGTGTGGCGCACCACCGGACCCTCGTGCGCGGGCAACTTGGCAAGGGCCTGTCTCAGCGCGTCGGCCTGGCGCTGCTCTTCCGGAGTCAGAGGCATGCCGCTGTTCAACTTTTCGTTGAGGGTCAGGCCGGTCTCGGGGTTGCGCACCGACGCGGTGTGGATGGCCTTCTCGTCCTCGGGGCCGAATGACCAATCGGTGCTTTTACTGGGCCGGCTGCCGCCGGGTGCCTTCTTGTTGATCATCTGCCATATCCGGTCCATATCCGCCTTGTGGCTGGAGAAGTCCGGAATGTCTTCGAAACCGCGTCCGAGACCACGGGTCTTGAACAGCGCAATGAACGGCTTGATCTTCGCCCCGTACTTCGCGCACAGGGCCGCCAGCCGGGAGCCGCCGATCGCGGCACCGATCGGTGCCGCGGCACCGAAGGTGACGAAAGAGGCAGCGACGGTGACCGCGCCGGTCACCGCGGCCTCTACCGCGGAATCGATCGCGAACTGGACAAGGAACCCTTCGATTTCCTTGCGCATCGCCACCAGCTCGTCATGATGCTCGGTGGTGGTGGTGGCCATCGCCCCGAACCCGGACACGATTTCCGTGGCTGCGGCCGCCATGGCGGTGAGGTCTTCGTCGATATGGTCGAGCTCGGGCGCAGTGATCGGCGTGAACATACCGGCGATGCGTTTGATTTCGTCGGCGAACCCGGCCACGGCCGGTTCGGCGGCGATATCGCGCCAGACCGCGGCGACTGTCCAGAGTTTGTCGGTGTCGCCGTCGGGGACGGTGATCCCGATTTCGTCGAGGAGCCCGATACTGCTTTCGACCAGGCCTTGCCCGGGACCGCCGGCTGTGGGCAGCGGTGGCCGGCACGACACCAGCAGATTCAACGGGCGCGCGGGCGGCTGGGTCGGCGGTGGGCCGGGTTTCATATTGGCGTTGTGGTCACCGAGGGCATGCAGATAGGCCAGCTCGGCGACCACATTGCCGTAGCCGTTGACGTTGTCGGCCATCAGCTTGATCTGCGAGAGCAGGTCGTTGGCCTTGGTGTCGTAGCCGGTGGCCCAGGTGCGTGCCTCCTCATAGGAGCCGGTCATGTTCGCGCCGGTCTCGGCCAGCTTCGACCAGTGCTTGTCCACTGAGCCGATGAACTCGTCTGCGGCCTCGAGTAGTGCGTCCGCGGCCTGGGTGTAGACGTCGGTATCGACGTCGACCACCGTCACTGCGCACCGGCATCTGGGGCGGGGCCCCGGTCGAGGCGGGCCAGGATCGCGGCGAATGTCTGGGTGTAGGAGTCGTAGGCGTTCTTGCCGGCCACTTCCATCTTCGCCAGCCCGTCACGCATTTTCTGTGCGCCGGCATTCCAGGTGGCCATGGCAGTGCGGGCGGCCTCGGCGGTTTCGCCGGTCCACGGCCCCGAGGTGCCGTCGCCGTTGTGTAGCCGGTTCATTCGTTGCTGCAGCTGTACCAGCTGGTCGTCGGTGAAGCCGAGCAAACCACGCAGCTGGGCGTTGAGCGCGTCGAGCGCATCGGTGTCGACGTGATGCCGTGACATGCGGAAACCCCTGTTGGTCAGATATTGAGCGAGCTCGGACGCGGCCCGTCACCGGCCAGATCAGCCGCCAGGGTTTCGTCCACCGAGGCGAATTGTTCGCCTTGCACTCCCAACAGAGCGGCCATGGCTTCCAGCGAGGACAGCAGCGTCACCGCGCCCTCGCTGGCCTCCTGCCATCCGGCAGTGAACGATTGGGCGGCGGGACCGCCCCAATAGGTCATGCCATCGATCTCGGCGTCGATGCGGCGAAACCCATCACCGACTGTGGTCGCGATATGCCGGAGAAATGTAGCGGCGTCCGCCATCGCAGCGGCATCCGCAGCAATCGGTTCGGGCGCCATTACCGCTCTCCTGGCTTGAGTCGAGTCATACAGCTACGGATCCTTACAGATACTTCGACGCGGCAGGCGCCTCATCGGTTCCACCCATAGGACCAGCATGCGCAGCATCCCGGCAACTCAGCATGGGCTGCTACCGGTACTTTTCGCGCTCGAAGAATCACTCCCGAGAAGGTCGTATTCGGCTTCGCGCCTCGGCCCGACCGGGAAGAAGACCGCAGGCCAGCAGCCGAGGGGAGGGACGAGGGCCGTCTCTATCTGGGCTGTACCCAAACCGACAAAGGGCACTGGAGTCCCTGCAGGCCCGCGCACAGCGCCATCGTCGGCAGCACCCGCCGGGCGGCTGCCAGTCAGGAGCTGGGGTGCAGCCCTGATACGAAGGCGGCGCTAATCTCGCTGATCGCCGCCCTCAATGCCGAGGAGTCGGGAAACGGCATTACGGCCACCACGATCGCTCCCGGCTACGTCGATACCGAGAAGAGCGCATGGATCCACGATCGGATCCCACCCGAGCGGATGCCGGCGGTGAACGATGTGGTCGAGATGGTAGACGCCCTGCTGCGGTTGTCCTCGCGTGCCGTGGTCCCCGATATCGTGATTTCGCGGGCCGGCACCGACGGCTACGGCGCGTAGCAGCGCCCGTATCATATGGGCGCACCCTGGCGCCTTATGGCGACCGTGGCGTTCGTGTACACGGAGTCGAGGCCGGGGCGCGTTCCTCCCGGCCCACCTCGATACAGGCTTCGGTGCCCGGTTCGGGCGGCTGGAGCGATCGGCCATGTCGCCGGCATACTACGCGCCGAAGGTTGCCGTGGGCAGCCCGGCGATCGTGGTCGATGCGACGAGGGCGGCGCCGTCCAGCGGGCCCGGTTCGGTCAGGCCGTGCGTCGCGGTGGTGACCACGATCCGGTGCGATGCACGGGCGCTGAACGCGATGCTCGTCGGCTGCGCCACCGGTACGGGGACCACGTCGATGAGTTCGCCCTCGGGGCTGTACCTGTGCAGTCGGCGGCCACCCCACAGTGCCGACCACACACACCCGTCCGCGTCGACGGTCATGCCGTCGGGGCTCGCGTCGTCAACCGTGGCGAAGACTCCCGCAGGCCTGTCGATTCCGCCGTCGGCTTCCACCCGGTACCGCAGGATCACCCCCCGCGCGCTGTCGGCGAGGTACATGGTGGCGCCGTCCGGGCCGAAGACCGGGCCGTTGGGGATGGTGAGCCCGTCGAGAACCACCCGGACGCTGCCGTCGGGGTCGACCCGCACCAGCCGCCCGGCGCCCGGCGTGCCGTCGTAGGGCATCGCGCCGGCCCAGAACCGCCCGTGCGGATCGGCGACACCGTCGTTCATCCGCATCGGCACCGGGGCGTCATCGAACGGCCGTGCCAGCCATTCGATTTCGACGGTGGGGGCGCCTGATCCTGCCCGGTCCGATACATCGAGTAGCGCGATCCCGGTTCCGGCAGCGGCTATCCAGCCGCCGCCGACACGCGGCGCGACGGCACCGAGCGGGACGTCGAGCCGCAACACCTCACGTGCCGTGTGCGCCGAATCGACCTCGGTCCCCAGGGAAAGCGTGCCGAGGGTCTCGAGCAGCACTCCCGCCAGCAGGTCGACGAACAGGAATCCGTCGTCCGTCGCTCGCGCGCCCTCGCCGAGTTCGTGCCGTGCCACGCCGAGGGGAGTCCACTCGCCCACCGTGCTCATCGCAGCGCCACCCCCGAGCCCGCCTCGATCAAAGCCAGCTCGTTGCGGCCGGGCAACCCTTCCCAGTCACCGCGACTCGAGACCGCGAACGCGCCGAGGGTGTTTCCGCGGGCGAGCCGCTCGGCGGTGTCGCCGCCGTCGAGCAGCGCGGACAGGTATCCCGCGGTGAAGGCGTCGCCGGCGCCGATCGAGTCGACGACACTCACCCGATGTCCCGCGGCGGTGGTCACGCCCGCGGCGGTGTGCGCGGCGGCGCCGTTCGCGCCGAGCTTGATCACCACTTCCGAAACCCCGCAGTCGATGAGTTCTGTGGGTTCGCCTGCAATGAGATCCAGTTCGTCCTCGGACGCGATCACCACATCCGCAGCGCGGGCCAGCGGGCGCAGCACTGCCGCGGCGGTGTCCGGATCCCACAGCCGGGAGCGGAAGTTCACGTCGAAGGAGATCAGTGTGCCGCCTTCGCGGGCGATACGCACGGCCTCTGTCACGGCCTCGGCGGCACTTGCGGACACGGCCGGTGTCACCCCGGTGAGGTGCAGGATCCGCGGCAGCTCCGCCAGTGCCGCGACGGAATCCGCCGCGCAGATCCGGGAGCCCGCGGAGTCGCGGCGATGGTATTCGACGCGGGTCATGTCCGGCAGCCGCTGCTCGAACATCACCAGGCCGGTGGCGCGTTCGGTGTCGCGGGAGGCGGTGTCGACGAGGACGTTTTCCGCGCGCAGGGTGCGCAGCACCAGTTCGCCGGACTCGTCGGCGCCGAGCCTGCCACCCCACCGCACCCGGTGACCGAGACGGGCGAGGCCGATCGCCACATTGGATTCCGCGCCCGCGACGGCCACCGTGGCGTCGCCACCGAACCGGATATGGCCCGCGACGCGTACGGCCACCATCGTCTCACCGAGGGTCACGACGTCGAGCGCGCGCTCGGATGTCGCGTTCACACGTGCTCCCGCACGGCCTCGAGGAAGGACCGCGCCCGCACACGCAGCGCATTCAGGTCGCCGCCGTCGGGGGCGTCGCCGCACAGCGGGCTCGCGACACCGACCGCGACCGCGCCGTTGGCAAGGTAGGCGGGTACGGTGTCCGCGCCGACACCGCCGACCGGGATGAGCGGGACCTCGGGGAACGGTGCGCGCAGATCCTTGAAGTATCCGGGGCCCATCGTGGACGCCGGAAAAATCTTGACCGCGTCCACACCGAGCCCGACCGCGGTGACGATCTCGGTGGGAGTCAGGGCACCGCAGAGCACCGGGATGCTGTTCTCGATCGCCGCGGGCACCGAAGGCGCCACGGCCGGGGTGACGACGTAGGTGGCGCCGGCCTCCCGCACTCGGATCACCTGGTCGGGGGTGAGGACGGTGCCTGCGCCGAGCTGGATCCGTCCATCCAGCCGCGTCGCGATCTCTCCGATCACCCGCAGCGCGTCGGCCGAGGTGAGGGAAACCTCGAACAACCGGACGCCCTCGTCGGCGAGAGCCAGCGCGGTGTCGATCGACGCGGCGGCGTCGGTGCCACGAATGATGCCGAGGAGCCGGTGTTCGCGCAGGTCGTCGAGCAGGGTCATGAGATGCCTCGATTTCGTCGGTTCGCGTGTCGTCGGTGGTCGCGGAGTCGGATCACCATTCGGCGAACGATCCGTCGGGGTGGTACCAGATCGGCCCGTGCCAGCTCGTCGCGACCGCGTCGGCCGCGCGGACCGCGGCCTCGTCGATCGCCACCCCGAGACCCGGAGCGTCCCAACGCTCGATATGCCCGTCGGCGAACTGCAGCGGGGAGCGGTCCAGGACGTAGTCGAGCAGTTCGGCACTGCCCTGGTTGTAGTGGATGCCGATGGACTGTTCCTGCAGCAGGAAGTTCGGGGTCGCGAGCGCGACCTGCAGGCTGGCGGCCAAGGCCAGCGGGCCGAGCGGGCAGTGCGGGGCGAGTAGCGCGCCGAAGGTCTCGGCCAGGGACGCGATGCGCCGGACCTCGGAGATGCCGCCGGCGTGCGAGAGGTCCGGTTGCACGACCGCGACACCCGATTCGAGCACGGGAAGGAATTCGGTCCGGGAGTACAGGCGTTCACCGGTCGCGATCGGCACGGTCGTCGACTCCACCACATCCCGCAGCCGGTGGCCGAGTTCCGGCAGTACCGGTTCCTCGACGAACAGCGGACGCATCGGCTCGAGCATCGATACGAGCCGGCGCGCGTCCGCGACCCCGACGCGACCGTGGAAGTCGATCGCGATGTCGTTCCGGTCGCCGATCGCTTCGCGGACCTTGCCGACGCGCTCGACGACGCCGTCGAGTCCGGCGGGCGCCGCCAGCCGGTCGAATCGTCCGCACGCGTTCATCTTCAGTGCGGTCAGACCGGCCTCGATCTGGGCGCGGGCGGCGTCGGCGACCTCGTCCGGTTCGTCGCCACCGACCCACCCGTACACGCGGACCCGGTCGCGAACCGCTCCTCCGAGTAGTTGGTGCACCGGTACGTCCAGCGACTTGCCGAGGATGTCCCACAGCGCCTGGTCGATTCCGGCGACAGCGCTCGAAAGCACCGGCCCGCCACGGTAGAAGCCACCCTTGGTCAGGACCTGCCAGTGCGCCTCGACGGTGCGCGGGTCCTTACCGATGAGCAGTTCCGCCAGTTCGTGGACCGCGGCGCGAACCGTATCGGCCCGGCCCTCGACCACCGGTTCGCCCCAGCCCACGATGCCGGCATCGGTATCGATGCGGCAGAACAGCCATCGTGGCGCGACTGCGAAGGTATCGATAGCCGTGATCTTCACCCTGATTCCTTACTGTCGAGAAGATTGAGCACGCGCGACAGGTCGTCTGTGGCCTTGGCGAGCAGTGCCTGGGTCGAGGCCACCGCAGCCGTGGGATCGCTCGCCCGGATGGCATCGACGACGGCGCGGTGACTCGGCACCGGGTCGTCGGTGGTGTGGTGGTGTACGAGGGAATCGCGAACCATCAGCGCCGGTTTGATGAGCACGTTCATACTGGCCAGCATCTCGTTGTGCGCGGCCCGCAACAGCAGTTCGTGCCAGGCCAGGTCCGCGGCGGCGGCCTGCTCGGCGGTTCCCGTCGCGGCGGCGGCCATATCGGTGAGGCACTGTTCGAAGTCGGCGAGGTCCTCGTCGGTGCGGCGCAGCGCCGCCAGTCCGGCAGCGGACGGTTCGATGATCGCCCGTACCTCGGCGAGTTCGTCGAGCATCGCGGACGCGTCACCGGCGGAGTGCCGCCAGCGGATCACATCGCTGTCGAGTACGTTCCACTGGGCCCGGTCCCGGACGAACGTCCCGCGGCGCTGACGGGAATCGACCAGCCCCTTGGCGGCGAGCACCTTGATCGCCTCGCGTAGCGCGGTCAACGACAGGTCCATCCGCGCGCCGATCTCTCGGAGATCGAGGACCTCGCCAGGCGCTATCGTGCCGTCCACGATTCGAGAACCGAGCAGTTCCACTGTCGAACCGTGGACCCCACGTCCCGCATAGCCTGTCATCTCTTCTCCTCGACCCCGTTCTTCGTGAATTGGCTGTCACACCCCGGCGTGGGTGCGGTCAGGACGAATTCTTGGTGATGCTCCATCCGCCGTCGACGGTGAGGGTGGCGCCGGTGACGAAGGACGCGGACGCGCCGAGCAGGAACTCGATGGGACCGGCCACCTCATCGGGATCACCGAGCCGCCCGATAACCGTCTCGGCAGCGCTCGCGGCGCGCTCGTCTTCCTGGATCCCGTCCCACTGCGCCGTCAGGATCGGTCCGGGCAGCACACAATTCACCCGGACCTCACCACCGTATTCAGTGGCCAGCTGCCGGGTGAGGCCGGTCAGTCCGGCCTTAGTCGCGGCGTAGGCGGGTACCCCGGGCAGGCCGAAGCCGGCATGGACGGACGAGACGATGACGATCGCGCCGCGCTGGTCGCGGCGCAGGTCGGGCAGGCACGCCCGGACGCCGTGGAAGGCGCCGGTGAGGTTGACGTCCAGCTGCCGCTGCCACGACGCGAGCGTCATCTCGTGCAGCGGGGCGTGGTCGGTGGCGAGCGCGTTGCAGACGAGCGCGTCGAGGGGACCGAACGTCGCGCGGGTGCGGGCGAGCGCTGCCGACCAGTCGGATTCGGAGGTCACATCGCCGCGGCAGGCCAGTACCCGGCCGCCCGCGGATTCGATCGACGCGGCCGTATCGGCGACCTTCTCGTCGCGGTCGAACAGCACAACCGACCATCCGGAGGTCGCCATCCGGCGTGCGGTCGCGGCGCCGATTCCCCGGGCCGCGCCGGTGATCAGCATTGTGCCGGTGTCGGATCCTGTGGTCACGGGGTCTCCTTCCGGTCGTGTGCCCGCCCGGGATCGGGTGCGGTACCGAGGTCGTGATCGTCTCCGGTTCCGTTCTCGCGCAGCGTGACCCGGCTATCGATCAGGTCGCTGTCCAGCGCGATCACCGCACCGGCAGGCACCCTGCCGTAGGGGATGCCGTCGACCAGGAGCTCACCGCCGACGTACGCGGCGAACCGGGCGCCGCTCTCCCAGTGCCCGACCGGAGTGACGGCGCGGACCTCACCCTCGCCGGTGGCGGTCGCACATCGGTACTCGAGCGCGGTGTGTTCGCCCGGCGCCAGGGTCGTCGACGGGCCGAGGAGTTCGATCTCCACGATCCGTGCCCGTGGGTGCAGACCGCCGAGATGCTCGATCGGTTCGCCCAGCGGGTGTTCCATCCACACCTCCACCCGGGATCCGCCGTCCGGGTAGTCGCCGCCCGGATCGGTGGTGAAGGCCTGGGTGGTGGTGATACCGTGCGCGCCGTGCGCCAGCCATCCACTCGCGCCGGGAAATCCGACTTTGCCGACGACATCCTGGTGCGGCACCAGGACCCGATCGGTGCCGAGAGCCTCGTGCCGGGGCACTCCGGTACCGACCGCGAGTGGTACCGCCCGGTGGTCCCCGTCGGTGACGCCGACGTACACGCCGCCGCGGCCGGGCTCGCCGGCGGCGCGCTGGGTGACGTTCCACAGTGCCCACCGCACCGGCTCTGCGGACGTGTTGCGGGCTTCGAGACGCACGTCGTAGCAACTCTGCCCGTCCCGCAGCGTGACGGACCGGGTGAGGGTCAGGCCGGTGCGCGGGTCGTGGCCGCTGGTCATCGTCAGCGTCACCGCCCCGGGTATGCGCTCCACCCGCCGGTCGTACGGGCCGGAGTCCAGCACCGGATCCGGCGGGCCCGCCCACTCGGCCGGGCCGGACCATCCCTGCGGCGCGGGCCACGTCTTGTCGCCGCCGTAGTTGTTCCAGACGCTCATCGGCCCCGATACCGGCGCGGGCATATGCGGCGGCACCGGATGCAGGTTCTCGTCCAGCAGTTCGGTGTTGCGCCACAGGGTTTCCCGGCCGTGCAATCGCACCGAGAGCAGCCGCCCGCCCAGTGCCGGAACGAACCCGAGCCGCAACACCGCGTTGTCGAGCCATACGATGTCGGGACGACCCGCGGAACCCGCATCGATCTCGACGAGGGTTCCGGGGGAGGGCGGCTGGGTCACTGTAGTGAATCCGAGACGAAGACGACCTTGCCGCGGCTGCCACCCGCGGCGAGGGCGAAGGCCTGATCCGCCTTGTCGAGAGTGAACCGGTCGCTGACGACGGCCTCGGGACGCAGGCCCCACGCGACCAGGTTGGTCGCAAGGTCCGACATCGCCTGCAGGGACGTCACCCACGACGCGTGCAGCGTCAACTGCTTGTGCAGCAACGTGTCGGAGACCTCGCTGTCGAAGCGGCCGCCCTCGCCGATGAACGAGACGTGACCCCATTCGGCCGCGTGCTCGACCGCGGTGGACCGGCCGGGTGCGGACCCGGACGCGTCGATGGTGAAGGCGAAACCGGCTCCGCCGGTGAGCCGGTCGAGTTCGGCGTCCGCTTCGCTCGGTGCGACGGTGGTATCGAAGATACCGAGTGAGTCGGCCCACCCCCGGCGCACCTCGGACGGTTCGACGCCGACCACGCGACGAGCGCCCATCCCGCGGCCGATCATGCCGGCCGCGAGACCGACCGGTCCCA
Source organism: Nocardia sp. NPDC050799 (assembly GCF_040654015.1). NCBI lineage: Bacteria > Bacillati > Actinomycetota > Actinomycetes > Mycobacteriales > Nocardiaceae > Nocardia > Nocardia sp. NPDC050799. The sequence continues at coordinate 29,345 of NZ_JBFAHF010000042.1, forward strand.
GACCGACGACCAGCAGGTCGCCTTCCCCGCTGACGCCGATGCGGCGCAGTCCTTCGTAGGCGGTGCCGAATCCGCAGGCGATGAGCGCACCGTCGACGTAGGACAGTTCCGCGGGCAGCGGCACACAGGTGCGCTCCTCGGCCAGAACGTAGCGGGCGTTGCCACCGTCGCGCTGCCAGCCGTACGACTCCCGGGACGCCGCGGTGCAGCTGATGTAGAAACCGCGGCGGCAGTTGTCGCAGAGTCCGCAACCGGCGATGTGGTAGACGATGACCCGGTCGCCGACGCCGAACCGGCCGCAGCCGGGCCCGGCGGCGACGACACGACCGGACGGCTCGTGGCCGGAGACGACCCCGCGGTACGCGGGGCCGTCGATCCCGCGGTGGGTCTTGTACTCACGGTAGATGTAGCTGATGTCGGTACCGCAGATGCCCGCGGCGCCGACCTCGACGAGCAGCTGTCCCGGACCGGGCGTCGGCACGGGGACCTGCCGCATCTCGGTGGTGGAGTTGCCGGGGAGGTAGATGCCCGGCATCGTCTCGGGAACGGTCCGGGTCCCCGGTTCGGTTGTGGTCACAATTCCTCCTGTGAGCGGCCGGGGCAGGACCGTGCGGTGCACGCCGGTACCGAGCCCGTATCGATGGGAGAGCCGGTCATGCGGTGCGGGTGGCTGCGGCGCCGCGGCGGACGACGAGCGCGTTGATCAGGACGGCGCCGACGATGATGACGCCGCGAATGACGTCCTGCAGGAAGGAGTTCACCCCGAGCAGGACGAGTCCGTTGCCGATCACGGTGATGAAGACGACGCCGAGCAGGGTGCCCAGCATCGTGCCGCGACCGCCGGCAAGTGCGGCACCGCCGATGACGACGGCCGCGATGATGTCGAACTCCAGGCCCGCTCCCGCGCTGCCGGAACCCGCACCGAGCCGGGAAGCGAGCAGTACGCCGGTGATCGCCGAGAGCAGGCCGGTGGTCGCGAACAGCAGGATGCGCACCTTGGTGAGGTTGATGCCGGCAAGCTGGGCGGCAGCCGCGTTACCGCCGATCGCGTATACCGAACGACCGTACGCGGTGAACTTGGCGATATAGACGAACACGGCGAACAGGATCAGCATCACCACCGCGGACGTCGGAATACCGAGGATGGAACCGCCCAGCAGGTCGAACAGACCGCTGTCGGGGAGCACCACGGGCAGGGCGTCGGTGAGATAGAGGCCGAGACCGCCGAGGACGCTCCACAGGCCGAGGGTGGCGATGAAGGAAGGCACGTTGAAGGTGGCCCGCAGCCAGCCGGCGAGTGCACCCCACGCGGCACCGAGCACCAGGGTGAGGAGCACGGCACCGAACACACCCAATCCCCACTGGGTGCTGCCCATCGCGACCAGCACCGAGGCGAACGCGACGGCCGGACCGATGCTGATGTCGATATCGCCCGCGATGATCACCAGCGTGACACCCCAGGCAGCGATGCCGATCGTCGCGGCGTCGCGCAGGATGCCCAGCTGGTTCGAGCCGTCCATGAAGCCCGACGCGGTCAGACCGAGCACCACGTAGAGCGCCGCGATCGCCACCACGAGGCCGATTTCGTTGAGCTGATGACTACGCGAGCCCAGCCGGCCGCGTGCGGTGCGGGAATCACCCGGCCGGAGATTGTTCTTGGTGATGACCACGGGGTCCTCTTCTCGTCTTGGCTTCGTGGTGGTCAGGCCGCCATCGCGGCGGCGAGGACGGAGGCGATGGTGATATCGGAGCCGGTGAGCTCCTCGGTGATCTCGCCGCCACGTAGAGCGAGCACCCGGTCACAGACCAGGGGCAGCTCTTCGAGTTCACCCGAGACGAACACCACGGCGGCGCCGCCGTCGGCGAGTTCCCGGACGAGACGGTAGATCTGGGACTTCGCGGCGACATCGACACCACGGGTGGGTTCGTCGAGCAGCAGGATCCGGCTGCCCGCGTGCAGCCAGCGGCCGATGACCGCCTTCTGCTGGTTGCCGCCACTGAGGTTGACGATCGGGGTCTCCGTGCGGGCAGTCGCGATCGACAGCCGCGAGATCAGGTCGGCGGCCGCCTCGCGGAACCGGCGGTACACGATGGTCGGTCCGGAGCTGACGGTCCGATAGTCCGATATCAGCATGTTCTCGTCGACACCGAGTAACGGCACGATGCCCGCGCCCTTGCGGTCCTCGGGCGTCATGCCGACTCCCAAAGCCTTCATCCGGGCCGCGCTGACACTGCGGACCTCGGTCCCGGCCACCGCGACGGAGCCGGACGAGATCGGATGGAATCCCGCGACAGCGCGGAGTAGTTCGCTGCGACCCGAGCCCATCAGGCCGGCGATTCCGAGCACTTCGCCCGGATGCACATCGAACGACACCTCGCGGATCATCGGCGGCAGCACCAGGTTCCGCACCGCGAGCAGCGGCGTCCCGGAGCGGTCCACGGCACGCTCGGTGCGTTCCGCCACGGCCGGCGCGGCGGAGCCGACCATCAGCGCCACGATATCGGCGGTGCTTATATCCTCCAGCGAGACGGTTTCGACCACCCGGCCGTCGCGCATAACGGTCGCGGTCGAGGCGACCTGCCGGATCTCGTCCAGGCGATGGCTCACGTACACGACGGCGACTCCGGCCGCCGCGATCTGCTCGACGGTCCGCAGCACCACCTGGACCTCGGCGGCGGCCAGCGCACTGGTCGGTTCGTCGAGGATGAGCAGCCGGGGCTTGCGCCGGACGGCACGGCAGATCTCGACGAGCTGCTGTTCGGCGAGTGGCAGGGACTCGACCCGGCTGAGCGGATCGATATCGAGTGCGAGTTCCTCCAGCACGGCGGCGGTTTCGCGGCACATGGTGTCGTAATCGACGCGACCGGCAGTGCGGGGCCAGACACCGAGAAACATGTTCTCCGCGACGGTCAGTTCCGGGACCAGGCTCAGTTCCTGGTAGACGGTCTCGATGCCGAGCGCCGTCGACCGTCGGACGCCGCCGTTGCCGAGTGGTTCACCACCGACGCGGATGGTCCCCCGGTCGGCGGTTTCGACACCCGCGAGCAGCCGGATCATCGTCGACTTGCCCGCACCGTTGCGGCCGAGCAGTGCCCGCACCTCACCGGCGCGAATGGTGACAGAGGCATCGGTCAAGGCCTGCACACCGGCGTAGTGCTTGGTCAATCCCTCGATCTCGACGACAACGGCGGGATCGTCCGTGTGCTGATCCATGGTGTCCTTCCGGGTGTGGGGCGGGTTCGCGGCGGCTGCGGAGGTCACGGGATCCCATCCGGATGCGTCTCGATCCAGTCCGCGGCGGCCTGCGGTCCGACGTACTCGTCGACCGGGGCCGGGATCACGAACTCGGTGGGCGGGTTGCCATCGATGACGTCGACGGCCGCGCGGCCCGCCAGTTCGCCGACCTTGATACCGGAGATATCGGTGACACCTTTGAGGATGGTGCCCTCCCGCAGCATGCCGGCCGCCTGCGTCGACATATCGCCGCCGAACACCGCCACGGCACCGGCCTTGTCCCGGGCTCGGACAGCGCGTGCCGCGCCGATCATCTGCGAACCGGCCTCACCGTAGAACGCGTCGACATCGGGCTGGGCCGTGAGGATCTGTTCGGCGCGCTGGACTGCCTCGTCGAGGGTCAGCCCCTGCTGGTTGGCCACGATGGTGGCACCGGGAGCCGCCGCGGTGAGCGCTTCCTCGAACCCGATCCGGCGCTGGATGCACACCTCGAACTGTTCGCAGTTGATCACCGCCACCTTCGGTGCGGTGATGCCCTTTTCCCGGAAGTAGGCCGCCATCTGGCGTCCCGAAGCGGCACCGAACTCCTTGGGGTCGCCGAGCACGTAGGCGGAAACCAGCTCACGGGCGGCATCGTCCTCGATGCAGGTGTTATAGCAGATGATCGGGACGCCGCCCTCGTGCGCGAGCCTCAGTGCGGGGACGGAGGCGGTCGCGGAAGCCGGCGAGATGATCAGCGCGTCGGCCTTCACCGAGGCGACCGTATCGACGAACGTGCTCTCCTTGGAGGCGTCCGACTGGATGTTGGACGCGAGCAGCTGGGGCGCGTCGGGCAGTTCGGTGAACGTCTCGTTCAAGCCCTTCGCGACGCCTGCGTAGTAGCCCTCTGCGTTCAGGTAGACGACCCCGACGCGGCCGTTCTCGCCGACCTTGCCCGCGCAGCCCGCGACGGTCGCGGCGATCAGCACCGCGCCGAGGATGGCGCCCCACTTCCTCTTGACCTGCATGTGACCTCGATGTCTCGCCTGGGCAACTTTGCTTCGACAGAGTCACCCACCACGCCCGGCGGTGTCAATACTAAATTATTATTTATTATTGACGAGCTGATCAGGGAGCCGCGGCGGCACCGATCCGCAGCACGAGAGCCTCGACGAAGGCCGAGTCGCGAGCGACCGGAACGCGCCCTCGCCGCGGCGCCTCACTCGTGGGTTGGGACGCCGCCTGGCGAACTGTCGACGTGCGTTGATCCGGTCGACCGCGGTTTGCTCGAGCCGCCGGGCGTCCCGGGCCCGTTCGATCGCCCGCGTCATGTCCCGGGCTTGCTCCGGCATCGCGCCTGCAACACGATCGAGGACGATCAGGAGTTGCGGTACGGCCGTGGTCGCCGCCGCGCTGCTCATGGCAAGTTTTCCCTCGTGCGCCGTCGATGAAATCGTGGCCGACGAGTGGGTCGTCCAAGTGGGACTGCTGTCCGAGTAGACCGGGTCGCTCGCTCTGTAAGCGGCTGTTCCGCGAGATCGAGGCCGATCCGCACACCGAGAACCGGGACTTCCTTGCCGGTCGGCGCGCCAGAATCACCCCGGCGCAGGCCGGACTGCCGACCAGCGCCCGTCGCCGGGTCGCCGGGCTGCGGCGCGAGGAGGTCGCCGTCCTTGCCGGCGTGAGCACAGAGTGGTACACGCGACTGGAGTCCGAGGTCCATTCCCGGGCGTAGAGACATTCCTCGGTGAGATGCGGTTGTAGCGTTCGACTTTGCCGTTGCAGCCAGGCGTGCAGGGACGGATCCACTGGTGGCGAGTTCTATGAAGGACCTTCGAGAAGTCCCGGGCCTTGTAGCAGGCGCCGCTGCCGATCGTGCTCCGGTTCCGGACGACCACCGGATCATCCGCGATCACCTCACCGGCGAGGTGGCCGATCGGCCGGCTGCCACCGTCGCCCGTCGGCCCCGGACACCAAGCCACACCATAAGCACGAATGTGCCGGGGTGAGCGCGGCGGACGCGAGCGGCCATCTGGGCCTGCTGACCTGTATCGGGGTGCCGGTCAGCCTGCTCGTCACACCGCTCGAGGCCGGTCAGCGTCGCAAACCCGGCATTGTGGTGTCGTTTTCCTGCAGGGAACCACTGGAACCGGGTCGCCCGAGCGTCCACGGTGTCGGCCGCGGGCCATCACCTGGCGCCGACCCCGCCGAGTGGGTGTCGGGTTCGGCAGGTCTGTTCCCGATCAATCCGGTCGACCCATCACGCCCGGTTCCCGAAGCCTGGATCGTATCGCCTTTTCCGTGCGGATCAGTGCCGCCGACCATAGGCTCGGAGGGCCGCCGGGTGATCGTGCCGCCGGCTCGGCGGTGATACCGCGCGGCACCGAATCGCCGGCGGTCGAGGAATCGACGCGCCCGCCCGGCCGGTGAATTATCGGCGGCGTTGACCGTCAGGTCGTAGATGATCCGGATCTCGTCCCCGACGTTCTCGTAACCCCGCGACCGGACGTCGGCAAACGCTTCCGCAATCGCTTCGCCCGGGTTCAGCTGCCCGTCGGCGTGGAAGCTGTATCCGCAGAGCCTGCTCTGCAGCCACTGCTGGTAGCCGGCTTCCGTGGCCGGGCCCAGGTGTTTCGCGATGTAATGGCCCAGCAGCGCATTTGCGATCAGTGTGCGAGCCACCCCATGCCCCGCGAATTCGGCTGCATGCCCGAGCTCGTGCAACACTACCGCTCGCACAGGACGATGCCGGCCGCTATCGGGGTGATAGCCGTTGTCCGCCGCGATAGTCTTGGCACGCCAGAAATTCTCGGCGTTCTCGGCGTAGTTGCGATCCAACACCAGTCGCATGGCGTGGAGGAGCCGGCCCGGACGCCCGTCGGGGTGCTCGAATTCATATCGCCGCGGAATCGCCCTTTCGTCGTAGGCGCGTTCGGCATACCCCAATGAACGAGTGCCGCTCACCTTCTTGGTATCGACGATGGCAATTTCGGGGACGTTGTAGGCCGCCAGATCGTCACGGAACTCGAAGGCGGTCCGCGCGTATTCCCGCAACACGTCCAGGTCCAGGTCCGAATCGAACCCGGTCACCTCGAAATGCCGTCCGGTTTCGGCATACAGCATATTGCGCAGATGGGTCGCGATGTCGTGCCCGGTCGACAGGGCCGCCCACTCGTCATCGATCACCATGGCGGGCATCAATGCCGCGTTCCCGGGTTCGGGCAGGGGCACGGGGTCGGTATCGGTTGCGGCCACGCTGCGCGGCGCCGACCCGTCCCCCGCATCCAGCAGTCCGGCCAGCCCGGTCAGCAGTGCTTCCTCCTGATCGGGCAACTCCGTACTCAGTAGCCCCAGCGTCAGCGCCTTCGACTTGTCCAGTACACCCGTGGACCATTCGAACGCATCCGGCAACATTTCGAGCTGCCATCGCCGGAACTCCGGCCCGTGCTGTGGGCGACCCGTACCGGCGAATGCCTCGCGCAACAATTCGTCCACGGCCGGATGAGCCTGACGGCCACGCGAAATATCCAGCGCTGCAGCGAATGCCAGCACGGCGACCGCGTAGGCCGGCCGAACCGACACCATCTCCGACAGCTCACCCGCGGCCACGGCTCGGTCCACGTGTTCCAGGAAGTAGTCGTCGTACGGATCATCCGGTGTGCCGGTCTTGCCCGATTCCGACCGGAAAACGTCCGGTTTCAGGAAGAACCGGCGATTCACATACAGCGCCAGCACCTGCGGCGGTCCCTGCGCTACCGACGAACCGGCCACCCGCGTACGCCGCGGATCATCGGAGGCGAACGCCGACACCGCCTCACCCTCCCACAGGACAGACGGCTCGATGACCGGAACATCCACGTCCGGGAATCCGGTGAACAGGGTCACCCACGCCCGCGCGAACTCCGCGAGCACCTCTGGTGTCAACCGGGAATCGTCGAACTTCACGACCACATCGTCATGGCCGGGGATGGCACGCAGCGCCGACTGCAACCGGGCACCGATCGCATGGTTGCGCTCCAGCCGCGAGGTCCCCGCATCGATCAGCTCCGACCATTCATCGGAGATCCCCGGCCCGTACCGCTGCGCGGGGGGTACAGACGAGGGACGGCTGCCGATGAGGCCGTCGTCCAGGTTTCCCCGCGACTCCCCGGACCGGGGACCCTTCCCCTTACCGGCATCCGAGGGCTGCGGCTTGTCCGGCCGATCGGAATCGGCGTGATCACCGGAGGTATCCACCGCACCGAGAACCCGTGCCCTGGCGGCATCGAACGCCTCACCGGCGACACCGACCGCTGTGTCGGCTCGGCGACGGCGCTGCAGGAGGGACTCATTGCGCCGGAGCCTGTGTGCGTCCAGCACCGACTCCCACCGGCCGTGCTGCGCGTTGCGGGCCGCGGCCTCGACGAGGAGATCGTGCTGGACCAGGCTCGGTGCTCGGACCTCGGCGTGCGGCCCGAGCACATAGCGGCGGAGGGCTACATCGGCTCCGCCGTCGGCCACCGATTCTTCGGCTATGAACCGACCGGCCTCGTCGAAGCCGTAGGCGGGGATCGCGGTGCGCAGCCAGGCCAGCCAGCGGGCCGACGTCGGTACGCCGCGCTCCTCTGCGAGGTACAGATCGGCCAGGGCTTCGAGGGCGGCCACTTCGCCGTCGTAGCTGCCCGCCACGCCGAGTGCGTGCATGTATTCGTGTGCGGTATAGGCGATGACCGGCCGCAGCAGGAAACTCTCGGGATGCAGACCTGTATCGACCGTGCGCCGGGCCTGCTTGCGAACTTCGCCGGCGCTCTCGGCCCATGTGGTGTCGAAAACGATCGACTCGGTGTAACACCGGACGGCACCGTGCACCGGCAGGGTCCCGGCTTTGGCTTCGTCGTCGATATAGCGGAGGCTTCCGAAACCGACCTCGCGAATATCGGTATTCGGATACGTCCGCATCAGCCAGACCATCGCCCTGGCGACTTCTTTCACCACGTCGGTGTCGAGACGCGGCGAATCGAAACCGAGAACTTTGATGTTCTCGTGTCCCGGGACACCACGCAGGAGTCCCTGTAACGTCTCCCCCACTGCCTCGTTGACCTGCGCGACGGCATCCGGATCACCGAGATCTGCATCGGCGCCGATGCCGGAGAATTCATCTACCAGATCCGCCGGCACCCCGAGCTTCTCGGCATTCGTCGCCTCCCGCAGCTCACCGATCGGTGCGTCCCCGGTGATCGGGCGCTTCTCGATCCCGTCCTGAGCAGCCAGTAATTCGTACAGCCGCCCAGCGGGGCTGTACGCCATGGCACGGCCCTCGGCGAATGCCGCAGCCACCCCGACGGCCACTGTGTACTCCCCGACGAACGGGTGCATCAAGTAGCCTCTGCCGAGCCCCTGCAGGACCCGCCAATCATCGAATGCTTCCCGATGCGGACCGCGCTGTCTCTCGACCGGCCGCGCAGTCTCCGCGAAGTCCTGCTCGAAGGATTCCATCAGCGTCGGCAGCACCAGCTGGTCGGCGTACTTCCAACCCGGAATACCGAAATGCGGCAGCAGATCACGCACCGCCCACAGATATCTCGCGCGTTCTCCGGAATCACCGCGACGCTCCCCCAGCGGGGAGATCGCCATGGGGAAACGCTTGGGTTCGCCTCTCAATCGACCGGTCCGGAGATCCAGGACGATCGACCGCCGACGCGCTGCGGGATAAGAAGAGTCGTACGTCCTGATGTGTCGCGCGAAGTCGTGTCGATCGAGCACGATCAAGCGCTTCGTATGCCCGGGGAAGACTGTGCAGATATCCAGCACCGCCTGCGCATACACCCGCAATTCGCCGATATCCACATCCGCATCGGCCCGATCGAACCCGACCACGCTGTGGTCCTCGCCGCCGGGCAACGCCCGCAACTCCGCCTGCAGAGCGATACCGATATCGGCGATCGTGGTATGCACTACGAACACATCGCGCCGCAGGCCCTCGACCGCCGCCCACTCCGGTCCGGGATCCGCTCCAGCCGCGGCATCGTCACTCGGTCGCCGACCGATCGCGCCGCCGGGCGCGGCGGCGTCGCCGACCGGCTCGGTACTCGGGCGGCTGCCTGTTCCACCGGTGATGTTGCCGTGTTCGACGATGAGGGCGATGAATTCGTCCTGGCTCGTCACCATCGCGAGTAGATCGATATCGTGGGGGAAATCGGGGACCCGGCCGAGGTGGTGGACTCCGACAGCAGCCATGAAGGACCGGATGACCGCGTCGGACCCGGATTTTCGCTGTGGTGCGTGGAACAGTTTGTAGGCGATCTCGGCCCAGGTGGCTGTGGTGAATTCGCCGGGCACGGCGAGCTGGGCGAATGCGTCGGCGAGGATTCGCGTGCGTTCTTCCTGGGCGGACGTTTCGGAGAACACCTGGCCAGGAGCCAGGGCCGGTCCCTCGAAGGGGGGTTTCCCCGTACGTTCCGCGCGGCGCTGCCGGATTTCTTCTGCGAGGTTTTCGGCGGTTTCGCCGCGGATGAGCCTTCGTCCGAGGGCGGTCGTGCCGTCGGTGAGGCGAACGCGGGTTTCGAGGATGTCTCCCGTGACGCCCTCGGCGGTGAATCGCCGCAGGGCCCGGGCACCAGCGGCGGCGAAGGTTCCCTGGGCCCAGGTCGGCAATCCGATCGGCGTTCGCCTCCCCGGAATCCATATCGGGCCTTCACCGTAGCGGGGAATCTCCCCGAGTCTGGTACGGCGGGGCCGGTCGATCGCTTCGGACAAAGCGTCCGGTCCGGCCTCCGAGGCAGTGGTCGTGGTGCGCTGGTCGGTGATCTTCCAGAACTCCCGCTCCCAATCGGCGGGGCCGGGGGGATGCTCGAGCCCACGAAGATCTGCGAGCACGGTGTTGGCCCAGTCGGCCTGGTCCTGGGCGAATTCGGCGAGCCGGTCGAGTTCCGCGGCGGTCTCGGCGGTGTGCGGGCGGGTTTTCCGGTCCAATCTTCCGGGCAACGGGAAGTTTTCGGCCACCGCCTGCGCCGGGCCCGGCTCCGAACCCGGTCGCCGCCCGATCGCACCGGCAGGCCCGGCGGTGGCGACGGCAGGCCGGCCGAGGAAGTGGTGCATCATCACCCGGACGTCGATGGGCAGTGCTTCCGGGTCGGCGACGAATTCGGGGGTGTGCGTCGACCGGTACGACACACCGTCCTCGGGTTCCTCCTGGCCGGTGGCGGGTTCGGACGGGGGACGACTGCCGATGAGACCGTTGCCCGTCACCGGCCCCCGCTGCCCGGAATCATCGCGTGGCATCGGGGCCCGATCCGCCCCGAGTCGCGTCCTGCTCCACGGCGTCGGTGTCCGCCCGGACAGTTCGCTCGCGGTATCGGTGACCGGATTCCGGCGGCTGGGCCGTCGCCCGATCAGCGCCGGTGGCGGATCGAGTTGCGGCGCACGACGGTCGGCGGCCGGGTCGATCAGGGGGGCATGCAGGTTGTGCGTCCACGGCGGATCGTCGACGACGGGACGGCGCTGTTCGCGAAGTGCCTCCTCACCCCGGCCGGTCAGGACCAGCGCCAGATTGTGCAGCGACTCGTTGGGCTGAGCCGCCGCGGGCAGCGCATAGCCCAAATATTGGATGTGGCCGTAGTCGGGACTCATCAGCGTGTCCGGGAAGCACCGTTCGCCCCGTAACCGCACCGCCGTCGGATCGGTCGCCGGGTCGACACCCAGGCCGAGGGGCAGGACACCGACCTGCCGGCCGTGCAGGTCGGGACTGGTCGCACCGAGCGCGGGGATCGGATCGCCGGATTGCGCTATCACCCATCTGTTCCGGCAGCTGCGGTCGGCGGTGGGGTCGTAGCGCCGGCCGCGACCCGGCGAACCCAGCACCACGCCGTGCTCGAAAACGCCGTCCAGCCGGCCGCCCACGGTAGCCTCCGACACCACCACCGACCCATAGCTGTAACCGATCATCGACATCGTGGCAGCCGACGTCGCACGCAGGGCCAAGACATCGCGCGCGAACGCCTGCCCACCGACCGCCGCCAGGGCCGGCGTGGCGGCCCAATGCTCCTTCAGGTTCGCCGGCGCCTCGTATCCGAGCCAGCACACCACCGCGATCGACGCCGAGGGATCGGTTCGCAGCATCTCCTCGTACAGGTTCCGCACCTGCTCCAGGCGGAACAACAGCGTCTGCAGCCGCGTGTTCACGCCGTCCACGTACCAGATCACGTGGTCGGCGTCTTCAGGTGTGCTGTTGCCGATGACGAACGACCCGGATCCGTTGCCGCCGAAAGCTGCCGGGTCCAGCGCGGTCGTGGACACGATCGGTTGCGGAATATCGCGGTGGACGGCGACCGCACGAGTCAGCGCCTCCTCGACAGCATAGAGATTCCGGAAGACCGCCGATCGGTCGCTCTTCCCGATGCCTATCCCGAAGCCTTTGCCGACACCCGCCGTGACAACGTCTGTACGGATGTCCGACCAGGTCCGCCGGCGCTGGTACTCGTTGGCGTAGGTGGCCACCCCGGACGGAATTCCCGGTGCGTTCCCGATGACCTCCGGGTGGGCGGCCACCATGGCGCGCTGGTGTTCGCTGGTCAGGTTCTGCCACCAGTCCCGGTTGCGGCGGGCCAGTTCGGCCGCCCGGATGAAGTCGTCCGGAAGCCCGCGATGAAGCAGGACCGTGGGGTCGGCGGGCCGGCCTTCGTATTCGGCGATTGCCGCCGCGGCGAGCACACGATCCGCCTCGGTCGCGTCCGGGGTCGGCCTGCCGGTGCTCGGATCCCGGGGCAGGATGTCGTCGTAGGGCGACTCTGGGCGGCTGCCCGCTCCGCGCCGCAGGTAGTGCGCGAAACCGACCGGTCGCGCCGACGGGCTGTACAGCGCCAGCAGGTCCGGACGATCGGCCAGAATCGCGCCCAGGTTTCCCAGTGCTTCCGTCGGCACGTGGACGCGCTCGTCGATATAGCTCAAGAATTCATCGGCGAGCGGCTTGCCGAACTCGAACGCCAGCTTGAGATCCGGCAGCATCCGGATGCGTGCGCTGCGCGCCAGGCTGTTCGCCTGACCGAAGTTTCCCAACGGGAACCGGCAGGAGAATTGCGTGCCCGCCCAGGGCACCGGCTCGGCGGGGCTACCCGGCTGAGACGCTGTTCCGAAGTACAGCTTCGTATGCGATTCGAGGTCCGCCGGCCGATCACCGAGCGCGGTGATATTCGATATGCCACAGACGACCACCGAGTCGACGGCCCGGGTAATCGCCTCGTACGACAGTGCCTTCTTCGCCGCGCGACCGCCCTCGCCGTGGACGACCAGTTGGGTCCGTACCACCGGCGCCGGTGCGGGCACGGTGGTCAGCGCCGCCATATCGGCTGCCAGGCGATGGCCGTCGGTCCCGGACCACACCACGACCCGTACCGGCCGATCCGGATTCGCCCGGGCGGCCACCTCGTAATGGTTGGCCGCCAACTGCACACGCTGATCGAGCCGCCGCAGATTCCCGGCCGACCCGTCCACATGCCACGCCTCCGCCACCGGGTCCGCACTACCGATCGAGACGATGGCCGATCCGGCACCCGGGTCCTCGGCATCGAACCATTCGAGCAGCACCGAGGGCGCCGGGACCCCGGGCGTATCCAACGTCACTGCGCGGTTTCTCGCTCTGACCAACAGATCCCGGGCATTGAACACATGGTCCCGCAGGGCCCGATCACGGCGAGACAGCCGATCAGCGGACTCCGCATCCTCGAACCCGGCAATCGCCCTGGCCAGGGCCCACCGATTGGCCTGATCGCGTACCTCTCGCGGAAACCCGCCGGCTCTACCGACGAATTCGGGCCACGCCCGCAACAGGGTCCGCAGCTCGTTGCCGCTCAGATTCTGGACGTGGAGGGCATTCCTGGCCGCGAGGCTCGCCGTGGCACCGGCAACCCGCGCCGAGCGACCCGCACGCCGATTCACCTGCCGGAGTGGTACAAGATCACCGGGATCGGTTCCACTCCCCCAGTGATCCGCCAGAATTTCCTTCGCCCGCCGATACAGGTCGTCATCGGGCTCGACATAAGCCGGCAGTCCCGATCGCGCATCGACCGGTCCCACCGGATCGAGTCCCCGCGACTCACCACTCGACGACTCCTCCGGACGAGGGGCGGAATCGGAGGGTCTGCTCCCGATCCACCCAGGTGACCCGGCATCGTCCCCACCCGGCTCGTTCCGTGTGCGTCCGATCGCTCCGGGGGACCCGATCTCATCGCGTTCGGTCGTCGCTCGCGGTGTGCCGTCGTCATCGGGCGGAGTGAACGGGGCGATCTCGGGGACACGGTGTAGCGGAGGGCGGTCGAATTGTTCGGACAGGGCCGCGAACATCTCGTTCATAGCGCCGTAGCGGGCCCGTGATACAGCTTCGTCGACCAGCGGCAGCCGCAGACCGGCCAACTGCATACCGCGGAGCTGCTCGTACATCGAATGGTGGATCGGTGACAGCTTGGCCAGAATCGCCCCGGCGAAATCCACGGGGCCGACGCCCGCTGGTCGTAGCCACCGGAATGCGGAAGCAAACCGGGCGGCAGTGCCCGAGATCCCGGCCAGCAGCGGGATGCCCTGTTCGACAGCGAGTTCCCGGAACAACCGGCCTTCCTTGTCGAACGTCACCTTCGAGGAACCGGTTCCCCAGGGGAGCGGAACGGCGAACTCACCGGGGTCGAGCGCCAGGGCGGTTTCGGCATCGACCACTCCGGCGTCGCGGTAGACGAAGACATCGGTGACCACTGCATCGCCCGTTTCGTCCCGCATCCGGCGACCGTTGTCGTCATAGGCGTACGTGGCAATGACAAAGCGCACGGGCCTGACGGTATCGGTGATTCCGCTGCCACTGCGGAGCCGATCCTCGAAGCGGAGGCGGTCTTCGAGGATATCCTCGCGGACGAGTCCGTGCTCGTCGCGGCGCAGTTCCCGGCGGGGGTCGAGCCGGCTCTTGCGCAGTGCCACCAGTTCACCGGGTATCACTTGGATTTCCCAGGGTGACAATGGCATTCCCAGCAGCGCCCAGTCCTGGACGGTGATCCCCAGGCGCGCCTGCTGCCGCAGGCCGAACTCGCGCTCCTCCGCACTGCTCCAGGCGCGTTCGGCCACGATGTCGTCGAGATCGGGGGCATCGTGGGCCTGATTCACAATGTCCTTCAGCTCCCCTTCGCCGACATCACGCTGCGGGTCGCCACCGGTGATCCGGTCTCGGACCTCCCGCAGGGCGACATCATCGAGTCCCAGCTCCCGGGCTCTTTCTTCCCAGCTCTGTTGGTTACCGCGTTCGTTCATCAAGCGCGCGAGACCGGCATACAGCATCGGCACGGCGAACTCGGTCCCCTCGAACTCCGGCACCAGATCACCCCGGCGCACGAGGGGGTTGTACAACGCCTGCATCAGCTGTCGGAGGTTTCCGTCCGCCAGCAGCTCATCCAACGACACCGAGCGCGGCACCATCCCGTCCATGACTCGCTCCGGTGCGAGGAATGCACGTTCGATCTGGTCCGCGGTGGCATCCGGGTGCAATGCGGTGAGCACCTCGCGCATGCGGACGATCATCGCCCGCGCCGCCTGCTTGGTCTCCTCCTTGTGATACAGGTACCGCGTCAGCTCGATCTCGTCCCGCAGGCGTCGCACCCGCCAGTTCGGCTCACCGGCATCGGCCCCGGCCTCGATCTCGGCGTCCGCGGACTGCGACTGTCGTGCGGTTGCCGCGGGCTCGCCAGGGGCTGCGTCCTCGGATGGACGGGTACCGACAAGGGCGGGCTCCGCGCCGCGTACGGAGTTCGAAGCGTCGATGCTCGATCCGGGTGGCCGGTCGGGTTGCTGTGGTGTCCGGGCATCGGTCACGGGCGCCGGCGCTTCCTCGACTGCCCGCTCCTGTTCCGGACTCGCTTCCGGCCGCTCGGTCCTGGCTGCGGTGCCGGCGTCGCTGGTGGGCACGAGTTCACCGGCCGCGTCGAAGTCTATGGTCCAGAAGCGGCGGTCGGCCGTGGGCAGCCTGCCGAGGTAGCGCTCTTGCTCACGCTGCCAGGTGGCCAAGGGGACGGCCCGGTTGAGCAGGGCGCGGCGGTCGGCGAGGTGTTCGGGGCCGAAATCGCCTGTGTAGTCGCCGTCCGGCGATGCGGCGAGGTCGACCGCTTTCAGGTTCGGCCGGGCGGGGTCGCTACTGTCGTTGACCAGTACGACGAGATGGTTGTCGGCGTCGGTGCTGCGGCCCTCGGAATTCTTCCACCGGTAGACCAGGACCTGGGCACCTCCGGGGCGTTGGTTCAACGAGGCGACGGCGTCGTCGAGCGAGCGGGACTCTTGCGGTGCGCCGTTGCGGAACGATCGTCGAGTGGTGTCCCAGTCGCGTCCCCGCAAAGCGAGTCCGCCCGGTGGCATGGTGAAGTGGTCGGCTTTGTCGGGGAAGAGCACGCGCATACCGGTGACGCCGTTGTCGACGCACTTGTTGGGGCTGCGGCGGTGGATCGCGGTGATCAGGTCGAGCAGGGCGGTGGTGGCGAGATAGTGCGCGGCCGCTTCGACGACGTCCGCGTCGGGAACGGTTCGGTCGGCGCGGGCGGTTGCCGCTTGGGCTTCCGGGCCGTACTGCCGGTTCGCCGCTCCGCCGGATACCTCGACCATGAGGGCTTCGCCCAGGACGTCGCGGGCCGTGGCAATGCCGACCTCGGCGAGTGCGGGAGACACGTCGGAGGAGAGTCCGGGGCCTCGCTCGGCGGCTGGCCCGGGATCGGCCGCCGCCGTCAGCGCCCGGGCCAGTTCGCGCTGGGCGGCGGTTGCGGCATCGCCGACCTGGCGCAGGCCCTCGGCGCCTTCGACATCCGCAGCATCCCAGCCGAGGGCTGCGGCGAGCTGTGCGCGGCGCGAGGTGAGGCGGTCGAGGGCCTGTTCGTCGGTGAGCAGCGCGTACCGGACGGCTCGGCCGGGTGCGGTGGCGTCGATGTACTGGTGCAGAGCTTCGACCGCTGCGGGTGGGACCGCGGCGCGTTGCAGGAGTTCGCGAAGCGGATCAGCCTGCTCGGCGGTACGAGTTCCGGCGATGCGAGTAGCTTCGTCCGCGGCTGCGCCTGTGTCCCGAACAGCATCGGCGACAGGGGTGGAGCCACGATGTGCGCCGACGGCGTCGGTGGTGTCGGCATGCGTACTGTCGGTGTGGGAATCGTTGTCCCCGCTGATCGCGTCGTCTTCGGGCATGGACGCTGCCGCAGCGGCAAGTGCGGAAGAGGGAACACCGAGCAGCCCGGCCAGCCTGCGCACGCGGTCGGCGGGGGTGTCGGGCCCCGCGCGGTCGGCGTTGTCCGGATGCCACGGTGTGACCGCCTCGAGGAGCGCCTCGGGCTCGGCGATGGGGGCGTAGCGGAGCAGGAACTGCGCGGTCTGCTGATGGTGGGCGCGTTCCTGCAGCCCGGGTACGAGCGAGGCCAGCGCGTCCGCGGACTCGACTACGGCGTGGTGTGTTTCGGAGGTCGGGTCCGCGCGGTGTGCACCGACGGCCTGTTCGTAGGACACCACGGTTTCGCGGACCCCGGTCAGGTGCACGGCGTTGCGGATGATCCCGTCCTGTGGGGACATGAATGCCTGCGCGCTGCCGGGTGCGCCGTTGCGCGCGGTACGGTTCTTGCCCTGCTCGTAGATGTAGGACTGTTCGGGGACCTCTGTCATCCAGACGTGCATGCCGCCCTGGGCGAGCACCTCGTCGGAGGGAGAGATATCGACGCCGCGCTGGCCCTGCCGGTTGATCACCAGGATCTTGCCCTGCGCACCGGCGGCGTCGAAAACGTTCTGCAGCCGAGTTTCCCAGTCCGCACCCCACTTCGCGATCCGGGTGGCGTCGACGGCTTCGATCGCCTCGCGCGGCACACCGGCCCGCACCAGCGCGTTCACCTGCTTTTCCACCAGATCGTTACGGTGGCACAGGATTTCCTGGAACCGGCCGTGGCCGCCGTCCCACATGGTGTGGGCGGATTCGGCGAGAGCGTGGAGTTTGGCCCGGGTGTTCTCGTGCACCTCGGGGGTGCCCTCGACCAGCCGAAGGGGGTTGTAGGGGTCGACGCGGTGCGGTGCGTCGAGGTTGTAAACGGTTTTCAGGACGCCACCGAGGTCGGCGAGGGTGCCCGAGGCGCCCGTGACGTGGTCGAAGAAGCGATCGGTGCCGTAGATCTCGGCGGCAGTGATACTTGTGGCGGAGTCGGTGTCGGCGCGGAGCACGATCCCGTGCTGTTCGGCGCTCATCCCGATCGCCTCGGCGGCGCGGATTTCCTTGGCCTCCACGGCCTGGGCGAGACCGGCCTTGCCCTCCTCGGCGCTCCACCGGGTTTCACTCGAGGTCTTCGGATTGCGCTGCAGGCCGTGTTCGCCCTGATCGATGATGACGATCTTGCCCTGATCCATCACATAGTGGGTCTTGTTGCGGGTGGTGAACTCGGCGGCGGCAGCCATCTCCAGCCGCGAGCGCCCCATGTCCTGCAGCCAGCGCTGCCCGCCCGGTAGCGCCTGCACCTTCTCCACCCCACCAGGGGTGAGACTCGCCTGCCCGTCGTACCAGTAGTCGGCCCCGATCTCGAAGGTTCCGCCGGGCAGTTCGACATCGACTTCTTCGACGAGGCGTTTCAGACCGAAATCTGCATGTGACAACTGCCCCTTCGCCAGCGCGTCGGCCAGAAAATCATGGGCATCGAACACTGCCCGAGCAGTCGGCCGCGCGGCCGCCTCGGACTGGCTCTCCGAACGGATGAACGTCTTCTCGCCGCGGTCGACGACGGCGTCCATCTCATCGATCACCACGCTGCGCGGCGGCGCCTCCCGACCGGAATTGCACAGATGCCCGACCGTCTCGCCAGTGGCCACCACGATCGTGGGGCGACCGGGCTCATGTCCGAACCCGGACTCCTGATCGGCCCGCAGCACATCGATACCGAAGGGCTCGAGCACCCGCCGGTACTCGGTGAACTCACGATGCGCCAGCCCGTCGGCGGTCGTCACCAGCAGCACCGATCCCTCGCTGACCGCCTGCCGCATCGCGTGCAGCATGAACATCAGCGTTTTGCCCTGCCCCGGCAGCATCTCCACCGGTCGCCCGGCCGCCAGCTCGAGCGCACCCTCGAGCTGGGTGTGCCGCACCACCATGCCGCCGGGGATCTGCTCGCTCACGGTCTGGCGCCGGATGATCTCCATCCCCGCGATCAGCGAATCCCGCTCACCCCCGTGGAAGAGCCCCGCGGCCACCGCCTCGTCGGACAGGTTGGACAAGCGCAGTTTCGCCGGAAGGTGCTCGGCCGAGCGGGCATGGAAATCGGCCAGGACCTCCTCGGCGCGCTCGCGCGACGTCGGCCCCTCCGGGACTCGATCGCCGGCCGCCCCCGCCGACTCGGCATCGCCGGCGGGTGCACGGTCACCGGAAGCATCCGACTCACCCGGGACGGCGGGGTCAACGGAAGCGCTTGGCTCACGGATGGTTTCGCCCGAATCGAAGGCCCGACCCACCCGCTCACCGGAGGTGTTCTCCCCACCCGCCGTAGCAAGTTCGCTTCCGACGCCGTCGGTGCCCGCCTGTGCGCTGATGGTGTGTCCGTCGTCGGACGAGCGAACCCGACCGGCATCGGTGCCCATCCCATTCCGGCCGGCATCGGTACCGCCGTCCGCGCCACGCGGCACCGGGCGATCGCCCGCGGCGCCTGCCTCGGCCGCGGGACGGGCCGAGGCAGATTTGGTCGAGGCAGTAGCAGTCGAGGCGTGCGGACGGTTCGCGGCGGTGTCCGTGCCCCTCGGTGGTGGTGCGGTTTCCCCGGCCGCCGACACCGTCCGGGGCGCCTCCCCCGGCATCCGGTCCCCCGCAGGACTGCGCTGAGCACCGTCGACTGCCGGCGTGTCGACCCGGACTGCCGGCATCGCCGTCGCGGGGCGGCCCGGAGCACCTGTGGTCTCGGGGCGTCCCCCGGTCCCGGCAGCATCTGCACCTGCTGCGGCGCCCGATGATTCGACCCGGACGGCCACGGACTCCGGACCAGCTGCCACCGCCGCTTGATTCGGGTGCGCGGCGGCCACCCCCGGTTCGGTTCCCCGCTCATCCGGCGACGCCCAGATCGGGTCGGCCACGGCCTCACGACCCGAAGGGCCCAGGGCGGCTACCGGTTCCGCGCGCGCCGCGGCGGACACCGGCTCCGCGCGCTCCACCACACCAGGAACCGATCCCGCCGGCTGGGCCGCCGCGGACGCGGACGCGGGACGGTCCACCGCGGACGGATCGGTACGACCGGCCGACCCGGGCTTCTCGGCGTGCCCCGGCTCGCCTCCCGGAACCGAATCCGGGGCGGACGTGGTCACGGCAGCCGAGCGCGCCGCGGGCGCACCGGATATGCCGTCTGCCGAGACCGCCGAATCCCGCACCGTCGCCCCGGTCCGATCCCCGGACGTCCACGCCGCTTCCGCGCCCGCCCACTCCGCCCGGGCTTGCTGGGAAATCCCGCGCGCTACCGAAGGTCCCACGTCCCAGGACGAACCGGCGGCCGGGTGAACAAAACCCCCGCTGCCGTCCACCGTCTGCGCAACACCTCCCGGTCTCGGCGTCCCGGCGCGGCCATATACCGCACCGGAGAATCCGCCGTTGACCAGGGTGCCCAGTATTTCTGTGTAATGCTGCGGCCAGCCGGCGACGAGCGCCGTGGCACCCAGACCGGACACCGCACCCGCGGTGCCGTGCACCAGACCCGCCAGCATCGGGCTGGAGCCCACCGCCGGGAAGATTGTGTGCGCGTGCCGGGCCGCCAACATACCGCCCGCCGCACCGGCCGCACCGGCAAAGCCGGCCAATCCGATCGACCTCAGGTCGATCCCGGTCGGGTTGGTACCGTCCGCGCCCATCAGGAGCGGGTCGCGATGCCCGGCCGCCACCTGCAGCCCCTGCACACCGGCATCCACCCCGGCGGTGAACCCCGCCGCCTGGGCTACCGCCACCACCGCGAACCGCCCCGGGCCTACCTTCGGCATCCGCGCCGCAGTATTCGCCGCGATCCGCTCATACGTCTGTTTCCACGCCGCCCGCATGGCGGCGACCCGCGCCCGCCCGGCCAGCAGACTGGCCTGCGCCGAGGGCGCCGCCGCCACCACCCCGGCCGGACCGGACGCCGACGCCGCCACCATCATCCCGACGAGGCGCACCGCAAGATCGATCGCGAAGACGAACATCACACACAGATGTTTCTCCGCCTCATTGGCGGCCGCATCGACCTGATCGGCCAGCGCCACAGCCTGCTCACTCAGCTTGCCCGCGCCGTCCTGCTGCTGATCCAACGCATCGCGGAACCCGTCACCGAACCTGCCGATAGAATGCTCCTGCGCGAGAATGTTTTTCACGTCCTCGGCATGTTCGCCCAGCGCGGCGGCATCGGTGCGCAGTTCCTCGGCCATCCACCGCATCTGCGAGATATCCGTATTCGGCAGCATCCCCCCGAACACCACCATCTCGATCGGCAACCGCACGAAATCCGGTAGCCCCTCGAACTCATCCCGCAGCGCCACCACGGGATTCAGCAATGTCGACTCGAACACCCGCGCCACCTAGTCCCGCTGATGTGCGGCGTCTACCAACAGCGCATGCAGCGTCTGCGCCGGCGCACTCGCCTCGCCGCCCCGCAGTACGACCTCGGCGAATCCCGCACGAATGGCCAGCTGCACGTCGAATCGGCCTGCGTCGTCCGTCGCGCCGGCCAATTCGGCACGCCACTGGCGATATCCGCGTACCAGCTCGGCCAGCGTCGTGTAGCGGCCCTCGACCGCTCTCATGTAGTCGGCCACCAGCGCCCGCCGCGCACCGGCCCCGGCGGCGCCGCCACCGGCGCTGTCCAGCGCCGGACCGAGAGCACGAACGGTCTCCGCGTAGATCCCCGCACCACCGGATCCTGCTGCCGGATCATCCAGCACGGCGGGGGCCGTGCCATCCGGTTCCCGGGCGGCAATCGCTGCCGGTTCCCCATCTACAGCACCACCCGATTCCCCGACAGCAGTGCCACCCGATTGCTCGCGAGGGGCGTCCTCCGGTTGTGCTCGAGCAGAATCACTCGATCGCGCGTCGGCGGTGTCGTCGAGCACGCCGCCGGTGTTGTCCGGTTGCGCAGCGGCGATATCGCTCGACGCCGCGGTAACCGGGCCGCCCGGTGTGCACGCCGCACGGCGGTCGAGGATGATCGACCGGATCGTCGCCGATATTCGCCGTTCCTGCCGCCACTGCACCGGCTCCGCATCGTCGCCCAGCTCGGCCACGGCGACGCGATCGACAACGATCATCGGATAGTCCGTCAGCACTCGGTCGACGGCCGCGGCGAACTCCCGCACCGGCTGCTCCGCCAGGTCCGGCAGATCGAACCCGGCGACCTCGACACCGTGCGACCGCACGAGCATCTGCGCCAGCCAGGCCGACACGGGCGAACGATCGAGGTTCTCCGTAGGTCGCTCGTTGGCGGGACGGCGGCCGTTGCCACGCGGCGGCTGGGATCCCGGCGGGGGCGAACCGTTTTGCGGATTCGCCCCGACCGGCGGCTGCCGGCCCGGCATATTCGGCGAACGTTCGCTCCAGGGGCTTCCGCCGGAACCGAGACGCGTCGGACGGGCGGACTCCGCACGGGGTCCGGTGTCGACTCGGTTGGGTCCGGCCGGCGCCGGGTTCCGCGGCGCCGGGAGACCGGTCGCCCCGGGAGCCGATACCCAGCGGGATGGGTTGCTACGACTCGGTGCGTTCACGGGGCCGGTTCCACGCGGCTGCGCCAAGATAGGGGAGGCCTGGGTACCGGGGGCCTGGGTAGCGGGGGCCGACGGCCTGTCACTCCGCGGCGGCACTCGAGCGGCAGGGGAATTCGACACCCCGGTCGGTGCTGTCTCCGGTGGCGCGGCACCGATACCGGGCTCCGTCCACGACGGGGTCGCCGATTCCGCCGGCGCTCGGCGGTCCGGAGCCGCCTGGGGCTCGGTCACCGTCCGGGGCAGGGAAGGCTCGGTATCGCGAGCCGACGCGAAACGCGTCTCGTCGCCGGGGCCGGGCGTCTGCGTTATGCGCCGACCGGACTCCCGATCGTCCATCGCGAATCGGTCAGCGGCACTGCGGATCGCCGCGGCGGTATCGCGCAAGCCGTCCGCCATGGCCTGCTGACCGGCCAGCAACTGCTCGGCATTGGGGGTGAAGTCCTTCGCGAACGCGTCGCCCATATAGTCGTCACCCCAGCACCCGTGGGCGAAGTCCAGTGAATCACGCAGGTCGGCGCAGGCACGGCCGACCTGCGCGCCGAGTTCGGCCAGCCGGGCAGACTGCCGCAGCAGTTCACCCGGATCCAGCTCGATTTCGCCGGCCATACCGCTACTCGCCCGAATCCGCCGGACCGGCCCGGCGCCGCCGGAATCGTTCCTCGACCCGCGGCGCGAATACCGCCCACGGCACCGACGAGGTCGAACGCTCCACCACGGCATCCGGGGCGACATAGAACACCGCACGGTCCAAGGCGATGTCACCGTCCGGCGCCGGCGCCCGCACCACCCACACCATGCCGACACGCTCGGCCCGCAGCGTCGATAGCGGATAGCCGGTCGTATCGTGGCCATGCCGTCGAATGTGCTGCCGCACCGTTCCGATAGCGGTCTCCGCCGAGATCGCAGCGCCCGCGGCCGCGGCGGCGCGTTCCTCTCCCGGCCCGGCACTCTCGGCCCCGTGACGAGTGGTCGCCTCCGCACCGGTGGCATCCTTGTCCCGAACATCCTCCGCCGCTGGTGCTTCCGGCTCGGCCCGGGGATTCCCATCACCATCGGCAGCCTCCAGCCCCGCCATGGTGAACTGGAGCAGGGCGCCGTCGAGATCGACCCGATCCGCGGATCCGAAGGCCCGCTCGACGACGGCCCGGGTCACCGACCGGTCTTGCCCGGCGAGGACCAGTTCCTCGGCCCCGGCGGCCCCGGCGCCGGCCACACTGCCGATGACCCCGGCCACCGCCTCCACCGTCCACACCGCCGGAATCGCCGGTACGCACTGCGGGACCGGGTCGGATTCGCCGCGATGCCAGCGCCCATCGTGCCACCAATAACAGAATGTCAGCAGCCCGGTCGCAGCCCGTGGGTTGAGTACCGGGTCGGCCACCCATTTCGGTGCGCCGGCGAAGAGATTCGGCATTTCGGCGCCGAAATTGTAGACGGCGTCGAGCATCGGCGCCTCCCACACACCACCCGAGAGCACCGCCCGATCGTGGGGCAGCAGAGTCAGTGTCGAACCACTGCGCCCCGCTCCCTCGAACACACCGACCGACGGCCCCACCCGTGGCCCCAGCTCCAGCCCGGCCGCCACGAAGGCAGCGGACAACACCACCCACCGCGCCCAAAGCACCGCGAGGTCGGGCAATTCGCCGCCCACCGCAGCCGCGCGCACGCCGGTGCCGCGGTCATTCTCTACGGCCGCCGCCGCTCGCTCCGGTGTCCGGGCCGGTCCGGCGCCGCGCCGGAGGTAGGCCGCCAGCCACACCGGCAGCCGCTGCCGCGGGTACCGTTCCAGATCGGTTAGATAGGCTTCAGGGGCGAACAGCTGCTCCCCTGGGAACGGTTCCGCACCGTCGTCGCGGTGGGTCTCGACGTCCTCCCCGTCCAGTCGCACCAGCAACCGCCACCACGGCCCGTCGCCGGATTCGGCCGATACCGCCCGATGCTGCCGCACCGCATCCCACACCGTCTCCGGCACAGCACACCGCACCGGCCCCGCATCCGTATCGGCCAGCAGGACCGCAGACCGGCACACGACGGTCATTGCGAACCACGCCTCGAGCCGCCGCCAGCCGACGGGAGCAAAGGCCGGCAGTCCTCGCGCGATCGCGTCGACCATGCCCGCGAGCTCCGCGCCGTGTCGGGACATCTCGCCCCCCAATCTGACACACTCCCATTTATCGATATTCCGGACCCGGAGGGCGTCTCACCGATGAGTCGGCTCACACGTCGAACGCGGATCAGCAGGACACTCCACATTCTCGGCACAGTCGTCGATTTACGAAACAAGTCGGCGCGAATCACAATACTGAAGCGGTTCATATCCAGCAACGAATACGTTGAGCATCGTTAAAACTTTGTGCTCCCACGACATT
The DNA here is from genome assembly GCF_040654015.1 of Nocardia sp. NPDC050799. Lineage (NCBI taxonomy): Bacteria > Bacillati > Actinomycetota > Actinomycetes > Mycobacteriales > Nocardiaceae > Nocardia > Nocardia sp. NPDC050799. Next base: position 53,642 of record NZ_JBFAHF010000042.1, read on the forward strand.
TCGACAGCATTCTCTTGTCACCAGTGCACAGGCCGCATCCTCGGGGTCGCATCGACCGCCGCCCGCCGCTGTGACCACGGCGGGGCCCTCGCCGCACGCCCACTCCGGGTCTCACACCGGGCCCGGATAACCCCTTGTTCACGCGCCGGTAGCTGCGATTCCGGTCAATCTGTCCAGGCTCGGATGGCCGGCCACGGAGTACAGACAAGAGTGTGGCGACCTCCCCCACCTGGGTGCGGCGTGCGGAAAACGCCCGGCTCTATCGTGATTCGACCGCTGAAATTCCCCACTTCCGTTGATCGAGCCGCTATTCAGCGGTATGTCCAGCAGGTCGGCGCTACCCAGAAGGGGCTTCGCCATTCGCCTACCCCCAGTTGACGGAATCTTCGATCCTTCATCCGGTTGGACATCGGAGCACCCCGATCGGTTCCATCGTTCAGCGGGATTATTCTCATCCCCCTCCGCCATCCCGTTCGAAGAAGGCCTTCACCGCATATTCGACGTCGGCGAACGCTTGACCGACCGCGCCGAAGAGAGTGGCGGCACCCACGGTGCTGGCCCACCGCAGCGGCGCGTGCCTGCTGGTGCTTCGTAAAGGCGGATCCACGGGCAGCGACGTCACGACCGGATAGCCGCAATGGTTCCCGCCAGCTCGACCACCCGTCGATCCGACTCGCCGTAGCGCGACTCCATGTGTCCGCGCAACCGCTCCAGACGGTCGAGTGCCTCCACTTTCCCACCGAGGTGGAGAACGCATTCGGCGAGCCTGCGCTGGCAGACCATGACCTGGTCGTCGTGGGGCCGAGCTCAGAGGTCAAGTCCTCGATGCGCGCGCCCGGATACCGCGCTTCCTGATACTGCGTGGGCGTGCCACCTGCAGGCGCAGGACCGAAATGCAGCTGCGAAGCCGACGGCCATCCACCCCCTACCGGCAACTGATCCGAGCGAACGAACAAGTTGTGCGGAGCCTCACGACTGTAGTCGCGGTAGTACGCCGCAGGCTTTCCGATCGGCCGAGGCGTTCTGGAGCGAGGAGCGATCGACGGCGGCGACCAGCTCAGGTGCGGCACCAGAGGATGCCAACGTCGGGTTGCCGAACTGGTCCAACAACGTCAGATCCGTTTCCCGCACGCTTCGGACAGGTCCGATCACCGGGGGTTTGTCGGTCGAGAACACCGCGGCCAACCGGCTCAACCACCCTCGACCGGCTCGACGTAGACCACATCGGCTCAGCCATCGACGACCGCGACCAATGCGTGGCATCACGCGGAGTCTGCTCCAGGGTCAACGCCAGCACCTGCTCCACCCGGTCCAGCAGGATCGACGGCGGCCGGCCCGGCCGGGGCTCGTCGGCGAGCCCGGCCAAGCCGTGTTCGATGAACCATTTACGCCACTTCGCCACGGTCATCGGCGTGACACCTACTGCTGCCGCCACATGCGCGTTCGCTGCACCCGGCTCCGCACACGCCAGCACGATCCGGCACCGCAACGCATACGTTTGCGTCGATGTCGCCGACCGCGCACCCCGCACCAACTCCCGACGCTGCGCCTCGGTCACCACCAACTCCGGACCCGATCTCGGCCGCCCCGTCCTCGCCACCGACGAATCCTACGACTAGCCAACGGATTTCAGGCGCGGAACACTAGGCCGCGTTTCATAAGCCCGATGGTGTGGGATGGAACCCGTTGTCCGGGTTGAGAAGTTGGTGATGTGGCGAGGTCTCCGGTAGTTGGTTGA
>NZ_JBFAHF010000043.1:0-51120 GCF_040654015.1 Nocardia sp. NPDC050799
CAGCCTCGAGTCTCGAGGCCGAAACGGCGAGACCAAGGGGGCCTCAACCCCGCGGCGCCGCAGGCGCCGCCAAAAAACACAGCACCTTCACGAGCAAGCCCACTATCCCGCCTTCACCGGCAAGCCCACTGTCGGTCGCGCCAAAACCACATATCTTCAACCGACGCCCGTCCCCACCCCGCCGAGTAAACGAACCGCCCCAGAAAAACCTAGTCCCGGTAGTCCTCGTCGTCATGGTCTCCGTCGGCCATCAGGGCCTTCCCGGCGACCTGGCCCTGGGCCAGTGCGTCCAGGAATGCCCGGGCCCAGCGGTCCACATCGTGGGCCAGGACCTGGCGGCGCAGGGAGCGCATCCGGCGGCGGCGGGTTTCGCGGTCGTCGGTCAGTGCGGCGACGATGGCGTCCTTGACGCTGTCCAGGTCGTGCGGGTTGCACAGATAGGACTGGCGGAGCTCGGCCGCGGCGCCGGTGAATTCGCTGAGCACCAGGGTTCCGTTGAGGCCGGAGTGGCAGGCGACGTACTCCTTGGCGACCAGGTTCATACCGTCGCGCAGGGGTGTCACCAGCATGACGTCGGCGGCCACGAAGAAGGAGATGAGTTCTTCGCGGGCGATCGGGCGGTGCAGATAGTGCACGACGGGGTAGCCGACCCGGGCGAACTCGCCGTTGATGCGGCCGACCTGCCGTTCGATATCGCCGCGCATCTGGATATAGCTCTCGACCCGTTCCCGGCTGGGCGTGGCCAGCTGCACCATCACGGTTTCCGTCGGGTCGACACGACCTTCGGCCAGTAGTTCCTCGAGGGCGTTGAGCCTGATGTCGATCCCTTTGGTGTAGTCGAGGCGGTCGACACCGAGCAGGATGTTCTTGGGACTGCCGAGTTCGGCGCGGATGCGGGCGGCGCGTTCGCGCACCGAGCGCCGGCGCGAGTGTTCGTCCAGTCCGGCGGAGTCGATGGAGATGGGGAAGGCCCCGACCCGTACCGCCCGGAACCCGACCTGGACCACGCCCATCTTCGACCGGACTCCGACGGTGCCGCGCGAGGTGGGCTGACCGGCCAGGCGCCGGGCCAGGTAGAGGAAGTTCTGGGCGCCGCCGGGCAGATGGAAGCCGATCAGGTCGGCGCCGAGGAGCCCCTCCACGATCTCGGTACGCCACGGCATCTGCATGAAGAGTTCCACCGGCGGGAACGGGATGTGCAAGAAGAATCCGATGGTCAGATCCGGGCGCAGCATCCGCAGCATCTTGGGCACGAGTTGTAACTGGTAGTCCTGCACCCACACCGTGGCGCCCTCGGCGGCGACCTTCGCGGTCTCCTCGGCGAAACGCCGGTTCACCTGGACGTAGGCCGACCACCAGGTCCGGTTGTAGACGGGACGGACGATGACGTCGTGGTACAGCGGCCAGAGGGTGGCGTTGGAGAAGCCCTCGTAGTAGTCGGCGACCTCCTGCGCGGACAGCGGGACCGGATGCAGTTCCAGTCCGTCCTCGACGATGGGGTCGACCTCCACATCCGGGACGCCGGCCCAGCCGACCCAGGCACCCCGATTGCTGCGCAGCACCGGCTCCAGCGCGGTCACCAGACCGCCGGGGCTGCGTTTCCAGCGACTGCTGCCGTCCGGCAGCTTCTCCAGGTCGACCGGTAGCCGGTTCGCCACCACCACGAAACCGGAACCGGCCCCGCGTTCGCGCAGGGGTTCGGCGTCCACCGACTCGGGGAGGGCCTCCGCCGGGTCGATGGGGCTGCCTGCCGGACCGGAGCCGTTACGGTCTCCGGGCCGGTCCGCGGACACGGCGTTTTCATCCTCGGGGGTGGAATCGCTGGACGGCTGATCGGTCATCTGGTCCACTCACGCATCCTTTGCGGGCGCTGAACGCCATGTAGTTGTGTGTGGGGATCCGCCGACGTCGCCGTTGGCGCCGGCGACTGCTTACTCGGTGCGGACTCCGGGGCCGATACCGAGCATCGACAGGAGCATCCGGCATTCGTCGGCGTCGGCGGCATAGGCGGCCACGACCCGCTGCGCCTGACGAGCGGTCTCGTCGGCGAGAGGTTCCAGTTCGTCGTCGGCGATACCGTTGGCGCTGCTCTTCGTGGCCATCTCAGTCCTCCCGGCTGGTGCGCTTGTATGTGAAATGTCAATGGTATCTGTCCGGGGTCCGGGTCGCTTCCGGCGCGGGTAACGTAGCGGGGCCCCCGGGGCTATACCTTTGGCAGCAGAAACGATGAGGAAGGGGCCCGTAGCATGCCGTTGGCCACGGTGAACGGAATATCGCTCAACTATCAGGTCAAGGGAGACCGCGCCAAGGGCACCGACGTCAAAGGCGGCGGTCCGCTGGTGGTACTCGTCATGGGCACCGGTAGCCCCGGCCGGGTGTGGGAGCTGCACCAGGTGCCGGCCCTGCTCGCCGCCGGATACCGGGTGTGCACGTTCGACAACCGGGGTATCGCTCCCAGTTACGAGGCCGCCGACGGGATGACCATCCACGAGATGGTGGCCGATACGGCGGCCCTGATCGAATTCCTCGACGAGGGTCCCGCGCTCGTGGCCGGTACTTCGATGGGCGCCCGGGTGGCGCAGGAACTCGCGCTCGCGCGGCCCGAACTGGTGCGCAAGGCGGTGTTCCTCGCCGGACACGGCCGGCTGGACCAGTTCCAGAAGACCCTGTCGCTGGGCGAACACGAGATGGACGAGAACGAGGTGCGGTTGCCGGCCAAGTACGAGGCCGCGCTGACCGCGGTGATGAATCTCTCGCCGGCCACCATGGCCGATACGAACAAGGCCCGCGATTGGCTGGATCTGTTCGAGTTCACCGGCGGTCCGGTGCCGCCCGGGATCCGGGCGCAGCGCCGGATGGACCACGAGTTCGACCGGCTGCCCGCCTACCGCGATATCCGGGTGCCGTGCCTGGCCGTCGGTTTCGCGGACGACCGGATGATCCCGCCGTACCTGGCCAGAGAGGTCGCCGACGCCATTCCGGGCGGCCGCTACCAGGAGGTTCCCGACGCCGGTCACTACGGCTATCTGGAGCGTCCGGACGCGGTGAACAAGATTTTGCTGGAATTCTTCGCCGCGTGAGGGGAGGGCCCACCGCTAACGCCGAGCTTGCTAGTGTCGACACATCGTTTGGGTCCGCGACGCGGCAGCCGGAGATCAGACCCGGGCAGCCGGGGTGGGCCCACACAGATCCGAATCCGCAACCCATGAGCACCCCAGTGAGGTGAAATGAGCACCAACCCGTTCGACGACGAGGACGGCCGCTTCTTCGTACTGGTCAACGACGAAGAACAGCACTCCCTGTGGCCCGCCTTCGCCGAAGTCCCGGCCGGCTGGCGGGTGGTCTTCGGTGAGGACAGCCGTGCCGCCTGTGTGGAGTACGTGGAGCAGAACTGGACCGATATGCGGCCCAAGAGCCTGCGTGACGCCATGGCGGCGGACGAGGCGGCCCGCAAGTAGGCCGAATCTCCACGGGCCCGGCCGACGCGGGCTCCGCCCTCGGCGCGCAACGCCCTTCGCGGGTGACAAGCGCTGCAGGCGCGGGCCTGGCGGCCGGGCTTTACATTTCGCGAACTCCCGAACCACACCGTATGATCGGCTGCCGAGCAACCGTGTTCGCGGGCCGCTCCGCCGCCTTGGCGCAACTGGCAGCGCAACGTACTTGTAATGCGTAGGTTGTGGGTTCGAGTCCCACAGGCGGCTCCACTCACTCCGGCCCACCGACGTGTCGGTGGGCCGGAGTACTTTCGCGCCATGAGGCACTGCCGGGGGTGTTCCGCGCTGTTGACCAAACGCAGCCAGAAATTGTATTGCACGACGAGCTGTCAGCAGTCCGCGCAACGTGCGGATAAGACTCGCCTGTGGCTGGCGACAGGCGAGGCCGAGGTGGGCAGCTATCAGGGCCATTACATACGCGACTATCTCGCGCTGGCTCAGGACGGTCGCTGCGCTATATGCGGGATCGGCGGCGAATGGTGCGGAAAGTCCCTGGCGTTCGTACTCGATCACATCGACGGCGACCCGACCGCAAACCGGCGGGAGAATTTACGCCTCATCTGTCCGAACTGCGATTCACAGCTGCCCACCTACAAGAGCCGCAATCGTGGCCGCGGCCGACACCTGCGTCGTACCCGCTATGCACGCGGCCAGTCGTACTGACCCTTTCGGGTCATCTTCTACTGGCCAGATCGGTCCTGCGACCCCGCACCGGCAGCCGCTAGTGATCCAAAGGCAACCGAGACAACATTGCTGGCCTCAGCTTCAGGCTTCTGACGGGGAACGGACGCGACCCCGAGCCAGCGGCGGATGAGGCTTGGATCGATGCCGTGCTCATCGGATGCACGCGAGACGAAATGACGGCCATAAACTTTCTCGACTGCCTGTAAAAATAGCCGTGGCGCTTCGCGGGCCACCTCCACGGGCTCATTCGTCCGCCAGCCCTGGGAAGACATTTGAATGCTCAAGCTACGATACCGCGCTGGTGAGATGACTCCGACATCCTTGGCCCGCCGAACGATAGCCGCCACCGAAATACCGTAATCTGCCTTTATACGAAGGTAGCCGTGCAGTGAGAGCGTTTCAGACACTCGCTCAGCAACTACCCGTTGCGGCAGCAGCAACGCGCCACCGAAACGAAAAGCGCGAGATTCCTCTAGACTCCGCGTACTTCCTATAGGCGAAGCAAGTTGCCGGTCAAAAATCCAATGAGCGGCTTCATGCCCGAGACTCAGTCGCTGCACAGCCCCTGGCAGCTGAGTTGTCAAGGCGATCAAGGGTCGCTCGGTACCGGCATTTGGCCGCGAAACTCCAACATGATCCGATGCGCCTTCAAAGCTGTCGTCCAGGTCGCTGACCACACCGACGCCATGGCGTTCCAACAGCCGTGTGACGTTCTTAACTGGCTCGTCAGGGCCAAGCCCAGCCGAGCGACGCAGCGCTTCGGCGCACTCCTCGGGGTCATTGTCGAACTCTTTTGGATCCGGAAGTCCGCTCGTGCGAAATCCGGATTCAGCGGATATCGCATTGAACAGCCGCGCAGCTTCGGAATATAGACGTTTGACACGCCGCTCATCACGAGTACTGGCGCGAGCCCGTTTGCGGAATGTGAACTGCCCTGCGTCGGTGACACCGTCCGCCACGGCAAAGAAGGAGATCGGCAGCGAGTACACCCGGCACAACTCGAGAGCAAGTCCCAGCGGTAAGCCGCGTGTGCCGTTCTGAACGCGCGACAAAAAAGTCTGCGATACTCCGGCAGCCAGGGCGAGATCCTGCTGCGTCAGTTCCTTCAGGTCACGTAGGGCTTGAAGACGTGAGCCTAGGAGTGCACAGCCATCCGCACCGGTCATCCGTCATTTTCTTCGCGGTCGATTTGCGCAGTGCCGAAAAAGTCTTCATCATCTGCATCGCCGACGAACGTCATACTCGTGAATATATCGCCGCCCGGCTTCAACGCAATATCGAGGTCGAAGGGCACAGCTTTGCCATAGACGCCAGGAGCGAGCGGCCGGACTATGCGCAACGTAAAGCCCTCGCTGACCGAAGCGCTTTTCGCGTAGTCCCAGAGGAGCAGAAGTTCATGCACCGACAGCTCGGCATCCGCCGCGCGCAACTCCGACCGACTGAACAACACTCCCTGGCGCCACGCTTCTCGACGGGCGCGGTTCTTACCTGCAACAGGCACTCCGCTGGGATACGTTCTCCGGCGTTCTTTCAGGAAGCGCAGCTTGAGACCGAGTGCTGGCGCCGAGAGGTACAGCTGCCCCATGGCGGCAGGATTGCCGTCAACATTCCACTGTGGAGGTAACCCCTCTTTTTCAAGGTACTCACGGAAGGCAATCCGCGCAGCCAAGGGCCGAAAGTGGGGATACTTGGCGTGACCGAATCCCCTCGCCCGCGCCTCAGCGTCAGCCAACGCGGACGCGACGCCCTCATACATGCGAGGCGCCAGGACTTCGGCCTGACTCACTACAACGCTCCGCATTTCATTGGGCGTCATATTATGACCTCTCTGCCGTGTCAGGTCATAATATGGTAGGCAATGAAAGATTGCGAATCTTGGGCCGCGGTGTCCGCCGCCGCTCCACCAACTCAACCGACAGCACCTCCACATGGCAGGAGCATCCAGCCGTCCGTCGACCAGGCTCAAACTCGGTACCGGGGTTGCTGCCCGAGTTGAGCTATCACCGGTCCACTGGCCAGGTGGTCGATTCGCGGTCAGATCGGGGTGACCGAGGCGACCAGCCAGCGATCGTCGGATTTGTCGAGCGCGACCCGCACCCGGCTGCCGGTGGTGGTGCCCTGCGGGCTTTCTTTGCTGGTGGTGACCTGGTTGAGGAACAGCAGGACCACGGCGTGCGCGCGGTCGGCGGAGACCACTCCTCCGGCCTGTGTGCTGGCCTTGACGGTCAGTTCCTTCTCCTTGGCCCCGGGCACGATGGCCTTGTCGATCAGCTCGAGGTAGTCGGCCTTGAAATCCGGGGCGAGGTCCTCGGCGGTTTTGGGCAGCTCCGTGTCCACCGTCTGGAATTCGTAGCTGAACATGGCCGATACCGTGCGGGTCGCCGCGGCCACGGCAGCCGTGCGGGACTGCTCCGACTGCCGGTGATCCCAGTACCGGTAGCCGCCGATACCGGCCACCACCGCCGCCGCGACCACCACCACCGCGGTCACGCCGAGCAGGATCTTGTTACGCACGCTCATTCTCGGTTCCTCTCGGCATGCAGGGTCGGCCCGGCCACGCTGGCCCGTCTCATGCCACGAACTTCACGTCCGAGGCGGTCAGCGTGCCGTCGTCGGCCCGCTGCACGGTCACCCGGAATCGATAGAACCGCTGCTGCTGTTCCTGCGACCCCGCGTTGGTGAGCGTCTGCTTCGCCGCCACCAGGATCACCGCCGAATTCTCGTCGTCGCGTTCGACCGCGGCCTCCACCACCTCCCCGGTGGAGACGACCTTGGCCTGTTTCACGATTTCGGTGAACGGGTCCACCCGGCCGTCGAATTCTGTCTTGAACTCACCGGAGGCCATGGTGAGGATGCGGTCGATATCCTCTTTGGCGGTATCGGCGCGAATGGTGGTCAGGTTGAGCACCGTCTGCCGCGCGGTGGCCACGTATTCGAAGCGGCGTTCGTCGCGCTGCTGGGTGGACTGCACGGCGAACACCGAGACCACGGCGGCGGCGACCAGCCCGATCACCAGCACTGCCGCCGCGGTGAGGGCAGCGATCCGCTTCCACGACCGGCCGGGCGCCGGGGCCTCGGTGGTTCCGGTCTCGTCTGCCTCGGAGTCCTCGCCGGCCTTCTCCGTGGCACCGGTGGCCGCACCGGCTTTCACCAGCCGTACGGTTTCCGCCGAACTCTCCGCTGGTTCGGCGGGCCCCGATGCCCCCTCGGTGGCTTCACCGCGGGTGACCTTTTCGGTGCCGGGCCCGGCAGTCGATTTCCCGCCGGACCCGACCGTCTCCTTCTCGGTCGTCCCGGTCGCGGGCAGCGTTTTCACAGTCTTCGCGGTGGCCGCCCCGGCCGGCGGGGCAACGGTTCCGGTCTGCTCCGCGGAGCCCGCTCCTTCCCCGGAGGTGACCGTCTCCGCGGCCGCCGACGCTTCCGCCGCCGCTCCGGGATCGGCAGCTCCGGTTCCGAGCTTCTCGGTCGCCGCGTCCTCGGCCGGGGGCGGGCCCGCGGTGCGGCTGGCCCGCCGGCGGGTACGGCGCGGGTCCTTGGTTTCGCTCATCGTTGCTGCTCCTCGAACATTGCCTGCCAATCCGCGGGTACGGTGCCCGAACCGCCGGGGGCGATATCGCCTTGACGGTAGCTGCGTCCATCGCTGTTGGTGTAGACCCCGGTGGCCGGATCGTAGGAGAGTGCGGCGGCGGGGGTGCTTGCGCCCGAGAAACTAGCAGGTGCCGGGGGTACTCCCGCAACCCCCGGCGCCGTGTCGGGGGCGGCCGCGGGCGCCACCGGCGCCGGCGGTTCGGTCGGGGCGACCGGCTGCGGCGGCCCGAAGGGTGGATTGGTACCGAGCGGAACATAGCCGGTGCGGCACAATTCGGGACTCGGTGCCCGGCGGCCGGGATATTCCATACACGGCGTGTTCCGGATACCGCGGACCGCGGTCTTGTCGTCCTGCGGCACCTTGCAGTACAGGCCCTCGGGCGTGTCGATGGTGTCGAGTTCGCTCGGGTCGCGGCGCTGGTCGGGCGGCAGGAAGCCGGTGGTGCACGGTGGCGGGTCGTTGAGCACGGTCATGAAGTCGACCAGCGCGCCGTATTCCATCGGTCCGCGGACGGCGGTGAGCAGGGCCGCGATCAGCGGCGGATACACCACCAGGATCTGTTCCAGGCCGGAGTGGTAAGTGACGCCCACCTGGCCGACACTCACCAGATTGTTCAGCAGCAGCGGGAGAGTCGGCCGCAGATCTTCGAACTGCCGGGTCACCCGCTGGAGCGCGGCCGGGCCGCTGGCGAGGATGTTGCGCAGCGCCGGATCGTGGGCGCGCAGGGTGTCGGTGACCGTCGCCAGATCCCGGGTCCAGGAGCGGATCGCGGCATCGGAGTTCACCTGGGTGTCCAGCAGCGGCCCGATCTGCTCGATCAGCTGTTTGGTCGGGCCCACATTGTCGTTGGCCTCCTGTACCAGCAGCGACGCGGAGTCGATGAAGCGCTGCAGATCCGGCCCGGCGCCGTTGAACGCCCGGAACGCCTCGTCGATGACCTGCCGCAGCCGGGTGTCGGCGACGCTGGCCAGCAGGCGGTCGGCCTGGTCCAGCAGCGCTCCCACATCCTGTGGGAGTTCGGTGCGGTCCACCGGGATCACGCTGCCGTCGTAGAGGTTGGCGCTGCCGGGATCCGGCGGCGGAACCAGGTCGACGTACTGTTCGCCGATCGCCGAGACGCTGCGGACCAGCGCCGAGGAGTCGGCGGGGATCTTGTAGTCGCTGTCGACCGACAGCTTCGCCTCGACTCCTTCGCTGGTGAGCCGGACCTCGCGGACCACCCCGACATTCGTACCGCGGTAGGCGACATTGGCGTTCTGGTAGAGCCCGCCTGTGGCCGCCAGTTCCACCGTGACCTCGTAGCGGCCGATCCCGAGCAGCGCGGGCACGCCCACATAGGTGCCGCCCATGACAGCCAGCCCGACCACAGTGAGGATCGCGAAAATCGTCAGCTGGATCCGAACGAAACGGGTGAGTGTCACGGGCCCTCGCCCCCTTGCGGCTGCGGCCCGGGCATCGGCACCGTGAGCCCGGGGATGGCGGGCAGGCCGGGAATCGGCGGCAGCCCTGGAATTGTCGGTTGCGGCTGTTCCCCACCGGCCGGCACGGGTGGCGGCGGTGCCAGCGGGGTGGTCAGCGGGTTGCCCTGTTGTCCGGCGGGTCCGGCGACCTGACCGAGCGCGACCTCGACCCCGCCGAACATACCGCCGAGGCCGGTGCCGGTGAGGAAGTTGGAATCCAGTCGCGCGCCGGTGAGGTCGACGGTCATGAACAGGTTCAGATAGTCGCCCTTGATCGCCTTGTCCAGGTTCTTCAGCGGGAACGGGAAGGAGGCGATGATCTTCAGCGATTCGGTGAGGTCGGCGCCGGTGTCGGCGAGGGTCTGCAGTACCGGGGCCAGGTTGGCCAGGTTCGCTTTCAGGTTGTCGCCACTCGCGGCGATCAGGCGGTTCACCACATCACTGAGCTCACCCAGTTCGGTGATGGTGGTGGTGATGTTCTGCCGCCGGTCGGCGAGCACGGTGAGCGCCGGATGGATCTCTTCGATGGCCGCGGCCACCACATCGGTCTGCTGTACGAATTGCCCGCTGACCCGGTCCAGACCCTCCATCGCGGCAATGATGTCGCCCCGCTGCGCGTCGAGATTGCGGATCAGATCGTTCATCTGCGGGATGAGGTCGCGTACCTCGTCCTCGTTGCCGACGAGCGCTTTGTTGAGTTCGGTGGTGATGTTCTCCAGCTGCGAGATACCGCCGCCGTTGAGCACTACCGACAGCGAGGACAGCACCTGTTCGGTGGTCGGGTAGACCCCGGCGCGCTCCAGCGGGATCACATCGCCCGCGGCCAGGCGCCCCTCCGGCGGAACCCCGGTCGGCGGCGCCAGCTCGACATGGTTGCTGCCGAGGAGGCTGGTCTGGCCGATCTTGGCGGTGGCGTTGGCCGGCAGCACCACACCGGGATTCAGCGAGACCGTGACCAGCGCGTGCCAGTCCTCCACCTCGATATCGGTCACCGTGCCGACCGCGACATCGTCGACGCGCACCGGTGAGTTCCGGGTCAGTGTGGTCACGTTGGGCATCTGGATCCGGACTTCGAAGGAACCTTCGCCGGTGCCCTCGGTACCGGGCATCGGCAGCGAGTTGAGTCCGTCGTACTGGCAGCCCGTGGCCGACAGCGCCAGCGTCAGACCTGCGGCCACCGCGGCGATCCGGCGCCGGGCACCCGGCGCCCGCAGCTCGAGCCGGCGCATCATCGTCCTCCTCCGGGCAGGCCGGGAATCACGGGCAGTTGCACGCCGGGGATGGCCAGTCCCGCGACTCCGGCCGGTACGGTGATCGGCGCGGGTTCGGGCGCGGCCGGCGGACCCACCTTCTGCGGATCGACCTTCCCGGCCAGATCCGGTGTCGTGTACTGCAACTGGTTCGGGAACGCCGTCACACCGGTGGCGGGGTTGGTCATGATGGGCAGGTAGTTCATGGCCAGCGAGCTGAGCACCGGGGCGAGGTACTGGGCGCACAGGTCGGCGCTGGTCTCACTTTCGTGCTGTTCCAGGGCGCGAACCGAACCGCACAGGAAGCTCAGCGGGTCGGCGAAGTTGTTCAGCGAGATGGCGCCGGTCAGCGTGCCCTGGGCCGGTTTGTAGATCTGGTAGAAGTTCACCAGCGCGGTCGGGCCCGAATGCAGCGCCTGTTCCAGTTGCGGTCGTTTGTCGACCAGGATCTGGGTGACATCGGCGAGCCGCTGCACCCCTTCGGTGAGTTCGGCACCGCTGCCGTCCAGAAACCGGTGCACATCGCCGAGCGCCAGATCCAGGTTGTCCAGACCGGCGCCGAGATCCTGGGAGACCCCGGCCAGCACCGAGGACACCGAGGCGAGCCGGCCACCGAACTCCACGATCTGATCGTTGCTCTTGGACAGCACATCCACGAACTTCTGCAGGTTACGGATAGTGCCGAACAGATCGGTGCGGCCGTCGGACAGCGTGGTCAGGGTGGCCGAGAGTTCGCGCAGGGTGGCGCGGAACCGGTCGCCGTTACCGTCCAGGTTGTCGGCCGCGGTGTCCACGAACCGGCCGAAGGAACCCTGCGGGTCGTCCCCGACCGGTCCGAGGGCGGTGGACAGTTTGTTCAGCTCGGTCTTGATGTCGTCCCATTCGACCGGGACCGCGGTGCGGTCGATCGGGATCACGGCGCCGTCACCGAGGGTGTCGCCGCCGGTGTAGGCGGGCGCGATCTGGATGAACCGGGCCGAGACCAGCGACGGCGCGATGATCACCGCCCGCGCGTCGGCGGGCAGGTCGACGCCGCCGTCCACCGACATCGTGACCTTCACCTGATCCTTGCCCGGTTCGATGCTGTCGATCCGGCCGATCGGCACGCCGAGCACCCGCACCTCGTCGCCCGCGTACAGGCCGCTGGTGGAGGTGAAGTAGGCGGTGATCTCGTTTTTGGTGATCCGCTGGTAGGCCGTGTACCCACCGAAGGCGACCAGCGCCACCACCACGACACCGGCAACGATCGCCACCCACATACCTGGAATGGCCCGAACCTTGTCCGTCAGAGTCGACACAGGATCCTCCTCGGAGCAGATTCAGACGGCCCGCGAAGCCCGAAACGAGACGAAGCCAGCGCAGCATCGCTCCTTTTCGGCGCGAGTTCATCCGGTCGGCGGAGGCCGCAGCGAAGGCGGAGGTATCGCCTCATCGGGTCCTCCCCGGAGAAATCGCATGCGGACCGCGGAGACCGGAACAAACACGAAGGCATCGCAGCATCGCTCCTTCTCGGAGCAGAATCATGCGGCCCGCGGAGCCCGGAGCGAAGGCGAAGGGATCGCGTCACAGGATCCTCCTCGGAGCAGATTCATGCGGTCGGCGAAGCCCGATACGAGACGAAGCCGTCGCAAGATCGCTCCTTCTCGGAGCGAATTCATGCGGCCCGCGGAGCCCGGAGCGAAGGCGAAGGGATCGCATCACAGGATCCTCCTCGGAGCAGATTCATGCGGTCGGCGGAGGCCGTAGCGAAGGCGGAGGTATCGCCTCATCGGGTCCTCCTCGGAACAGGTTCATGCGGTCGGCGGAGGCCGTAGCGAAGGCGGAGGTATCGCCTCATCGGGGCGGCTCCTGTACGGACGGGCCGATCTTGGGACCGGGTTCGAGTAGATAGGCGCGCAGCGATTCGGGCAGATGCTGCGGCCACACCAGCGCGTCCACCAGCGGGTGCAGTGTTTCACTGCTGGCGTTGACGACGTAGGCGTTGAAGTACGGTCCGCTGCCCACCTGTTCACCGAGCGCCGCGGCGAACGGGCCCAGGCCGTCGAGTGCGCCGTTGATGTTGTCCCGGTTGCGTTCCAGCAGGTCCAGTACCGAGTTGAGTTTGTCCAGCGCCGGCTGCAGCTGTGCCTCGTTGTCGTGCACCAGCCCGGACAGCTGCTGGGCGAGCGCGTTGACGTACACGATCATCTGACTGATCGCGGTACGCCGCCGGTCCAGTTCGCCGAGCAGCTGGTTACCGTCCACCAGGAGGGCGTTGATGGAATCGGCCCGGTCGGCCAGGATCTTGGTGACGTCCTGGGCGCGGGTCAGCAGATCCGACAGCGCCTGGTCGCGGGCGTTGATACTGCGCGAGAGCGCGGTGACCCCGTCCAGCGCGGACCGCAGCGGCGCCGGCGTATCGGCGAACGCGGCCGACAGCGTGTCCAGGGTCTGATTCACCTGCTGCAGGTCCAGGTCGCCCACCGTGCCGGCCAGATCGCTGAGTGCTTCGTTCAGCGAGTACGGCGAAGTGGTGCGGCCGAGCGGAATGGTGTCGGTGACCTTCAGGGCCCCGTCGCCGGCCGGGGCGACGGCCAGCGATTTACGGCCCAGCACCGTATTGGTCTTGATGGCGGCCGAGGTCTTGTCGCCGAGCACGATCGATTCGTCGAGGCTGAACCGCACCAGCACCTGCGCGCCGTCCAGGCTCACATCCTCGACCTTGCCCGAACGCACCCCCGCGACCTCCACGTCGTCACCGGTCACCAGGCCGCCGGCGTCGGCGAAGTAGGCGGTGAAGGTGGCACCACCGCGGATGAAGGGCAGTCGTTCGAATTGCAGGGCCGACAGCGCGACCGCCGCGGCCAGCACCAGGCCGACGACGCCGATGGTCACCGCGCGCGATTGCTCTTTCATTCGCTGGCACACCTTCCGGTCGTCTGCTCACCGGGCAGTTCGAGCAGCAGCGGTTTCCCGTCCGGACCGTCGATCAGGAAGTTCGTCCGGCATACGTACAGCTGCAGGAACGAACCGTAGGAGCCGATGCGGATCAGCTTGCGGTAGGTGGCCGGCAGTTTGTCCAGCACCCACTGCACGGTGTCCGAACCGTTGTCGAGATTGGTGGCCAGCCGGCCGGTCTGCGCGATGGTCGCCGCCAGATCGGGGCGGGCCTGCGCCAGCAGATCGGTGGTGGCGGCGGTGGCGTCGGCGATCCGGGGCAGCGCGGCACCGATCGGGTCGCGGTCCGCGGCCAGCCCGCTCACCAGACGGCGCAGTTCGTCGATGGTGGTGGCGAACTGGTCGCCGCGGTCGTCGATGGTTTTCAGCACCGAGTTCAGATTGTCGATGACGCTGCCGATGAGCGCGTCCCGGTCGGCGAGGGTTCTGGTGAACGACCCGCCGCTGTTGAGCAGCTCGACCAGGGTCCCGCCCTGTCCCTGGAAAATCTGCAGCAGCGCGTTGGTCAGATCGTTGACCTGCGCCGGGTTCAGTCCGCGCAGCAGCGGTTTGAACCCGCCCAGCAGCATGTCCAGGTCGAGTGCGGGTGCGGTCTTGTCCAGTCCGATGGTGCCGCCCTTGTGCAGGGTGGTGGCCGCACCGGGGCCCTCCAGCAGTTCCAGATAGCGGTCGCCGACGAGGTTCTCGTACCGGATGGTCGCGCGGGTACTGGTCAGCAGTGGGTATTTGGTGTCGACATCGAATTCCACGTGCGCGTGGTATTCGTCGTCGACCTGCACCGCCGACACCGACCCGACCGGCACCCCGGCGATCCGGACCTTGTCGCCGGGCAGCATGCCCGAGGCACTGGTGAAGACCGCGTTGTAGCCGGTCTCCCGGGAGAAACGCATCTGGGAGAAGACCACCGCGAGGCCGGCGAAGATGAGGGTCATCACCAGTGTGAAGACGGCGAGTTTGACGGTGGTACCGGTGTTCCTCATGGCTGGCCCACCCCCGGGAGTCCGGCGAACAGTACCTGGAAGACCTTGGGCGCGTTGAGTTGCAGCTTCGTCACGGGCGTGTAGGGGTGTCCTTCCGAGGTGTCGGTGACGACGTAGTCGGAATGGCTGTCCGGCACCCGGTCCAGCAGACCCGCGCACCGCGGCCCGCCGGTGGCGTTCACCTTCGGCAGATCGTTCGGATAGGTGTAGGGCGGAGACCCGTACATGAATCCCGTGTTCAGGGCGACACCTTCCTGTCCGCCGCCGAAGACCGCCTCACCGAGCGGCAGCGCCCTGGCGCTACCACCGATCAGGCAGAACAACGCTTCCTTGTACCCGTTCAGCAGCTCACCGGTCGGACGCAACAGCTCCAGGGCGGTATTGATCTGCCCCTCGTTGTCGCGCAGGACCGCACCCGTCGTGTCGGCGAGGCCGGTGATGTTCGCCAGCAGCGAGTCGACATCGGATTCGGATTCGGCGAGCGTGCGGCTGCTGACCGTCGCGCCGTCCACGGTGCGCAGCAGATCACCCGAGACATCGGCGTACAGGTTGCTCACCGCGGCCGTGGTGTTCAGGTCCCGCTGCAGGGTGGGCAGCATCGGGTTGATCTCGCGCAGGTAGGCGTCGCTGTCGGCGAGCAGCTGCCCGAGGCTTTCGCCCCGGCCCTGCAGTGCCGTGCCCAGGGCGGTCAGCGTGGCGCTCAGTTTCTCCGGCTGCACATCGGCGAGGACATCGCTGAGATGCTGGAACAGCGTGTTGAACTCGACGGTCACCTGATCGGCGGCCAAGAGCGCGCCCGGTTGCAGTGATTTGGCGGCAGGCTGCTGCGGGATCACGAAGTTGATGTACTTGGCCCCGAAGACCGTGGTCGAACGAATATCGACGGTGGAGTTGGCGGGGACCAGGTGCAGCAGGTCCGGGTTCAGGGCCAGTCGCAGATTCGTGCCGCCGGGCGTGCGGTCGATTCCGGCGACCCGCCCGATCTGCACCCCCCGCACCTTCACCTTGGCGTCCGGGTCGAGCACCAGGCCGCTGCGCGGCGCGGAGACGGTCACCTCGACGCTCGGGGTGAAGCCGCCGAAGAACATGGTCAGGGATACGGTCACGGCCGCCACGGCGGCCAGCACCATCCCCACCCCGGCCAGTTTCAGCCCGGCCTTCTCGCGGACCGCGGTCCAGCGATTCGCCCCGATGGGGGCCCAGGGGTCCTCTCCACCGCGGGACGACCCACCCGCGGTGGCGTTCGACGCCCCGGTCCCCTTGCTGTTCGCTCGCATCAGTCCCGTCATCGCGGCTATCCGGAAAGGTTGAAGTTGCCGGAGGTGCCGTAGACGGCCAGGGAGATCAGCAGCGTCACCGTGACCACGGCGACCAGCGAGCTGCGCACCGCGTTACCCACCGCGACGCCCACCCCCACCGGGCCGCCGGCCGCGTGGTAGCCGTAATAGGTATGGATCATCATCACCGCCAGCGCCATGAAAATGGCTTGGGCGAACGACCACAGAATGTCGCTCGGAATAAGGAATGTGGAGAAATAGTGGTCGTACACACCGGCCGACTGACCGTAGATGACGACGGTGGCGAATCGGCTGGCGATGAACGACGCGATCACGGCCAGCGCGTAGAGCGGCACGATCGCGATCATTCCGGCGAGCACCCGGGTGCCCACCAGGTACGGCACCGGCCGGATCGCCATGGCTTCCAGAGCGTCGATCTCCTCGGCCACCCGCATGGCCCCCAGCTGGGCGGTGGAACCCGCCCCGATGGTGGCCGCCAGACCGATCCCGGAGATCACCGGGGCGGCGATGCGGACATTGAGGAACGCCGCGAAGAAGCCGGTCAGCGCCTCGACGCCGATATTGCCGAGCGAGCTGTAGCCCTGCACCGCGATGGTGCCGCCGGAGAAGAGGGTCAGGAAGCCGACAATCACCACGGTGCCGCCGATCACCGCGAGCGCACCGCTGCCCATGCTGATCTCGGCGATGAGCCGGATCGTCTCGGTGCGGTAGTGCACCAGCGCGCGCGGCATGGAGCCGATCGCCTTGCCGTAGAACACCGCCTGTTTGCCGAGATTGTCGAAGGACGTAGACCAGCGGCGGACGCGGCGGACGAATTTGGGAAAGCGGGACTGGATTATCACCGAGGCCGACATATCACCGCACCGCGAATTTGAGGCCGACGGCGGTGACGACGACATTCACCACGAACAGCGCCATGAAGGCGAAAACCACTGTCTGGTTCACCGCATCACCGACACTTTTGGGACCACCTTTGACATTCAAACCCAGGTAGCAGGCCACCAGGCCGGCGATCAAACCGAAAAGGCCGGCCTTGACCGCGGAGATGAGCAATTCGGGGAGATGGGTCAGCAGGGTGATGCCGTTGACGAACGCGCCGGGGTTCACATCCTGCAGATAGACCGAGAAGAGAAATCCGCCCACGATGCCGATGGTGCACACCAGGCTGTTCAGCAGCAGCGCCACGAACATCGACGCCAGCACGCGGGGGACCACCAGGCGGTGGATGGGGTCGATACCGAGCACCTTCATGGCGTCGATCTCTTCACGGATGGTGCGGGCCCCGAGGTCCGCGCAGATGGCGGTGGCGCCGGCTCCCGCCACGATGAGCACGGTGACGATCGGGCCGACCTGGGTGACCGCGCCGAAGGCCGCGCCCGCGCCGCTGAGGTCGGCGGCGCCGATCTCACGCAGCAGGATGTTCAGGGTGAAACTCACCAGCACGGTGAAGGGTATGGCCACGAGGAGTGTCGGGATGATGGACACTCGCGCGACGAACCACGACTGGTCGATGAACTCGCGCATCTGGAAGGGCCGGCGCAGACTCGCCCGGGCCACAGCCGCGGCGAGTTCGAAGAATCCGCCGACGGCCCGCAATGGCACGGTAAGGACCTCGGTCACTGTAGATCCTCCTTGCCCGACTACTGGTCCCGCTGGCGGCAGCTCGGGAGACACCCCGGCGCACGCCCCGATAAGTAGAACATGTTCATTTCCTGATTGGGGCCATTTTGAGGCTTCTGAACTGGAAATTTGTTTCAATCCCAGACAGCGGGATTGAAACACGATTCATACGCCTTGAGCATCATTGTGTGAGGCCGGGCACAGCACGACCACCCTGTTTACCAATAACTGGACGGTTGTTCAACAGCCGAGGCCGAGACCCCGCCACCCGCTCCGATGCCGACACTCAACCCAGTTCGTGCAGAGCCGTTGCAGAGAACGTACGACCTTCTTCGCGCCCGGCGAAGTAACCGGTCAGCGTGGTGGCCAGATCGTCACCTGACCACTGCGCGCCCGCGGCGTCGAACCGCCGCTCGACCTCCGGCGCGGCCATCAACGCGACCATGGGTCCGTACACGACGAACACCTGTCCGTTGACCGCCTCGGCCGCGGGAGAGGCCAGGTAGGCCACCAATCGCGCCACATGCTCGGGCGAGAGCGGATCGATCTCGCCCTCGGGGGCCGCGCTGAAGACCTGTTCGGTCATAGCGGTGCGCGCCCGCGGGCAGATGGCATTGGCCCGGACACCGAACCGGTTCAGCGCACGCGAGGCGGACAGCGTGAGAGCGGTGATACCGGCCTTGGCGGCGGCGTAGTTGGCCTGCCCCTCCGGACCGAGCAGACCGGCCTCGGAAGAGGTATTGACGATCCGGCCGTAGACCGGCGCACCGGCTTCTTTCGACTTCGTCCGCCAATAGGCACCGGCATTGCGGGTCAGCAGGAAATGCCCGCGCAGATGTACCGCGAGGACCGCGTCCCAGTCCTCGTCGGACATGTTGAACAGCATCTTGTCGCGGGTGATACCCGCGTTGTTGACCACGATATCCAGGCCGCCGAAGGATTCGGTGGCCGCGGCGATCAAGGCGTCGGCGGTGGACCGCTCGGCGACACTGCCGGCCACGAACTCGGCCTTGGCGCCGAGTGCCCGTACCTGCTCCAGCGTCTCGGACACGGCGTCGGACTCGGCCAGGTCATTGACCACGACCGAGGCCCCGGCTGCGGCCAGGGCGAGCGCTTCGGCCTTACCGAGGCCCGCACCCGCTCCGGTCACGATCGCAACTCGCCTGGCAAGGCTGGTATCTGTATCGCTCACCGGGCCGACTCTAGAACGTGTTCTTATTCACGGCAAGAGCCGATTCACAGCAACCGCAACGCCGCTTTCGGGCATTGCGCGACCGCTTCGGCCACTTGCGACTCCTGATCGGGCGCAACCTCGCCCTCGGCGACGTGCAGCATGTCCTCGTCATCGAGTTCAAAGACGTCGGGAGCGATTCCCGCACAGATTCCGTTCGCTTCGCACTGATCGAAGTCAACGCTGACCTTCATCGAAACTCCTTTTCCCGCCCTATGGCCGAAGCCTAACAAGCGACGGCCGACGAGACGGGCTACATGGGCTGATTACCCTTCAATACTGGAACATGTTTCAGTGCATATGCAATGATCGGAGCAAGGTATCGGAGATCCATTCCGCGCTCTCAGAGGGTGAGCGCGGCGCGATCCCACATCCCGGCCCATCTCCAATCCCGTAGAACGAAGGCTCGAGGTACCGCCATGCGCATTGCGTATACCCCGGAACATGACCGGCTACGCGCCGAGTTGCGCGAATACTTCGCGCGGCTGATCACCCCCGAGCGGCGGGCCGCGCTCAGCTCCCAGACCGGCGAGTACGGCCAGGGCAATG
Source organism: Nocardia sp. NPDC050799 (assembly GCF_040654015.1). Lineage (NCBI taxonomy): Bacteria > Bacillati > Actinomycetota > Actinomycetes > Mycobacteriales > Nocardiaceae > Nocardia > Nocardia sp. NPDC050799. Next base: position 19,093 of record NZ_JBFAHF010000043.1, read on the forward strand.
TGTACCGCGAGGTCGTCGCGGAGATGGGCCGCGACGGCTGGCTCGCCCTGGGCTGGCCCGAGGAGTTCGGCGGCCAGAACCGGCCCATGCTGGATCAGCTGATCTTTACCGACGAAGCCGCCATCGCGGGCGCCCCGGTGCCGTTCCTGACCATCAACTCGGTCGCGCCGACGATCATGCACTACGGCAGCGCCGAGCAGAAGAAGTTCTTCCTGCCCAAGATCGCCGCCGGTGAGTTGCACTTCGCCATCGGCTACTCCGAGCCCGGCGCGGGCACCGACCTCGCGAGTCTGCGCACTACCGCGGTGCGCGACGGCGACGACTACGTGATCAACGGACAGAAGATGTGGACCAGCCTCATCGCCTACGCCGACTACATCTGGCTGGCCGTGCGGACCGACCCCACTGCCAAGAAGCACAAGGGCATCAGCATGCTGATCGTGCCCACCGACGCCGAAGGCTTCTCCTGGACCCCGGTGCACACCATGGCCGGCCCCGACACCAGCGCGACCTATTACCAGGATGTGCGGGTCCCGGTCACCTCGCTGGTCGGTCCGGAGAACGGCGGCTGGCCGCTGGTCACCAATCAGCTCAACCACGAACGGGTCGCCCTGACCTCCGCCGCCGCGCTGCAGCTGGCACTGGCCCAGACGACCGCGTGGGCGAAGGAGACCAAGGCGGCGGACGGCTCCCGGATCTTCGACCGTGAATGGGTGCAGCTCAATCTGGCCCGAGTGCACGCCAAGGTCGAATACCTGAAGTTGATGAACTGGGAGATCGCCAGCCGCGCGGACGCGGGCGGGGACGCCGCGCCGCGCCCGTGGGACGCCTCGGCCTGCAAGGTCTACGGCACCGAACTGTCCACCGAGGCCTACCGGCTGCTCATGGAGGTGCTCGGCCCGCAGGCCGCGCTGCGGCAGGACTCCCCCGGTTCGGTCCTGCGCGGCCGGCTCGAGCGGATGCATCGCGCCGCCCTGATCCTCACCTTCGGCGGCGGCACCAACGAGGTGCAACGCGACATCATCGCGATGACCGCTCTGAAGCAGCCCGCCTCCGGCCGCTGACCCCCGATTCAGGAGTTCACCATGGATTTCACCCCCACCGAAGCCCAGACGGATCTGGCCCGGCTCACCGGCGAGGTCTGCGACAAACTGGTCACCGCCGACCGCCTGCGCGAATTGGACGGCGGGACCGCGAAATTCGACGAGCCGCTGTGGAAATCGCTGGCGGAGACCGGCGTGCTCGCCGCCGCCCTGCCCGAGGAAGTGGGCGGCAACGGCTTCGGTGCGCTCGAGCAGACCGCGATCCTGCGCGAACTCGGCAAGTACGTCGCCGCGGTCCCCTACCTGTGGTCGGTCGTCCTGGGCGCGGGCGCGCTGGCCGAGTTCGGGTCCGCCGCGCAGCAGCAGCTCGCCACCGACGCCGGGGCGGGCACCGCGATCCTGACCGTGGCACTGGCCGAAGAGCACAACTGGGAACCGGCCCGCCCCACCACGACCGCCACCGAAACCGACGGCGGCTGGCGCGTCACCGGCACCAAGACCACGGTCCCGGTCGCCGACCGCGCGGCCCGGATCCTGGTCCCCGCGACGGTGTCCGGAGTCGCCGCCGTCTTCCTGGTCGACCCCGCGGCCGCCTCCGTCACTGTGACCGCCCAGCAGGTGACCGACCGTAGCGCCGAATCGCTGGTGGAGTTCACCGACGCCCCGGCCGAACTGCTCGGCACCGTCGACGACGGCGCCCGGATCCTGGACTGGCTGCTCGACCGCGCCTGGCTCGGCCTGGCCGCCCAGCAGCTGGGCACCCTCGAACGCTCTCTGGAACTGGTCGCCGGCTACGCCCGCGAACGCGAACAGTTCGGCCGCGCCATCGGCAGCTTCCAGGCCGTGGCCCAGCGCCTGTCCGACAGCTACATCAGCCTCCAGGGCCTGCGTCTGACCGTCACCCAGGCCGCCTGGCAGCTCGCCGAGGGCCTGGACGCCACCGGGGCCGTGCACACCGCGAAGTTCTGGGCCGCCGAGGCGGGCCACCAGGTCGCCCACACTTTGGTCCACGTACACGGCGGCGTCGGTATCGACCGCGACCACATCGCGCACAACTACTTCACCGCCGCCACCCGCAACGAGTTCGCCCTGGGCGGGGCCACCAACCACCTGCTCCCCCTGGCGCAGTACGTCCCGGAGTCCGCCTGAGCTGCCACCTTGTCGAGCGATATCACCGCGCGTAGTATTACGTAATACACGTATTACGTATGACGGGAGAGCGCGCGGTGATACTCAACAGCAAAGGGCAGGTCACCATCCCCTCGGCCTTACGTGCGAGGTTCAACCTTCGCGAGGGCGACGACGTGGAGGTGATCGAAGTCGATGGCGCACTCCGGATCATCCGGAGCGATAACACCCCCAGCCGCGGCCAGCGGCTGGTCGATCGGATGCGCGGCACCGCCGACAGCAAAGAGATCGAGGGTATGAGCACCGACGAGATCATGGAACTGCTTCGTGGCGACTAACCTGCGTTCGATCGGTGGCCCGACAACGCTGGTCGACTCCTGCGTACTACTGGACGTGCTGACCGACGACAAGAATTGGGCGCAGTGGTCGGCGGAAAGACTGGCCGAGGCAGTCGACTTCGGACGGGTAGTGATCAATCCAATAGTGTACGCAGAAGTGTCGGTCGGCTACGACACGGTCGAACTGCTGGACAGCTTGCTACCGGCCGAGCACTTCGTCCGGGAACCATTGCCCTTCCGAGCCGGTTTCCTGGCAGGCAAGGCCTACCAGCGCTATCGGCGAAACGACGGCACGAAACGCTCCCCCATGCCCGACTTCTATATCGGCGCGCACGCCGCGATGGCCGGTTACCGGCTGCTGACGCGGGACGGGCAACGTTTCAAGGGATACTTCCCGACGGTGGATTTGATCGTTCCAATGCAGTGAACGAAAGCCGCACACCCCTCAGGTGAGCCTCCGATTCAGCTCGACGCTCACCGCCAGGACGTAGTCTGCGGCTCGATCGAACAACCGTGAACGTTCGTCGGACTCATTCGGCTGCACGTCGTCGGCGAATTGCTCCACACCCCGCCTGCCCTCCAGTTCTGGATTCCTTCGAGCCAGGATAGATCGGAGGACATGTGCAATAGGCCGCCGGTCGTCCGGCGGCCTTCCCACTCCGGACCAAGCTACGAGGCGTTACCCGCCGACCCGTGCTCGTCGGCGTCGCGCTCCTCGGTCTGCGCCTTGGCCCATTTGTAGTCGGGCTTACCCGCCGGCGACCGCTTGATCTCGTCGACGAACCACAGGCTGCGGGGCAGCTTGTAGGAGGAGATCTCCCGGGTCAGCACCGGGCGCAATTCCTCCAGGGTGGGGCGTTTGTCGCCACGGCACTGCACCACGGCCGCCACCCGCTGCCCCCAGCGCTCGTCCGGGACGCCGACCACCAGCGCGTCGAATACCTCGGGATGGCATTTCAGCGCACCCTCGACTTCTTCGGGGTAGATCTTCTCGCCACCGCTGTTAATGCTGACCGACCCGCGGCCGAGCATGGTGACCGAACCGTCCTCCTCCACCCGGGCCCAGTCGCCGGGGATGGAGTAGCGGACACCGTCGTACTCCTTGAAGGTCGCCGCGGTTTTCACCGGGTCGTTGTAGTACCCGATCGGGATATGACCCTTGCGCGCCAGCACACCGGTCTGCCCGGATCCCGGGACGACCGGCTTGCCGTTCTCGTCGATCACCGCGGTGGAGGCATCGATCTTCACCCGCGGACCGCCGGTGTGGGTAGCCCCCTTGGCGGCGATCGAGATACCCCCGAAACCGGTTTCCGAGGAGCCGATCGAATCGGTGATCACGGTATTCGGGAGCAGGTCGATGTACTCGTCCTTGAGGGCGGGCGAGAACAGGGCCGCGCTGCTGGCCATCGCCCACAGGTTGGCGTGCTGGTAGGGCTCACCGGTTTCCGGATGGCCGGCCTTCAGCGCGTCCAGCATCGGCCGGGCCATGGCGTCGCCGGTTATGAAGATCATGTTGATGCCGTGCGTGTCCACGGCCTGCCAGACGACGTGCGCGTCGAACTCCGGGATCATGATGGTCTTGCCACCGTCGAACAGACCGTGGAAGACCGCGGTCTGCGAACCACCGTGGATGAGCGGCGGAATCGGGTAGCGCACCATCTGGCCGCCGGCCGCGCCGGTTTTGGCCTGCTGCCATTCGTCCTGGACGTACTCCCCGGTCATGAAGTTGATACCGCCGCCGAGTACCCGCCACCAGTCCTCGTGCCGCCACATCACGCCCTTGGGCATACCGGTGGTGCCGCCGGTGTAGATCATGAAGATGTCGTCGTTGGACCGATCGCCGAAATCCCGCTCACCCGACGACTCCGCCAGTGCCGCTTCGTAGCCCACCGCGTCCGCGGGCGTGGCAGCGTCCGTGCCGTCGTCGACGATCAGCACCGCTTTCAGCTGCGGGACCTTCGACCGGACGTTCACCACCTTGTCGGTGTAGCGCCGCTCGTGGATGAGCGCCACCATGTCCGAATTCTCGAAGATGTACTGCAACTCGTTCTCGACGTAGCGGAAGTTGACGTTGACCATCACCGCCCGCGCTTTGAACACCGCCAGCATCGACTCCACGGCCTCGATGGTGTTGCGCGAGTAGATACCGACCTTGTCGCCCGGCTGGACACCGTGTTCCAGCAGGTAGTGCGCCAGCCGGTTCGCACGGTCCTCCAATTGTGCGAAGGTCACCGAGCGGTGGTCGTCAGCCAGCGCAACCCGGTCCGGCACAAGGTCGATGGTGTGTTCGACGAGGTCGGCTATGTTGTACGTCACAAGGTCAAAAATAGAACGTGTTACTGTTTCTGGCAAGGGTCCGAGTAACAGGAGAAACAACGATGCCTCAATGCCTCGTCGAGAAGCGCGGCCATGTCCTCATCGTCACCATGAACCGCCCCGAGGCGCGCAACGCGCTCTCGACCGAGATGATGGCGATCATGCGGGACGCCTGGGATCAGGTCGACAGCGATCCGGACATCCGCGTCGCGATCCTGACCGGCGCGGGCGGGGCCTTCTGCGCGGGCGCCGACCTCAAGGGCATGACCCAGCAGCACCCTGGTGATTCGTTCGCGGGCGGGGGCTGGGACCTGTCGAAGATCGAGGCCCTGCTGAAGGGCCGCCGACTCACCAAACCGCTGATCGCGGCGGTCGAGGGCGCCGCCATCGCCGGCGGCACCGAGATCCTGCAGGGCACCGATATCCGGGTCGCGGGCGAAAGCGCGAAGTTCGGGGTGTCCGAAGCGCGCTGGGGCCTCTTCCCGCTGGGCGGCTCCGCGGTCCGGCTGGTCCGTCAGGTCCCCTACACGGTTGCCGCCGATATTCTGCTCACCGGCCGGCATCTGAGCGCCGCCGAGGCCAAGGACATCGGCCTCATCGGCCATGTGGTGCCGGACGGCCAGGCGCTGGACAAGGCGCTCGAACTGGCGGACCTCATCGCGGCCAACGGCCCCCTCGCGGTGCAGGCGATCCTGCAGACCATCCGCGACAGCGAATGCATCCCCGAGGAAGAGGCCTTCCAGATCGACGCCAAACTCGGTATGGCGGTCTTCCAGTCCGCCGACGCCAAGGAGGGCCCCAAGGCGTTCAAGGAAAAGCGCAAGCCGAACTTCAGCGGCAAGTAGAGATCTTCCCGGCGGCCACGTCGCCGACCGGTACCGCGCGCCCCGACACCCGGATACGCCGGGGCGCGCGCTCCCCGCTGGAAACGCCGAACGCCTACCGGGGCAGCCGCGGTGGGCACCGAACCTGCCGTTCCTGAAGCGATGATCCCGACTTCCCGATCGGTCTTACCAGCAGCGGTAATCGGTGTCTCGGTACCCGCATGCCTCGTGGTTGAATGCGCTCGCTCATTCACCTCGCGCATCCGGTGGCTCAACGCACAGCAGCAATGTCCCACGATGCGCGGACCACAGGATTCAGGAGCCATTGTGGGACGGAAACCTTCCGAACCGATGCGGCCCGCGCCGTATGGCGTGCCCGGAGCACCCTTCGCCGACGAAAGCGGTATCCACATCACCAGGTACCGCGATCTGGTGGCCATAACCGATCACGAGAAGCGGGGTTTCTTCAGCCAAGCGCTGTCGGCCCATCGGCAGGTGATGGCCGCGATGGGTGTCGACCTACCCGGGGGTGATGTTCATGTCTCATGGCATTTCCCATGGGCATCGGCGCCCCAGGAGTTCGACGGATCACCGGGAAGGCATGCGACCCTGCGTGGCGTTCTGGAGGGATATCTCTCCAACCGCTCCATCCGCGAGCTCGGCCCGTGGATCGAGCAGACGGCTGTGGAGTTGCTGACCGGCCACGTCCTGGAACAACAGGAGAAACACGGCGCGCAGGGTACCGGGACCATAGACTTCGCCCAGTTCACCGACACACTGGCATTCCACACCATGTCCGAGCTTGCCGGGTTCCCCCACGGCCCCGAGGACGAGGCATTCATCAAGACCTACCTCGACGACGTACGGACTCGTACGAGCTTCGCCGAGATGCTCCGGCCCGAGGGTCCGGAAGTTCGTCCGTACTTCGATCGCATCATCGCCGAGCATCGTGACGCTGGTGGCGGTGGGCTGCTCGCGGAGATCGCCGCGGCCCATGACGCCGGACTCATTTCGCGCGACGAGAAGCACGGCCTCATCTTCGGTTGCTGGTCGGCGGGCCGTGATACCACGGCGACCCTGACCGCGTTGATGCTCGGCCTCCTCGCCGAAGCCGGCCTGCAATCCAGCCTACTGAGCAACCTCGGCCCCGACGGCGCCTCGTGGCGGCACAATGTCATCAACGAATCGTTGCGCTTCACTCCGTTCCCCGCCAACGTCGCGGTGTGTATGAAGTCCGTCGAATTGGATGATTTCGTGATCGAGCGGAATTCCGTGGTTACCCTGCACTGGGAAGCGGGCAATCGCGATCCGGAAGCTTTCGGCGAGGACGCTGATCGATTCGAACCGGGCCGGCGGGCCAAGGTGACCAATCTCGGATTCGGTCGTGGTCTGCACTACTGCGTAGGCGCCCCCCTCGCACGATACGAAGCCGATGTCGTGCTGCGCACCGTGGGCAGCATCCTCGGCCACTACGAACTGACCGACTGGGTGCGTGTCCCACGCGTGGTGGATGTGGTCGAGAAAGCCGAGGTCACCTTTGATATCCGGACAGCACTGAACAACCTACGGGAGCTCGGGGCGCTCGCGTGATCGCACCGTTGTGGGCCTGCGACATCAGCGCTGGATGAGCCGGCCGGACCGCACCTGGTCCGGCAGAGCGTGTTCGGGCCGTTCGGCTGTGGCCCGAGCTACAGCCGAACAGCCGGTCGGCCTTGCGCCGGCCGCGGTATCCAGCGGTAGCCGGGGTTCTACTCCGCGCCGGGGTAATTCATGTAGAACGGCTCCCACTGGTGACCGTCGGGGTCCAGGAAGGTCCGGCCGTGCATGCCGACCTGCGCCTCCTGGGCCTGCTTGTCGGTATTGATCTCCTCGGTACCACCGGCGGCCACCGCGGCCGCGGTCAGCCGGTCGACCTCCTCGTCGCTGCTCAGCGACAGCGCGTAGGCGGCGCCGGTGGCGGCCCGGGTATCGGCGATCGGCCGCCGGCTGAAGGTGGCGAAATGCCCATGGGTCAGCAGCATCAGGCAGATATTGTCGTCGACCACGATGCAGGCGGCATTGTCGTCGGTGAAATCGTCGTTGACCTTCCACCCGAGCGCCTCGTAGAAGTTTTTGGACCGCCCCAGGTCGGTGACGGGTAAATTCACGAAAATCATCTTGCTGCTCACGGTGTCGATCCTTTCGGGAGGGTGGTCTGCGTTTCGCCGGCTGCAAAGGTTCAGACGCGGCCCGACCCGGAAAATAATCGTCCCCGGACCGATCCCGAAGAAACAACGCTCGCCACCGGTCTCGGAACCTCGGCCCGCGGAGCGGAGTCGACCCGGCCGAAGCCGACGGTACGGGCGAGGACAACCGGCCGGCGCGCTGCGGACTGTGGCAGCTGGGGCCCGGTGATACCGCTGTGAAACCGACCGAAAAAGGGCGCGTTTCATCCCCTGTTCACATGTCGGTGCCCTGTGCCACAGTGGCACGCATGAGCGAGCAGACCGGCACTGTCGATGCCGATGTCATGAGATCCTTCGAGGTGCACAGACGGGAATTGTGCGCCTACGCCTACCGCATGCTGGGGTCGTCCTTCGAGGCCGAGGACGCCGTCCAGGACGCTTTCACCCGAGCCTGGAAGTCCTACGACTCCTTCGAAGGCCGGGCCAGCCTGCGATCCTGGCTCTACAAGATCACCACCAATATCTGCCTGGATATGCTCGACGGCCCGCAGCGCCGCGCGCGGCCGATGGATCTGTCCGGCGCGTCGACACCGGACCGGCCCTTGCCGCCCCCGCAGCCGGACTACGTGTGGGTCGAGCCCATCCCCAACTCGCTCGCCTTCGGCGCCGATCCCGCCGCGCACGCCACCGCCAAGGACAGCCTGCGCCTGGCGTTCGTCGCCGCCTGCCAGCATCTGCCCGCCACTCAGCGCGCCATCTTGATCATGCGCGAGGTCCTGCGCTTCTCCGCCAACGAGACCGCCGAAGCACTCACCATGAGCACTGCCTCGGTGAACAGCGCCCTGCAGCGGGCCCGCGCCACCATGAGCAAGGTCAAGCCCGCCGATACCGATACCTACGACGAAACCGATAAAGGCCAGCGCGAACTGGTCGAGAATTTCGTGACGGCGTTCGAGTCCTACGATATGGACGCGCTCACCTCGCTGCTGAAAAGCGATGTGGCGCTATCGATGCCGCCCTTCGATCTCTGGATTTCCGGGCCCGAGAACGTGGCCGCCTTCATGCTCGGTACCGGTGCGGCCTGCCGGAATTCGCGGCTGGTTCCGCTGGCCGGGGCCAACGGCCATCCCGCGTTCGGCCACTACAAACCGAGCGGCGAGCCGGGCCGGTGGACACCGTGGTCGATCACGGTGCTGGAGATGCGCGACGGCGTGATCACCGGTCTCAATTTCTTCCTCGACACCGAGCGCTTGTTCCCGCTGTTCGATCTGCCACTGGAATGGACGGAGGAACCGGTGGGCGAACCGGCCTGACGACCGCCACCCCACCACCTGACCGTCTCGGTACCGTCCAAGTGACCACGGGCCTACCGACCAGATGACCACCGACCTACCGTCCAAGTGATCAGCTGGACCGCGTCCAGATGATCATCATCGAGCGGCACGGCGAAATGTTGAAGCTGCCGGCACTGCTCGCGGGGCGGGTGGGCAATCTACTGGTACCGGGAACTTTGGCTGGCCAGTCGGGCCTTTCCCGGACCACGGTGGTGCGCTATATCGAGTTGCTGCACTCGGTTTTCCTGATCAAGAGTATTCCCGCGTGGTCACCCGGGCCGACCTTCCGGGCGATCGGAACCCCCAACCTCGCATTCGTCGATTCCGGAATCGCCGGCACCTCCTCGGACAGGACGCCGCGCATATGGACGACCCCGGCGGTGCCGCCGGTCCGATGCTGGAAAACTTCGTGGCAATGGAACTCGCGCGACAACTGACCTGGGCGCGACAGCGAGCGCGCATGTATCACTATCGCACCAAGGACAAGGTCGAAGTCGACGTGGTGCTGGAGACCCCCGACGGCCGTGTCGTCGGAGTGGAGGTCGAGGCCGGGGCAACAGTACGAACCGAGGATCTCACCGGCCTGCGCAATCTCGCGCAAAAACTGGAGGACAGGTTCGTCGCGGGCTACATCCTCTACACCGGCAAACAGACCTTGCCATTCGGGCCCAAGCTACGGGCGATCCCGATGGACGTCCTCTGGCGGCTCGCTCCATAGCTGCATAACTGCCTGTCACCTGTGACAAGCTGGCGGGTCCGGGGGATCGGGAAGCAGCGATCCGATCTCCCTTGGAAGGACTACTCGGCGCGATTGGTTCCCATCTCGAGATCGCGGCTGTATTCCACGACGAGGTGCGCGACACGGAGCGCCGAGTCCGACCGGACCACGGTGTGCGCGTTGACGGTTCGATAACCGGGTACATCGAGGTCAAGGCACCGGACAAAGCGATCACTCCCGCTCGGCCGAGAGGGCACGACTGGGGCGCGCTTCGGCCGACGACAGCACCGATCTGACCCTGCTCTGACAGGATCGAGAGGTTGCGGCGATCGGATGAACAAGGTCGACACCGTGGGACCGCACCGTTATAGTCCGGATCTGTGAGTGATCCTGGGGGGACTCCTGGCCTACCGGACGTATCAGTTGTGCCTGAACAGGTTCGTACCGTCGGTAGGTATGTGTACGGCCTGGCCGACACGTTGCGAGGGGCGTTGGAATCTGCTGGGTCCGAAGTGGATTCGCTGACCGACGGTTCCTGGGCCGGTGACGACGCCGCCGAGTTCGCGACGGGGTGGTCCGATGTGCGCGATGGTGGAATGCAGATCATCGACGCGCTGACCGGCATAGCGGAGAAACTGGGCGTCAACGCCGACACTTTCGAGGCCACGGACGACGGTACCGCCGACGGTTTCAGCAGTTTGAGGTTGTGAACCGTGCCCTCGGAATTCCAGGTCGATCTCGACCATCTCGACCACATCGTCGGCAAACTGAGAGATTTGGCAGGCTTCCTCAGTGACAACCTCGACGATATCGACGACAAAGTGGCCACCTTGCAGGGCACCGGCTGGGAAGGCCTCGCGGCGCGCGCGTATGCCGATGCGCACCGGCAATGGTCCACCGGCGCCCGCGAGTTTGCCGACGGCGTCCGCACAGCTTCCGACGCAGCCAAGGCGGCCCACGACCGGTACACGCGCGCGATCGACCTGAACAGCAGGATGCTGCGTGGGTGACCCGCTCCGGATCGACTGGCAGATCTATTACGACGCCGCCAAGAAATGCCACGACCTGGCCACCGAACTGCGCGCGGCCGACAAACCGGTCCACGACGCGGTCAAAGGTGATTGCGCCGGGATGGCCGGCGACGCGCCCGGCTGCAAGGAGTGGGGCCAGGCCTATGACCAGTCCGCACGGGAAACGATGCAGGCGTGCACGAACCTGGCGGATGCACTGACCAACTTCGGGTACGTGCTGTACGCGACCGGATACAACTACGGCATCAACGGCAAGGCAAATCCGGCACCGCCGCGCCCGCAGGTCCAGGAGATGACCGAACACAAGGTCAGCATCCCGACCTCGGTGCGCGACAACGGCCTCGGCATCGACCATCAGGGCGGGGTGCAGGAACTCTTCGACGCCCTCATCGCCGGCATCATGAACGAATTCGGCAAACTGCCCAACGGTGATGTCGACGGCCTCGCCAAGGCAGCCCAGGCGTGGCAGACCTTCGCCGGACACGACACGGTCACCGGGACCGCAGGCCGGATCAGCACGATCGTGGGGCTGTTCGACACCATCCAGGACAAAACCAATCTGCAGCCGGTCCTGGACCATCTGGAAACCCTGCGCGGTAGCGCGGACCAACTGGCCGCCGCCACGCAGAACCTCGCCACACCTGTTGGCGTCTACCACTCGGGAATGGTCGAGGTCCGCGGAGAAATCAGCAGGCAGATTACCAATACCGAATGGGCAGTGGGTATCACAGTGGTCGCCGCTGCCGCCGCAGCATTCTTCACCTGGGGAGCTTCGGCCGCCGCAGCCGGCGGCGGCGTGACCGTGATGGTGGGCAACTGCATCAACGCAATCCGCAACGCCTATCAAGCCAGCCGATTGTTCAAAGCGGTCGGACTCGCGACCGCGGCAGCCGGCGCCGTCGGGACCATCCGCGCCTTCGACGCGGTCCCCGACCTCGGCAACACCCTCACCTCCCTCGGTGCCATCATCGCCATGAAAGTCCTTATCGATGATGACGGGACGGGCAACAGCCCCGGGAATCCCAGCAATACACCCGGAAGCAGCGACTATCAACGCCGCCTCGATGAACTGGCGAAAGATCCCGCGAAGAACGGGAAAATAAACCCCCAGTCACAACGAGAGGCCGAGATTGGCCTCGCAGCGGAGCATGACGGCCAACTCGCTGGTCCTATTACCAGAGCTCAGCCCGGTCCGAATGGAGAAGACCAGGGAGAATTCGTAGATTCCAACGGCCAACGCTGGGATGTCAAGAGCTCACCTGACCATCAGCCCAGCTATCGACCTGACGCTGGCAAGGAGATTCCTAACCCTCAAACTGATGATAAGTTTGTAAAGATGATCGAGAAGGACCTCGCAACGGGAGAGAATGTTCTTATCGATCCAGATGGAATGACACCTGCGAGGAAGATTCATTTGGAACAACTGGTGTCGAATCGACCTGAGTGGCAAGGAAAGGTGGTTTGGGGTCGATGAACAGCAAGGGCGAGCACTCTGATGTGCGTGTGCGAATTTGGCCTGAAGATGCTCGTGCGCGGCAAACGCTGGTGGAATACTTGGATGCGCTGGCCGACCAGCCTTCGAGAGATCTGACAGTAGACATTCTGCTGGCCGCAGACGAATGCGATTTTACCGGCGCTGACCTCTCCGGGTTGTTCTTGCAGGGCGCCGCGCTGAACGAGGCAAATTTGCGGGGCGTTCGGGTAATCGAGGCCGACTTGTACCAGTCCTGGCTCAGATACGCAAATCTGGATGGAGCCGACCTGTCCCGGTCGGATCTCCGGAAGGTGCAAGCGACCGGATGCTCAGGGGTGGGAGTTGTTTTGAATGGAGCTCAATTACAGGGAGCATCTTTCGATGATGCCGATTTACGCTATGCGTTCTTACGTGGTGCAAATCTTCATTCTGCCAGTTTTTCGGACGCAAATCTCACCGGCGCAGATCTACGGGACTGCAATTTAGGTTCGACAGATTTCGATGGTTGCAGGCTTGCAAATGCGCTACTGAGCAATGCACGTGGGAAAATATTCGGACCGGTAGACATCGGAGTGACCAAACCGAATCCGATTTCCGGGCCACCTTTGGAATCCTGGCTCGCCGATCAGGGTGCCCATGAGGTCCATGTTTACCGATAAACGACTGATAGCAATTTCGGATCTGACGCGCCTGCTCGATACCGGCGTGGACGTCGATCCTGGTCCGTTTGACCTCGATAATCGCGATCGGAAGATAGCCTGCATATTCGAGGACGAAGTCCGCCCGAAGTGGAGTAGCAGGCGCCAGCGGCTGCTGGAGCCACGATCGAGAAGCTCGGTCACTGCGAGCCGATCACGTCCTGGCCCATTCCGGCATCCACTGTTTCCAGAACAGCGCGCATCGGTGGTGACCCGGAACCCCTCATGGTCTTCGATCTCGTGGTCGAGCAGTGCCCCGCGATGCAGGACGACTGCCTGCGTTTCAGATCGGAAACCGGTAGGTGCGGTCAGGTTGGATCTCGGCAGGGCCGGCGATCTAACCAAGTTGCGAACCGAGCAGGAACTTGTGGATCTCTACAAGGATTTAAGCCGGGAAGGAACACCTTCGTCATTGCCGAATTACAAGGGGGAGGTGAAGCAGCTCCCGGATGGAACGAAAATCGGATCAAGAGAGGAGAGTACGTCGGGCGGCCGTACCATCGACATATACTATCCGGGTAAGACAAAGCCGGTAAAGGTCCATCTTCCATGAACATAGATCCTGCTTATGAGAATTTCCTCTTATACGCTATTTCTGATGACTGGGCGCAACTAGGGGAGTTCGTCGAGCATGCTCGCAAATTTGCCCCGGAGGAGTACTCGAGAGAGTATGTGATCGAATTGGTGCGCGAGTTCCTCGTTCGTGGATATATAGAAATTGGGAATATATCCGATGGGGATCCGGCTTGGGTCCCTTGGGATGTTCCTGTGGAAGAAGCGATTCACCGTATCGCTCACGGATATAACGGTGTAGAGGGTGCGCTGACGGTGCATGAAGCCGATCTCGGCCCGAACGAATTGTTTCGAGCAGCGATCACTGTCCGGGGCCGGGACCGACTCGCAGAGATGGGGGACCCATACGAGACATACGGCGACCCGTGGTTCGATGATCCGTACCTGAACGCTGCCGACTGGGGCTATCCGCCGTATCGGCGGTATTAGGTGAACGAGACGGTGGCGTTGACGAGGTCAATTGGAAGGCGCCGGGTAGCCGCATCCCAGCGGGAGCAGACGGGACGCCCCGACGCGGTAGCGGCCGCAAGATGCAAACACGCGGTATCGGCGTCAAGAGCCACCGCCCAACCGCACTGGTGATGCCGTCCGGGTGGAGTACGCGCCCCCTCCCACCCCCGACGGCCGGGTCGTCGGAGTGGAGGTCAAGGCCGCGGCAACAGTACGGACCGCGGATCTCACCGGCCTGCGCAACCTCGCGCAGAAACCGGATAACGAGTTCGTCGCGGGCTACGTCCTCTACACCGGCGAACGAACCTTGCCCTTCGGGCCCAAACCAGAGGCGGTCCCGATGGACGCCCTCTGGCGACTCGCTCAATAGCTACCTGTCACCGGCTCCGGTACAGCCGGGCCACAGGGGCGAATCTCCGAGTTGTGAGCTACGGCCGGTCGAAACGACCGGAACGGGCGCTCAAGGTGAACATGTCCCAAGCCGCGGAGGAGAAAGACAAAGCCGGGCCGCTGCGATCCTTGGAATCGCGTACACCCACCACATCCCCCTCGATGAACGCAACTTCGACACAGTCTTGGCTGCCGCCGCTGTAGCTGCTCTTGAACCAGTGGGTTTCGGAACGATCAAAGCTCACCGTGCGAACTCCCTTGCCTTCTCGCGAAGCAGTTGCCTGCTTTCCTGCTCACCCAACGCTACCCGGCCCAGGCCCAGATGCGCGCCCCTATACCGCTCGATGAGTGCGAGATCGTCGAAGTACATGGCGCCCGTGTAGCCCTCGGCATAGACCACGGGTGGCTCGATGGGAGCGGCACTCATAGAACCATCGAAGTCCAAGATGGTGAACGGCCCGGTCAGGTCTCCTAGAGGCACACCGGTACCGAACGGAAGGATTCGGATACCGATATTTGCTCGGGTCCCTATATCCGCCAGGTGTCGCAGCTGCGCTTCCATGATTCGGCGGCTTCCGATCACCCTGTGCAGCACCGATTCATCCAGGACGACATCGAACAGAACAGGATCGTTCTTCTTCGTCAGCATGATCTGTCGGCGCCCGCGTAACTCGACTCGCCGAGCGATCTCGCTGTCCGGCTCCGCCGGGTGTGCAAGCCGAGTCAGCGTCCGCGCGTATTCCGGTGTCTGCAATAGCCCGGGCACGAGTTCCTGAAAGGAAGTCAGCTTCCGCGCTCCCGCTTCCAGCCCCATGTACACGTCGAACTTCAGCGGGATCAGATCGCCGTACTGATGCCACCAGCTCTTGCTGTTGCCCTGTTGGGCGAGGCCTTTCAGAGCGTCGATCGTTGTTTCGTCGGCACCGCATACACGGCAGATCGCTTCGATATCCCAGAGCCGGATTCGATCCGCCGCTCCTGTTTCCAGGCGTTGCACAGTGGTGGCGCCGCGTTCGATACGCCGCGCCAGTTCCGCGATCGTGAGCCCGGCGCCCTGCCGTAGGTCCCGCAGATATCGCCCCACTTGGCGACGCGGAAGGGTCGAGCCGATATCTGCCATGACAACCTGCTTTCCCTGGATCACGCCCTCGAATTCGTTCTGACCGGTCTGATCGGATCATCCCCATGCCGCCCCGGCGCCCGCTGATAGTCGCATCCGATCGGGCCGAAATACAACTGCATCAACAAGAATCGTTCCATCCCGAAACGACAGTTCCACACTGGAACAGCTGGGCCGGCCGGGCACATCCATCCCCGGCATTTCGCCCACACCCGGCGTCCGCGTGACCTCGATGTCGTCGGGAACAAAACCCGGCGGGAACCCGGCAGACCTCCCGATAACCCATCTGTTCTGTATCGCACCGATATCCACAAGCGGCATCCGTTTTCTTTGGATGCGCCCGCTTCGATCCATGGATGAGCGCCGCGCGAGCAGCGGATTGCGCTCTCGGCCTTCGTATCAATTCGATCGGATCCTTCGCTGCGCGGCCGGATTCAATGGTGCTTCCGCTCTACTGGGGCCCGGCAGAAGAGCACGGCCCAACGAGAATCGATCGACGATCGGAGGCAACCATGCCGGGGATCCACACCGAGCGGCCCGAGACGTGGGCACCCGCCCTACCGCAGCGAACGCCGCCCAGCCGCCGGACGAAAGAGGCGGCGGCGCGACTCTGGCGGGCGGCCGAATGCTACGACCTCGGCGTGCTCGAACGAGTTGCCCGCAGCCTGCGCGACCTCGACGCCGGTAGCGAGTACCAGACCCGCACCCAGCACGAAATCGATGGAGTCATCGCCCGATACCGCGCGGCCCATCCCGAGGCACGGCATGGCCGCTGACGCTTGCGATCTGCACACCGAACCCTGGGTCCCGCTGATCGCGCTCGCCATCGCCCGGCACGACGCGGACGAACTCGTCGTCCGGTGCCCCGACTCGCTGTTCTGCCTGCGCGGCGCACTGGTCACCGGCGGGCAGATCGCACCGCATTTCCGCAACGTCGCCGGTCTGTGTCCATGGATCGGGGTCGGGGTGCGCCACACCGCGCCTCCGTGCGGTTGCGGGCCGTTCATCACCACACGGCAACTGCGCATAGTCACCCATCACGGCAGGACACCGTGGGGGCCGATCGCCTCGATCGCCTGCCCCGGCGGCTGCCGGGACTTCGCACCGGTCCTGACCGGCCGTATCGGCTCACACGGCCATCGCCCGTGCCCCTGGACCGGTATCCGGTTGATCGAGAAGGGTTTGTATCCACCGCTGCTCACCGCCCAGGACTACCGGTGAACGCCGCGTTCGATCGAGCCACTGCGCAGACGACCCGCGCTCGAGCGATGCGCGGGAGACACGTTCGAGCAATGCGGAGACACGTTCGGGCCATGCGCGGGAGACACGGTCGGCGTGGCGCGGATCGCACCCGGTACCCGATGGCACGGGTGTATCCCGGCAGCCCGTCAGAAGTATGCGTCGTCCGCGTTTTCGCGGAGTGTGCGTTCGGCCTGTTCGATCCACCCGGCGAACACGGCGCCGAAACCCTGCGTACTCGCGGGACGCAGCTCGAGGTGGGTGCGGTTGCGTTGTTCGACATAGCGGCCGTCGCCGGTGATATCGCACCATTGCAATGCGCGATGGCGGTTGTGGGTGGCATGGAAATTGCCGAGCCGGAGGATGGCGTGCCCACCGCCGTCGGCCGGTCGGCGGGCCAGCTGTTCGAAACGGCGGCGTGCGCTTCTGGGGTCGGCGGAGTGCCGGGGGTCCTCGACCGGTTTCACGTCCGCGAGGTCGAAGGTGGCGGGCTTGTCGCGGCCGGGTTCGCAGGGCGGGACGGCGGCGGCGAGCGCGGCGGGAAGCTGGTCGGCGCGCAACAACTGGGCCCGGATATCGCTGTCCTCGCCCCGTATCGCGGTCTGGCTCAGCACGACGGCGTGTGCGTAGGTGCGGGCGCCGACCACACGCAGATCTTTGCGGGTGCGGCCGTCGCCGCCCCGGTGCTTCACCGAACCGAACAGGATCTCGATCCGCATATCGCACTGGGCAAGCGTCTGCACGAGCAAGCGGATCCGCTCCTGTTCGTCGCTATCGCCGCCGGCGCGGACGGTGGCGCGGTGCGCCTCGAACTCGTCGATCGTGGCGAAACGGCTCCGGTAGCGCAGGGGTGTGGGCATACGGTCGTTGCCCTCGTCGAACCAGTGCGCGGCAAAGGTATCCGGTTCCCAGGTCCAGGCCATACGGGTGATATCCGTTCCAATCGAGCGATATCGGCCCCGCGGTCCGAGCAGCGGGGGCGGAGGGCGGGTGGTTGCGGGGTGAACAGCGCAACCGAGGTCGGCGGGCCGCACGCCCGGTCCACGTCCACGCTGTGTCGTGGCCGGGATGCGGCTCCGAGGTCCGTCGGCCGATCAGAAACTGGGAGGTCGTTCGGCGGGACCGGCGGCGGGGGCATCGGCACCGAGCACACCACCGGGAATAGTCCGCGGTTCCTCCCCAAGGAGTTCGCGGGTGTTCTCCTCGTTGATCAGATAGTCGGGGGTCTGCCGGTCACGCTCGTCGTCCCCGGAGCCGCCGCGGCCGGCACCGGGCGAGCCCATCATCGGCATACCGCTACGCCCGGGCGAACCGGACGCGGTCCTGGTGCCGGCGGTGGCCGCCGGCACCGCGGTCGACGGCGCACCCGGTACGGTCCGGCCCGGCCCGGGGGCACCCGGGCCGGGGGCACCCGGCCCGGGAGTCCCCGCGGGACTACCGGGACTGCCCGGGGTGCCGGTAGGCATGCCGGTGGTGGTCGACGCGGGAGTCACGGCAGGGCTACCGGTGTTGCTCGGCACCGTGGCTTGCGGTGTGGTACTCGGGGTTTCGGTTGTCGCCGACTGCGTATCCTCCGAGGTGGTGCCGGTGTCCTCGCCGGTCGGCTGCTGCTCGCCGGGCTGTTCCGCCCCGGGCGTTTCCTGCCCCGGCGTACCGGGCGTGGGCGAGGTGCCCGCCGGAGAGGGCCCGTTGTCACCGGTGGTGGTGTCACCCGGAGTACCACCGTCGTCCACCGCGACCGGGTCCCGTGGCTGCGGCAGCACCGGGACCTGGGCATCCGCGGAAACCGCCGGGGTCACATAGTTGGTGGCCATATGCTGGTGGGCGCCCTGTTCCGCCGCCGACACTCCCCCGTCACCGTCGAACCAGTCCCCGGGGACCCACCAGCTCTGAGGATCGTCCACGACCTCCGGCATGCCGTTCTTCGTCGACAGGACAGCGGCGACCATATTGTCGACCCGGTAGGCCAGCCCCCACAGTGCCGGCGACAGATTCGTTGCGTCGGTGGCGTAGTCGGCGATCGACTGCCGTGCCGTCTCCGCCGCCGGGCCCGACCACGCCGACTCGCTGGACCGCCGGATCCGGGCGGCGAACACGGTGACGGTCTCTTCCCAAGCGGTGGCGATCGCGGCGTAATCGTCGCGGGCGTAGGTCGCCTCCATCGGATCCATCGCATCGAAGACTTGTTTGATCTCGGTATGCGAATGCGCGGCGGGGTTCTCCCGCGCATTGTTCTTCAGGATCAGCGATTCCTCGTAGCCTATTTCACTCATTTCGGCACCTGCAATCCCTGCGGAGCGGATGCCATGACCTCGTTGTACCGCGACGCGAACTCGCTATCGGTATCCAGGTAGCGCTGCGCGATCACCCGATGCATCTCCTGAATGCTGTCCACGATCTGGTAGTGGCGTTCCAGGATGGCGTGGACGCTGTTCCCCGACTCATCGCCCTGAGCTTTACTCCGAAACCGTGAGACCAGAACCTTACCGGTCTGTATCCAACTACCAGGGTCCTCGCCCAAACCCCACTTATCGCGGCTGGCTATCCCCTCGGCGGTCCGTTGCATCGCCCGAATCTTGTCCTTCATGGCTTCGCAGTCCCGGTCGATATAGACGAATTCCTCAGCATTCACCCGGACGTCGCTATTGAAGGACACCGATAACTGGCCTTCGCTGGCCGCATCGATTACGCCCTGCATGGGACGCTTTTCCTCATCTGCCACGAGCCACCCCGATTTCGGTAATCGAACTCATCACCATGAACGCCTCTATGCTCCGGGCTGGATCAGCGGTAGCACCTTCTCCGCTAGGCGCGTCGCGATATCGCACGAATTCTGGTCCCCAGTAAGACGGTTGGACGGCGGATTGTCGACCAAGAATTCCAAACTTCCCCCCACCAGTTCCGCGTTCAGCGTGCAGCTGGTCGGCCCCCCTTGCTTCGCAATGATGACCGCTCGGCCATGGACCGCGGTTTCCCGCGCCCCCGGTACAGCCTTCTCCCGAACCATGTCGAGCGTCAGGTTCGTCGCGCTGACACTCGCGGCGTAACCGTCGGACATCACCCAGCCACAGCCGCTCCAGGCGATATCACCCCGCCGCATCTCATCCCGATCCAGATCGAGTCCCGTCACGTGCAACCCCTCCGAATCCAGTACCTCCTGCGGGATATCGGTACACGGATCGAACCCACTCGGCACTTGCGGCGCAGCCGACTGACCCGCCGACGTAGAAGGTTCCGCGGAACCACCGGTAGACGTCCCGCACCCCGCCGCCACCAGGACCACACTCGCCCCGGCCACCACGGCACACGCCGACCTTCGCACGATGCCCAATTCGTTCCCCTGCGTGCCGATCCCGGAACTGGTACCGCAGGATCGGACCGGCTCCTCCGCCCCCGCGAGCTTGCAGCGACCGTATCGAACGTTTGTCCACGTCCGCAAGCGAAACCACCGCCTCCGCACCGCGAACCACCCGCACCCCATACCTGTAACCGCACCACCCGGAGCCGGGCCATCCCGTTCGGCGTGAGCCGTCGCCGTGAGATCACCCGGTGGCGTGCCGCTCGGTGCTGTCGTTCCAGCGCAGTCCAGCAGCCGAAGACGCCGGCGCAACAATGGAGAAGATGGCACAGAGCTGGGCAATGCGCCCGCTGCCGGGCCGAGGACACAAGCAATAGCGGACGCGGTTCCGCGCGGAAACGCGATCGCGCGATGGTGGTCGACGCCGGCCGGGCCGGGAGAGTCGGCACCGGATCAAGAGTGCGGTGGCCGAGGGAGTCCTCGGCGCGGTACCGGCAACTGAACAACGCCGGACCGGCTCGGCGATGTGGATGTCCCGGGGCGGCTCCTACCGGACCGCGCGGTGACGCCGCGGGTGCGGCCCGATACCCGCCGGGCGCCTCCGGCGGGTATCGGAAGAGAGCGTTTTCTGGAACAAGTTCACCGGGTGCCGACCAGCGGCGCCAACCGCTTCAGTTGTTCCACATCGGGCACCGAGACCAGCAGCATGGTGACGCCGGCGGCCTCCCACCCCGCGATCTGCTCACGCACCTGGGTCTCGTTGCCGATGATCGCGGTCTCCAGCACCAGCTCGTCCGGCACCGCCGCCGCGGCCTCGGCCTTCTTGCCCGCCTGGAACAGCGTGCCGATCTCGTCGACTTCCTTCTCGTAACCCATCCGGCGGTACACCTGCGCGTGGAAATTCAGTTCCGGTGCGCCCATCCCGCCGATGTAGAGCGAGGTGATCCAGCGCATCCGTTCGATCTCGGCCGCCGGATCGTCGGTGATGATCACCTGCGCGGTCGCGGCGATCTCGAAGTTCTCCCGCGAACGCCGGGCACCCGGGCGGGCGAAGCCCTCGTCCAGCCATTCGTTGTACACATTCGCCATGCGGGGGGTGTAGTAGATGGCCAGCCAGCCGTCGGCGATCTCCGCGGTCAGCGCCACATTCTTCGGCCCTTCCGCACCCAGCCAGATCGGCAGATCTGCACGTAGCGGATGGGTTATCGGTTTGAGCGGTTTACCCAGACCGGTCGCGCCCGCGCCGTTGTAGGGCAGCGGATAGTTCGGGCCGTCGTTGGTCACCGGACCCTGCCGGGCCAGCACCTTGCGCACGATATCGACGTATTCACGGGTCCGCTGCAACGGTTTGGCGAACGGCTGCCCGTACCAGCCCTCCACCACCTGCGGGCCGGAGACGCCGAGACCGAGAACCGCCCGCCCGCCGCTGAGATGATCGAGGGTCAGCGCGTGCATGGCGGTGGCGGTGGGGGTCCGGGCGGACAGCTGCACCACCGAGGTCCCCAGCCGCACCCGCTCGGTCGCCGAACCCCACCAGGCCAGCGGGGTGAAGGCATCCGATCCCCAGGACTCGGCGGCGAACACCGCGTCGAACCCGGCCTCCTCGGCCGCCACGACGACCTCGGCGGCATGTTCCGGCGGCCCCGCGCTCCAGTACCCGAGTTGCAATCCGAACTTCATATCCGACCCCTTCCGGCCTACTGCTTGCCAGCAGAATAAGAACCTGTTCTACTCGATATCGTGAATCAGGGGAATACTGCACCCACGGTAATTACGCAGGAACGCCCGCCGGGACTGAAACCGAGCGATGTGCTCAGTGCGCCCCTGCGGATGGAGTTCGACTACACGCGCTCCGTGGGACCCATCATCGGCAAGTTCCTTACCGGCCTGCGCGAGCGACGCGTCTTCGGCATCCGGGGTTCGGACGGCCGGGTGCTCGTACCACCCGCCGAATTCGACCCGGTGACCGCCGAACCGCTGTCGGAGTTCGTCGAGGTCGCCACCACGGGCACGGTGAAGTCCTGGACCTGGGTCCGCGACCCGCTGCCCGGCCAGCCCTTCGACCGGCCGTTCGCCTACGCGCTGATCCAGCTCGACGGCGCCGACACCGCACTGCTGCACGCCGTCGATGTCGAGGGCCCGGAACAGATCGGCACCGGCCTGCGGGTGACCGCCCGCTGGGCCGGCGAACTCACCGGCACCATCCACGACATCGTCTGCTTCGAGCCCGGTGAGACCCCGACGGCGGAGCCGGCCCCGGCCTCGGACGCCGACCCGGTTACCATCATCACCACACCGATCGGGATGGACTACAAGCACACCGCCTCCCCTGAGGAGAGCACCTTCCTGCGCGGTCTCAAAGAGGGCAAACTCATCGGCGCGCGGGCCGATGCGAACAGCAAGGTGTACTTCCCGCCGCGCGGCGTGGACCCCATGGACGGCCGGTCCACCGCGGAAACGGTCGAACTGGCCGAGACCGCTACGGTCACCACTTTCTGCATCGTGAACGTGCCGTTCCTCGGGCAGCGGATCCAACCACCGTATGTGGCGGCGTATGTCCTGCTCGACGGCGCGGATATTCCTTTCCTGCACCTCGTGCTCGGCTGCGACGCGAGCGAGGTGCGGATGGGTATGCGGGTCAAGGTGGTCTGGAAGCCGCGCGAGGAGTGGGGCTACACCATGGCCAATATCGATCACTTCGAGCCGACCGGCGAGCCGGATGCCGACTACGACACCTACAAGCATCATCTGTGAGAGGGCTCCCCGCGTGACCATCACCGAGCGTTCCATCGACAACGCCACCGAGATCGCCGTCGTCGGCTTCGCGCACGCACCGCATGTGCCGGAGACCTACGGCACCACCAACGGAGTGGAGATGCTGGTTCCCTGCTTCCAGCAGCTCTACGACCAGCTGGGCATCACCAAGTCCGATATCGACTTCTGGTGCTCCGGATCGTCGGACTACCTGGCCGGGCGGTCCTTCTCGTTCATCTCCGCCATCGATTCGATCGGCGCCGTACCGCCGATCAACGAATCCCATGTGGAGATGGACGCCGCCTGGGCTCTGTACGAAGCCTGGGTGAAACTGCGCACCGGCCAGGTACAGACCGCGCTGGTCTACGGCTTCGGGAAGTCTTCGGCGAGCACGCTGCGCCAGGTGCTGTCCACCCAGCTCGACCCCTACCTGGTCACGCCCCTGTGGCCGGATTCGCTGGCCATCGCCGGGCTCCAGGCCCGGGCGGGACTGGACGCCGGCCGCTGGACCGAGCGCGATATGGCCGCGGTCTCGGCCGCGCACACCGTCGACGGGAAATCGATCGACGATCTGCTCGCCGGCCCCTATGTCGCCGACCCGCTCCGGGAACACGACTGCGCACCCGTCACCGACGGCGCCGCGGCCATCGTGCTGGCGGTCGGCGACCGTGCCCGCGAGCTGACCGAGCGTCCCGCCTGGATCACCGGGATGGCGCACCGGATCGATTCCAGTGTGCTGGGCGCCCGTGACCTGACCACCTCGCCGTCGGCCGCCGCCGCGGGACAGGCGGTGACCACCGGCGACACCAGCGGTATCGACGTCGCCGAACTGCACGCGCCGTTCAGCCACCAGCAGCTCATCCTGACCGAGGCGCTCGGTCTGAAGCCGGAGACGAAGGTCAACCCGTCCGGCGGCGCGCTGGCCGGCAATCCCATGTTCGCCACCGGGCTGGAGCGCATCGGCTACGCCGCGCTGCCCATCATGGCGGGCACCGCGGGCCGCACCCTGGCACATGCCACCAGCGGCCCGGCCCTGCAGCAGAACCTTGTGACCGTTTTGAATTCGGAGGCCGGCCGATGAGTTTCCCCGCCGCGGTGCTGGGCACCGGACAGACCCATCACGTTGCCAAGCGCAGCGATGTCTCGATGGCCGGGATGTGCCGGGAGGCGATCGACCGGGCGCTGGCCGATGCCGACCTGACCATGGCCGATATCGACGCCATCGTCATCGGCAAGGCGCCGGACATGTTCGAGGGCATGATGATGCCCGAGCTGTACCTGGCCGACGCGCTGGGCGCCCCCGGGAAACCGCTGTTGCGCGTGCACACCGCGGGCTCGGTCGGCGGTTCCACCGCCTGTGTGGCCGCCAGCATGGTGCAGGGCGGTGTGCACGAGAAGGTGCTCGCCATCGCCTGGGAGAAGCAGTCGGAATCGAATGCCATGTGGGCGTTGTCGATTCCGGTTCCCTTCACCATGCCGGTCGGTGCGGGTGCCGGCGGCTACTTCGCCCCGCATGTGCGGTCCTATATCCGCCGTTCGAACGCACCCTTGCACATCGGCGCGACGGTGGCGGCCAAGGACCGGCGCAACGGGGCCAAGAACCCGCACGCCCATCTCAAGCAGGGCGACAAGACCGCCGAAGAGGTGCTGGCCTCCCAGATGCTGTGGGACCCCATCCGGTTCGACGAGACCTGCCCCTCCTCCGACGGTGCCTGCGCCGTGGTCATCGGCGGTGAGACATCGGCGGCCGCGGTGGAGGCGTCCGGGAAGAAGGTCGGCTGGATCCACGCCACCGCCATGCGGACCGAACCGCTGGCCTACGCCGGCCGCGACCAGGTGAACCCGCAGGCCGGCCGGGAAGCCGCGAAGGCCCTGTGGGCGCAGGCCGGAATCACCGATCCGCTGGCCGAGATCGACGCCGCCGAGATCTACGTCCCGTTCTCGTGGTTCGAACCGATGTGGCTGGAGAACCTCGGTTTCGCCGCCCCTGGTGACGGCTGGAAGCTCACCGACAAAGGCGAAACCGAGATCGGCGGCGCGCTGCCGGTGAACCCGTCCGGCGGGGTGCTCTCCTCGAACCCGATCGGGGCCTCCGGCATGATTCGGTTCGCCGAGGCCGCCAAACAGGTCATGGGCCGCGCCGGTGACTATCAGGTCGACAATGCCCGCAAGGCGCTGGGTCACGCCTACGGCGGCGGCTCGCAGTACTTCTCCATGTGGGTCGTGGGATCGGAACGCCGATGACTCTGAAGTTCAGCCTCGGGGTCGCGCTGAGCCCGCTGGACCAGCTGCCCGCCCTCGCCCGGACCGCCGAGGAGGTCGGGTTCACCTCGATCGCCCTGCCGGATTCGCTGTTCTACATGAAATCCCAGGCGGCGAAGTATCCCTACACCCCG
This sequence comes from Nocardia sp. NPDC050799, assembly GCF_040654015.1. Classification (NCBI taxonomy): domain Bacteria; kingdom Bacillati; phylum Actinomycetota; class Actinomycetes; order Mycobacteriales; family Nocardiaceae; genus Nocardia; species Nocardia sp. NPDC050799. Next base: position 44,382 of record NZ_JBFAHF010000043.1, read on the forward strand.
GACGGCAGCCGCTTCTGGGGTCCGGACACACCGTGGGTGGATCCGCTCATCGCCGCGACCGCCATGGCCGCGGTGACCACCCGGTTACGCTTCTACACCAATGTGCTCAAACTCGGGTCCCGCAATCCGCTGCTGCTCGCCCGCCAGGTCGGATCGGTGGCGAATCTGTCCGGTAACCGGTTCGGGTTCGGGGTGGGCATCGGCTGGGCGCCCGAGGAATTCGAGTGGTGCGGCGTGCCCTACGCGCGCCGCGGCGCCCGGGTCGACGAGATGATCGAGGTCATCAAAAAAGTCCTCGCCGGCGGCATGGTCGAATTCCACGGCGAGTTCTTCGATTTCGACGAGCTGCAGATGAGCCCGGCGCCGAGCGAACCGGTCCCGTTCTACATCGGTGGCCACACCGAGGTGGCACTGCGCCGCGCCGCGAAGGTCGGGGACGGCTGGACCTCGGCCATGATGAAGTTCGACGATCTGCAGACCACCATCGCCCGCCTGGGCCAGTTGCGGGCCGAATACGGTCGTGCGGAGGTGCCGTTCGAGATCCAGGCCGTCTGTATCGACAAGTTCGGGCGCGACGGCTATCAGGAGCAGTACGACGCCGGTGTCACCGACGCGATCGTGGTGCCCTGGCCGGCCGCCGGTATCGGATTCGACGGGGAGCTCGCGGCGAAGCAGGACGCGCTGCGCGAGTTCGCCGAGGAGCACATCCAGAACCCGATCACCTGAGTGTCCGGCTCGTCGAGAGGAAACCCAATGAGCAGCAGCGAACATCCCGCCCGCGCGGCCGGGCTGGCCTCCCAGGCCGCCGTGCGCGCCCGGGACAAGGACGCTTGGCTCGCGTTGTTCGCCGCGGACGGCATCGTGGAAGATCCGGTCGGCCCGTCCGGTTTCGACCCCGAAGGCAAAGGACATCGGGGACCGGAGGCCATCGGGGCATTCTGGGACAAGGCCATCGCCGGAACGGATTCGATCGAATTCCTGTTCGGCGATTCCTTCGCCTGCGGCGCGGAGGTCGCCTTCACCGGGACGATCCGCACCACCCTCGGTGGTCACCGCATCGATGCCGAAGGCGTCTTCACCTACAAGGTGGACGAAGCGGGCAAGATCGCCGCCCTGCGCGCGTTCTGGGAAGTGGAGCGGGCCATGGCGACAGCCACACCGGTCGGCTGAGTCGCGGCCGGCCGGTTTCCCTCCCGGTCCGGCCGCCTCACCACCGGGGTATGAACCGAGCCCCGCACACCACAGGGCGGTGTGCGGGGCTCGGTTCGTATGGGAGGGGTTCGGGCAGCAATGGGCGGAGATGGGCATTCAGGTCACTCTGTTCAGGGGATGTCGATGCCGGCGGCACGGAGCTCCGTTTCGACGAGGGACGCCAGGCGACCCGCGGCGGAGTTCTGTTCCTCGCCGTGGTGGGCGATCAGCCGGTACCGGGTCGCGGTCTCGGTGTGGGCCTGCAAGCCCGTCACGATCCTCAGCTGCGCGGGGTTGGCGAGGTAGTGCTCAGCCATGTCGGTGGCCAGTTCGGCAACACGGGGGTCATCCGATCCCCACCCGATGACTTCGGCGCTGCGCCTGGCCAGTTCGACGAAGCGGGGGTCGCGCAGCGCGTGCTCGATGTCGGTGAGGTAGTCGTCGAAGCCTTCGGGGACCAGGGCCTTGGCCAGCACGAAGGATTCTCGGGCAGTCCGCACATCATCCGGTGTGAAGCCGAGAGTCGGCATTCCCTCCAGCATCGCCACGGCGCGGTCGGGCAACAAGGTCCGGTCACCGGAGGTGAGCCGGTGAAGCATGTCCCGCTGTGCGGTCAACTCGGCGATCCGTGCGGTGAGGCGCCGCCCGACATCGGCGAGTGCGTCGGCGAACGGCGCAGCGTCGAAGTCGAGAAGCGGGACGATGTCGGCCAACGGCACCCCGGCGGCGGCCAAGGTCCGGACCTGGACCAGCCTCGAGAGGTCGGCCGAGTCGTATCGCCGGTAGCCCGAGCTGTCGCGCGCTGGTTCGTCGACCAGGCCGAGCTTGTGGTAGTGCCGCACAGTTTTGATCGTTATATCGGCGAACGCGGCCGCCTGGCCGATGGTCACTCCGTCGGTCATCGACTCAGCGATCCTCCCCATCGTGTACTGCGGCGGTCTGCCGTACGGCGGCAGCGACGGCCCGGAAATCCTTCCGCAGGATCTGCGTATGGTTGCTCCCCACCTTCGCGCTGACCCGCAGATTCGGATTCCGGCGGAGCACCGGATCGAGGGAGGCGCGCATCTGTTCCATCTCCTCCGCGCCACCACCCAGGTTCGCACCTGTGGCGAGGATGTAGCGCACCGGGCAGGCCAATCGGTCCAGGACCGGTTCGAGGGCAGCACAGACCTCGTTGATCTCGATGTTGACCTCGGCATGCTGAGCGGCGCTCATCGACGCGGACATGCCGAACGGACGCACGAGCGGCAGGAACAACCGCATCCTGCGCCACAGACGCCGAATCGTTTCCCGCCCCTCCTCGCCGGTGTAGCCCCACGGAACTGCGCCGTCGACCGAGACCACGCCGGCGATCCGGTGCGGGTTGCGGTCGGCCCAGTGCACCGCGAGCGCCGCACCGTAGGACCAGCCGACCAGCAGCGGCCGGTCCACTCCGGTCGCCTCGACAACCGCGTCGACGTCGCGAAGACAGCCCTCGAAGGAATAGTCCGCCGACCGCTTCGACCCGCCGCGAGCCCGCTCGTCGTAGGTGACGTGCCTCCACTCAGGGCCGAGTTCGGCGATCACACGCCGCCAGGATCGCTGACCGGCGTAGGAGCCGTTGAGATACACAACGGGGCGACCGGGGCCGCGGGTGTCGGTAACCGCCAGGGCCGTGTCGTCGACAGGCACCATGCCGGTCCATGGTGAGGTGGTTGCATAAGGCATGCGGCCAGCTTCCACCTTGACCTCGGGTCAAGGTCAAGGTGGAGCTCGACGATGTCCTCGGCAAGACGCTCGCCGAGAAATTCGCTTTCGACGAAGGCGCGACTGAGCGGCCGGCACGAACTCCGACACGCCGGCGGCCACGGCGCAACAGCCATACCGAGCCGTGGCGAAAAGTACGGGGCCGGCCGTACGTCGTTGTCCGAATTATCACCGCGGCACCCGCGGGCGCCTCGTCGCGCAGTCCGAACCGCCGCGGCCGGGCACCCCGGTGCCGGGACAGCAACGATCCACTCGCGGGATCGCCGATTTTCGAGATACTTCCGGCCCCGAGCACCTGGTGCTCGGGGCCGGAAAGTGCGCGAATCAGTGGTCAGCTCGCCGTCTGGCCGGTCACCGGGCAGGTCTTGTAGTCGACCTGGAACTCCTTGATCCCGTTCAGCCAGCCGGACCGCAGCCGGCGGGGATCTCCCAGCTTGCTGATGTCGGGCATATGGTCGGCGATCGCGTTGAAGATCAGGTCGATCTCCAGTTTGGCCAGGTTGGCGCCGATGCAGTAGTGGGCGCCGGTACCACCGAAGGCCACATGCTGGTTGTCCTCGCGCATGATGTCGAACTTCATCGGGTTCTCGAAGACGTCCTCGTCGAAGTTGGCCGACCGGTACAGCATGAGGACGCGCTGGCCCTTCTTGATCTGGACTCCGCCCAGTTCGGTGTCTTCCAGCGCGGTGCGCTGGAATGTGGTGATGGGGCTGGCCCAGCGGATGATCTCGTCGGCCGCGGTCTTCGGGCGCTCCTTCTTGTAGAGCTCCCACTGTTCCGGGTTCTCCAGGAAGGCGATCATGCCGTGGGTGATGGCGTTACGGGTGGTCTCGTTACCCGCGACCGCGAGCAGCATCACGAAGAAACCGAATTCCTCGGACTTGAGGGATTCGCCGTCGATATCGGCTTCGACCAGGGTGGTGACGATATCGTCGGCCGGACACGCCTTACGGGCCTCGGCCATCATGTAGGCGTAACCGAGCAGTTCGGTGGACGCCTGCACCGGGTCGACGTCGATCTCCGGGTCGTCGTAGCCGGTCATCTCGTTGGACCAGGTGAACACCTTCATCCGGTCCTCCTGCGGGACCCCGATCAGCTCGGCGATCGCCTGCAGGGGCAGTTCACAGGCGATCTGGGTGACGAAGTCGCCCGATCCGGTCTCGGCCGCGGCCTTGACGATGGCCTCGGTCCGTTTCGACAGCTCTTCGCGCAGCGAGTTGATCGCCCGGGGGGTGAACCCGCGCGAGATGATCTTGCGCATCCGGGTGTGCTCGGGCGGATCCATGTTCAGCAGGATGAAACGCTGCAATTCGATCTGCTCACGCTCGATATCGTCGTTGAAACGCGGCAGCGCCGTGTTCTCGAAGGTCGAGAACACATCACTGCGCCGCGACACCTCCTTGACGTCGGCGTGTTTGCTGACGACCCAGAAGCCGTCGTCGTGGAATCCGCCCACTTCCGGCGACTTCTCCTGCCACCAGATCGGTGCGGTACGCCGGAGTTCGGCGAACTCCTCGACCGGTATCCGCTGCATGTACATGTCGGGGTCCGTGACGTCGAACCCGTCCGGCAGGTTCGGCCGGGCCATGCGCGTATCCACCACCAGATGTCTCCTTCGACAAACTGAAACACGTTCTACAATCATTGAAGCACAGGCGGGAGAACGAGGAAAGAAAGCGGACTGATCAAGCCTCGTGCCGCGTGCGGAACACGTTACAGTTTTATGTCCGAAACGAAAGGTTCATGATGGGCACACCCGTTATCGTCGAGGCAGCTCGCACCCCCATCGGCAAACGCAACGGCCGGCTGTCCGGGCTGCACGCCGCCGAGATCCTCGGCCTCGCCCAGCGCGGGCTGCTCGATCGCGCCCACCTCGACCCCGCCAAGGTCGAACAGATCATCGGCGGCTGCGTCACCCAGGCCGGCGCACAGTCCAACAACATCACCCGCACGGCCTGGCTCGCGGCCGGCCTGCCCTGGCAGGTGGGCGCCACGACCATCGACGCGCAGTGCGGTTCGGCCCAGCAGGCCAACCATCTCGTCGCCGGCCTGATCGCCGCCGGTGCCATCGACATCGGCGTGGCCTGCGGCGTGGAGGCGATGAGCCAGGTGCCGCTGGGCGCCAATGTCGGAGACCAGGCGGGCCCGCGCCGGCCGGCCTCCTGGGATATCGATATGCCCAACCAGTTCGAGGCCGCCGAGCGAATCGCCAAGCGGCGCGGTATCACTCGCGAGGACGTGGACGCGCTCGGTGTGCGGTCCCAGCGCCTGGCCGCACAGGCCTGGGCGGAGGGCCGGTTCGACCGCGAGGTGCTCACCGTCACCGCGCCGGTGGTCGACAAGGAGGGCAACCCGACCGGAGAGAAGCAGGAGGTGAACCGAGACCAGGGCCTGCGGGAGACCTCGGCGGAGAGTCTCGCCAAGCTGAAGCCGGTACTGGAGGGCGGAATCCACACCGCCGGAACGTCTTCGCAGATCTCCGACGGCGCGGCGGCGGTGCTGCTGATGGACGAGAAGGCCGCCGAGCGTGAAGGTCTGCGGCCCCGGGCCCGGGTGGTGACCCAGTGCCTGGTCGGTTCCGAACCCGAGTTCCACCTCGACGGCCCGATCCAGGCGTGCGAACGGCTGCTCGAGCGGTCGGGTATGAGCATCGGCGATATCGACCTGTTCGAGATCAACGAGGCGTTCGCTTCCGTAGCGTTGTCCTGGGCCCAGGTGCACAAGCCCGATTTCGACCGGGTGAATGTGAACGGTGGCGCGATCGCCCTCGGCCATCCCGTCGGCTCCACCGGCTCCCGTTTGATCACCACGGCCCTGCATGAACTCGAACGTTCCGACCGGAACATCGCAATGGTTCTCATGTGCGCCGGTGGCGCACTCGCGACAGGAACGATCATCGAACGCCTGTAGCGCATCCACCAATTCCCTATTGCGACAGGACATCGGCCCGTACGGACCACAGTCAGACCCATACGGGCCCAGTGTCCTTCACAAAATTCAGCCGGTAGGTTGAACGTTCATCTCAGTTTTCGGTGAACGTGTCGTACGCCACACAATGGCTTCGGCACGGCTCCGGAAGGGATACCAGCTATCCAGAGGCTACTGGCCGCCCGCCCGGGAAGACCCCCGCGACGGGCGGCTACCTGGCCGTATCAGAGGTCCACAAGTCCGGTGCGGGCAACCCGCAAACGCGGTACCACGGTCCACTTCCCCTGATATGCGCCTGGAAGCTTCAAGGAAATCCTGATTCAGGCGTAGGTTTTCAGTTACTGAGCCGCTAATATCAATGATAGGTATCCGAGATAACGTCTGTTAGTACAGTGAAGGGAATTGGGCGGCTCACAATGGCTGATTTCGCGGCGCGGCTGAACAAGCTGTTCGAAACCGTGCATCCCCCGGGGCGAAAGCCGCATACCAATGCAGAGGTAGCGGCCGCCCTGACGGCATCCGGTCATCCGATCTCCAAACCGTATCTGTCGCAGTTACGGTCGGGCCAGCGTACGAATCCTTCCGATGAGACGGTTGCGGCGCTGGCGAAGTTCTTCAAGGTGAAGCCCGACTACTTCTTCAACGACATCTACGCCGCGAAGATCGACCACGACCTGGAACTCCTATCGCAGCTACAGGGTTACGGTCTGCGCCGGCTGTCCAGCCGGGCCTTCGACCTGTCGGAGGAGTCGCAGAACCTGCTCACCTCCATGGCGGAAAAACTGCGCGCGAGCGAAGGCTTGCCCGAAATTCCGCCGGACGGCACCGAATAGCAGACCTCGTCGGCGCGGTGCGATCCCCATCGGGATCGCAC
>NZ_JBFAHF010000044.1:0-50356 GCF_040654015.1 Nocardia sp. NPDC050799
GCCGTTTCGGCCTATAGACAAGCGGCTGCGCCGCATGCGCTTCGAGGCCGAAACGGCGAGACGGGCCTCAACCCTTGGAGGTGTCTCGTAAAACTCGACGCATTGGGTTGCGTCGGCATCGATGTCCGGATCTCGACGCATACGGTTACGTCGGCATTCGATGGTCAGGTCAATGCTGACCCGGCCGCACTGCTGACCTGACGTCTGTTCCATCCATGGAGTGCCGCGCGGCCCGGTGCCGAGCTCAGCGAGGCCCTCGAAGGGCCGACTTACGGCACGTAGCGGCGGAGGCGGCGGGTCGCGAACTCGCGGAAGTACGACACCTTGTCGTCGGGGACGATGGATGGGAGCAGGAAGTACCAGGCCCGTTCCATGCGCGAGGCCATCTGATCCACCGATTCCGTGCCGACCGCCACGATGTGGATTCCGGTGGTGAGCCCGTACAGCAGCAGGCCGACGGTCTCCGGGTCGAGGTCGGGGAGCAGGTCACCCTGGGTGATCGCTCGTTCGGCGAGGAGACGATAGGTCTCGCCCCAGGTCTTGGCGATATTGTCGCCGTTGGCGCCGCGGTAGTCGCCGATCTGGTGGGTCAGCTTGAGCATGGCGCCGACCATCGGATCGTTCATCGACAGATCGGCCACCACGTAGGTGATGCCGATGGCGGCCTCGAGGGCGGGGACCCGGGAGTCGAAGAATCCTTTGCAGGACGCGATGAGGCGTTCGTTGCCCTGGTCGACCACGGCACGGGCCAGTTCCTCTTTGGACCCGAAGTGAAAGTACAAGGCGCCCTTGGTCACGTTGGACTGCGCGATGATCTCGCTGAGGCTCGCATTGGCGTAGCCCAAGCGCAGAAAGACATCGGCAGCGCCGGCGAGAACGGAATCGCGAGTGATCTCCGCGCGCGCTTGCCTAGCCATCAGCTCCGCCTGTCATCCCAATAACCAGCCATCCTGAAGTAGACCGACATTGTCGAAGTAGACCGACTTACCGCCCGAACAGCACCCAAAGGATGGGTGAACCGTACCATCCGTGTTCGCTACGTCTCTCGATTCGCCGACCCGCCCGAGTTCGCCGGTAGTTCATCGATGGTTGCCCGAACTGCGCTGCACGCCCGGCGAGTTCGCCGGAGGCTGCCCGGGCAGAGCGGGCCATTCCGAGCTGAGCTGGGGGTCGGCCTCCAGATGACTCAAACCGTTCCAGCACAGGTTGACCAGATGTGCCGCGACGACTTCTTTGGACGGGCTGCGGACATCCAGCCACCAGGTGGCGGTGGTGGCCACCATCCCGACCAGTGCCTGTGCGTACAGACCGGCCAGGCTGATATCGAACCCGCGGCGTTCGAAATCACCACCGAGCAGATGCGCCACCTGATTGACCGCCTCGTTGAGCAGACTCGAGTAGCGGCCGTCGGTGGAGGACACCGGCTGATCGCGGACCAGGATGCGGAACCCGTCGGTGCGTTGCTCGATATAGGTGAGCAGGGCCAGCGCCACCTGTTCGAGCCGCACCCTCGACCTGTTGTTGGTGAGCGAAGAGGTGATCATGTCCAGCAACATCGACATCTCCCGGTCGACCACGACCGCGTAGAGCCCCTCTTTACCGCCGAAATGCTCGTAGACGACCGGTTTGGACACCAGGGCGCGTTGCGCGATCTCCTCGATGGATGTGGCGTCGTAGCCGCGTTCGGCGAACAGGGCGCGGCCGATCTCGATCAACTGCTGGCGCCGCTGGGTACCCGTCATCCGCTGCCGGCCCACCGGCCCCTGCTCGGCGGCCCGCAACTCCTCGGTTGTTCTCGGTTCTCCCGACGCCACGTTCCCGCCTCCCTGGTTATCGGGGCCGCGGGTGCCGGAGCCGGACCTGCGACCAGAACCATCGAGATCAACTGTCCCAGACCCGTGGCGGCCGGCGACACCCGGGCGGTGCCGGGGCCGCTGGCGTGTCGCCACCACCACGGTTCGACGTATCCCGGGGTGGCATGCGAGTATCGTTCCCGTGCCGGGGCACAGCGGCGGGTTTCGGGTACCTGCCGGTGTGACAGTCCGCCGTAGTGTAATGGCAGCACCTCTGATTTTGGTTCAGATAGTTCAGGTTCGAGTCCTGGCGGCGGAGCAGCTCGCGTGCACGATGACCATCGTCGGCCCGAGGGAGATTCATGCAGGAGCAGACCGCCGTCATCGTGCTAGCCGCAGGTGCCGGTACGAGAATGCGGTCGAAGACGCCCAAGGTGCTGCACCCGCTCGCCGGGCGCAGCATGCTCGCGCACGCGCTGTACGCGGCCCATGCCATCGACCCGCGCCATCTGGTGACGGTGGTGGGGCACGACCGGGAGCAGGTGGGGGCGGCCGCGGCCGCGGTGGCCACCGAACTCGACCGGGAGATCGTGCCGGTGGTGCAGGAGCAGCAGCTCGGTACCGGGCACGCCGTTCAGGTGGGGCTCTCCGGACTGCCCGCCGATTTCTCCGGCGATGTCATCGTCACGTCCGGGGATGTCCCGCTGCTGGACGGGCACACCCTCGTCGCCCTGCTCGACGAGCATCGCAGCTATGCCGAGCGTCCCGCCGTCACGGTCCTCACCTTCGTACCCGAGGACCCCAACGGCTACGGCCGGATCGTGCGTGACGCCGACGGTGAGGTCGCCGAGATCGTCGAGCACGCCGACGCGACTCCGGAACAGGCCGCGATCCGCGAGGTCAATTCCGGTGTGTACGCCTTCGACGCCGGAGTGCTGCGCACCATGCTGGGCCGGCTGTCCACCGCCAACGCCCAGCACGAGCTGTATCTGACCGATGTCCTGCGACTCGCCCGCGAGGCCGGCTACCCCGTGCAGGGCGCCCGCCTGGTCGATTCGGCCAAGGTCACCGGCGTGAACGACCGCGTGCAGCTGGCCGCCGCGGCCCATACGCTCAACCGCTACATTCTGGAACGCCATATGCGCGCCGGCGTGACCATCATGGATCCCGCCACCACCTGGATCGATACCGATGTCCGGATCGGCCGCGACACCGTGGTGCGCCCGGGGGTGCAGCTGCTGGGCACCACGGTGATCGGCGAGGACGCCGAGATCGGCCCGGACTCCACCCTCACCAATACGGTGGTCGGCGACGGCGCCCGGGTGATCCGCACCCACGGCGAGGCCGCGGTGGTCGCCGCGGGGGCGACTGTCGGACCGTTCAGCTACCTGCGGCCGGGCACGGTACTGGGCGAGTCCGGCAAGATCGGCGCCTTCGTGGAGACCAAGAACGTCGAGATCGGCCGGCACACCAAGGTCCCGCATCTGACCTATATCGGCGACGCCACCATCGGCGAGCACAGCAACATCGGAGCATCCAGTGTGTTCGTCAACTACGACGGGGTGCGCAAGCACCGCACCGTCGTGGGCTCACATGTGCGTACCGGCAGCGATACGATGTTCATCGCCCCGGTGACCGTGGGTGACGGCGCCTATACCGGGGCAGGTACTGTACTGCGGGAAGACGTTCCACCGGGCGCGTTGGCAGTGTCCGGCGGGCCACAGCGCAATATCGAGAATTGGGTGCAGCGGAAACGACCGGGAACCGCTGCAGCAGACGCGGCGGCGAAAGCTCTCGCGGCCGAAGAGACACCAGGTCGGGCAACAAAGCTTAAGGATGGCAACCAGCAGTGACCGCGTCATGGATCGACAACCAGAAGAACCTGATGTTCTTCGCCGGACGGTCGCACCCGGAATTAGCCGAGCAGGTCGCCAAGGAACTCGACGTTCACGTCACCCCGCAGACCGCGCGTGATTTCGCGAACGGGGAGATCTTCGTCCGGTTCGAGGAGTCGGTTCGTGGTTCCGACGCCTTCGTCCTGCAGAGCTTTCCGGGGCCGCTCAACCAGTGGCTGATGGAACAGCTGATCATGATCGACGCGCTCAAGCGCGGTTCGGCCAAGCGGATCACCGCCATCCTGCCGTTCTACCCCTACGCCCGCCAGGACAAGAAGCACCGCGGCCGCGAGCCCATCTCGGCCCGCCTGGTCGCCGATCTGCTCAAGACCGCGGGTGCCGACCGGATCGTCACCGTCGACCTGCACACCGACCAGATCCAGGGCTTCTTCGACGGCCCGGTCGACCATATGCACGCCCAGCTGCAGCTCGCCGAGTACGTGCGCACCAACTACAGCCTCGACAACATCACCGTGGTCTCCCCCGATTCCGGCCGCGTCCGGGTGGCGGAGAAGTGGGCGGATTCGCTGGACGGCGCGCCGCTGGCGTTCATCCACAAGACCCGTGATCCGCTGGTCCCGAACCAGGTGAAGTCGAACCGGGTGGTCGGCTCCGTCGAGGGCCGCACCTGCATCCTCATCGACGATATGATCGACACCGGCGGCACCATCGCCGGCGCGGTGAACGTGCTGCGTGAGGCCGGTGCCGGCGATGTGGTCATCGCCGCGACGCACGGCGTGCTGAGCGCCCCGGCCGCCGAGCGGCTCGCGTCCTGCGGCGCCCGGGAGGTCGTGGTGACCAACACCCTGCCGATCACCGAGGACAAGAAGTTCCCGCAGCTCACCGTGCTGTCCATCGCTCCGCTGCTGGCCCGCACCATCCGTGAGGTGTTCGAGAACGGTTCGGTGACCGGACTGTTCAACGGCAACGCCTGACCCTTTTCCCGAACGGCCCCGGACCCACTGGTCCGGGGCCGTTCGGCGTTCCGGGCGGGGAGCCGACACCGCTGGTCACGGTCCCGCCGAGTGGCCTCGCGGCGGCGCATACTGGTTGGTATGGATCGCGAACCACGAGAGCCCGATATGGGTGACGACGACCAGGAGGACGAGGTCCGCGCCTACGAACGCTATATCGAGGACCCGCCCGCGGACCTGCGCATTCGCGATCGGGAGGGCGACGACGACGGCCGTCTCGGCATAGCCGAGGAGCTGCGGCAAGAACCGGACCGGCGCGACCGCGCCGCCGACGACAACCGGCCTGCCGAGGCCGCCGCCATCCATATCGAGGAAGAACCCGAATAGGGGACGCCCCGGCAGCTGACGCTGCGCCCGCACCGCGGTACCGGCCTACGAGCCCTCGACGATACGAACGAGGAGACGTGATGAGCACACCGCAGGACCCGCGCGACTCCGGCGACAGGCCGGAGGACTGGAGCACAGACCGGCCGGAATCCGATTCCGGCGCCACCGGCGGGCCTGCGGCGGACCGCCCGCGGGAAACCCCGGACGAGCCGTACGTCACCCCCGGCGCCCCGCAACCTCCCGACGACACGCAGACCCCGGGTAACGCTCCGGCACCCCCGGCGGGTGATACGGGGTCCGGCGCCCCGCAACCGCCGGAGGCCGGCGCACCGTACGATGCGCCGGCGGCACGGTCCGACGACCCACCCACCGAGTACCTGCCGAAACTGCTCGGCCGTGGACCCCGGCCCGCGTCCGGACCGGAACAGCCCGGCGAAGGTGCCGGAGCCTACGAGCACGGCCGGCACCCCGGCACCCCGGAGCAGCGGCCGCCCGGCGGTGAAGTGCCCCCACAGGCGTGGTCGGCCCGTCCCGAGGAACAGTCCCCCGGGCAGGCCTGGCAGCAGCAGTCACCCGGCGGGTACCCGGGTTCCGGGCAGCCGCAGGGCGGGTCGCCCTATCCGCCGCAGGGCGGTGGGCAGTATCCGCCACAGGGCGGGTACGGCGGACAGCCGGGTGGCGGATACGGCGGTCCGGGCGGCTGGGGTGCCCAGGAACAGTCCGGGTGGGGCGCCCCGGAACAGTCCGGGTGGGGCGCCCAGGGACAGACCGGCTGGGGCGCCGAGGGACAGACCGGCTGGGGTCCGCAGGACCAGGCGGGCTGGGGTGGCGCTCCCGGATGGTCCGGCGGCGGCGCGCCGGGCGGACAGCAGAGCGGCCGGCCGGGCGGGACGCCCGGTGCCGGTGGTTATCCCGCCTACCCCGAACAACAGCAGTACCAGCCCTATGGCGCCGACCGGCCGCCGGAACGCTCGGGACCGCAGGTGCTGTCCATCATCGGTTTCGTCTGCGCCGCGGTCTCGCTGCTGTTCTGCCCGCTCGTGTTCGGCGCCGCCGGCATCGTGCTCGGCGTCATCGGGCATATCCGCGGCGAGCCCCTGGGCAAATGGGCGGCCATCGCGGCCGCGATATGTCTCGTGGTGGGCGTGGTGATCGGCTTGCTCCTCACCGGGACCGAGATCGTGCCCAACGAATCATTCGGCTGACCGGTTCGGGGCGTCGCCGCGGGCCCGGTCCGGTCGCACTTGCGCCCACGTACCACCCGGCACCCCGGCGGCGGATATCGTTCGGCCCATGCCCGAGGAACGAGGCGCCGGTGGATTCGCGGCGGCGACAGGGGCGGCCGCGCCGCCGTGGTGCGGATAGATGTCACAGCGGGAACTGGTCGTACTGGGCACCGCCAGCCAGGTGCCGACGACCCAGCGCAATCACAACGGATACGCATTGCGCTGGGGCGGTGAGGTCGTACTGTTCGATCCCGGCGAGGGTACCCAGCGGCAGATGATCCGCGCCGGGATCTCCGCGACCGACCTGACCCGGATCGCGATCACCCACTTCCACGGTGACCACAGTCTGGGTCTGGCCGGGGTGGTGCAGCGGATCAACCTGGATCGGGTCCCGCACCCGATCGACACCTACTTCCCGGCGTCGGGCCTGCGATTCTTCGACAACCTCTGCGACGCGACCGCCTACCACCGGACGGTCGAACTCCGGCAGCGGCCGATCGCCGGACCGGGCGCACTACCGGCCCCCGGCGCCCCCTTCGAGATCACCGCCGCCCGGCTCGACCATCCGGTGGAGGCGTTCGGTTACCGGCTCACCGAACCCGATTACCGGACCATCCGGCCGGAGGCGCTGGCCGAGCTCGGCCTGCACGGCCCGATGGTGGGCCGTCTGCAACGCGCGGGCGAAATCGCCTGGCAGGGCCGGACCGTGACCCTCGACGAGGTGAGTACGCTGCGGCGCGGCCAGAGTTTCGCGTTCGTCATGGACACCCGCCTCTGCCCCGGCGCGCGGGAACTCGCCGCGGGAGTGGACATGCTGGTGATCGAAGCGACCTTCGTCGAAGCCGATGCCCGGCTGGCCGCCGAACACGGTCACCTCACCGCCGGGCAGGCTGCCCGGATCGCCGCCGAGGCCGGGGCGCGGACCCTGGTCCTGACCCATTTCTCGCAGCGGTATCCCGGCCTCGACCAGCATCTGGCCGAGGCGCGGCGGGAGTTCGGGGGCGAGATAGTGATCGCCGCGGATCTGGACCGTATCCCGTTCCCGTCCCGCCGCTGACCCACTCCGGTAGAGCGGAGACCGGCCGTCACGGTCCGGCGACCGGCTCGGTCCGCGTCCCGTCCCGCAACCCGGCCGCCCGGGCGTCCATTCCCGCCGTCGCCGCCACGGCGGCCGGGGCCGGACTAAGTCCGATACCCAGGCCGGTGACGATCGACGGTCCCAGGACATCGGTGAGAAAGCTGCCGTCCGGGCTGATAGCGGCCCGCGCCGGGTCGGGCTCACGGCCGAGGACACCTACCTGTTCGGGCTCCGGGCCCTGATCAGCGGCCTGGTCGGGCCGGAGCCGGGCTAGGACGGATCGTTCACACCGACGGTTTCGCGCACGGATGAGCCGAGGTCGTACGTTTCGCGATTGGCCTGCACCTCGTCCATATGGACCTCCGCCCACGTCTTGATACCGCGCATGATCCCGTGCAGCGAGAGCCCGAGTTCGGTCAGTTCGTAGGTGACGGTCACCGGTACGGTCGGCGTGACCGTGCGGAGAACCAGGCCGTCACGTTCCAGGGTGCGCAGCGTCTGGGTGAGCATCTTCTGGCTGACCCCGGCCAGCCGGCGGGCCAGCTCGGAGTAGCGCAGCGGTTGCGGCTCGCCGCCGCACTCCGCGCCCGGATGCGGACCGCCGCTGCCCAGGGCGGACAGCACCAGCGCCACCCACTTCCCGGAGATCCGTTCCAGCAGCTGCCGACTGGGACAGCCCGCGAAGAACGCGTCGTAGTCCACCTTGCGCAGCGCCCGCTGCTGGGCCGCCGTCGTCGTCGCCATGGCCCGTTCCTTCCTACCCGGCGGTGGGATACGCACTTTCAGGTGCCTACTTCCCGATGGAGAGTTACCACTCCATTGTGGAGGCATGGCACAGAAATCACCACAGGAGGTCACCGTGGCCAGTACTTTCCGCAGTGCGATCGTCCGTACCCCGGGCGGACCCGATTCCATCGAGATCATCGACGTACCCGTCACCGACCCCGGCGTGGGACAGGTGCGGGTCGCGATAGCGGGCGCCACCGTCAACCCCGTCGACCTCGCGCTGACCGCGGGTGTTTTCCACGCTCTCGGCCTGATCACCCGGTCGGAGTACACCGGAATCGGCACGGATTTCGCCGGGACCGTGACCGCGGCCGGGCCCGGCGCCGAGTTGCCGGTCGGCACCCGCGTGGCGGGCCTGATCGGGGGATTCGATCGCGATTTCGGCACCTATGCCGAGCAGGTGACCGTCCCGGTGAGCGATATCGCCCGCGTACCCGACGAACTCGATCTGGCCACCGCGGCGACCGTCCCGCTCAACAGTCTCACCGCGGCCCAGCTGGTGGATCTGCTCGGCGCCGGTGCCGGTCGCGACCTGCTGGTCACGGGCGCCGCGGGGGCGGTCGGCGGCTATGTGATCCGGTTCGCGCAGGAGCGCGGCTGGCGGGTCACCGGGTTGGCCCGCGCCACCGACGAGGAGTTCGTGCGCGGTCTCGGCGCCGGTTTCACCGCCGCCGCCACCCCGGGCTGGGACGCGGTGGCCGATCCCGCCGCCCTTCAGGAAGCGGGTCTGCCGCTGGTCCGCGACGGCGGGCTGTTCGTCGGAGTACGGCCCGGCGCCGAACCGCCGGCCGAACGCGGTATCACCGTCCGTGCCGTCGCGGTACAGCCCGACCGAGAACGACTCGCCGGGTTCCTGGCCGATACCGCGAGCGGCCGTCTTCCGGCCCGGGTGCACGCGGTCCTACCGCTCGACCGGGCCGCCGACGCCCACCGGGAACTCGCCCGGGGCGGGGTGCGCGGGAAATACGTACTGCAACCCTGAATCGTTTCGATTCGGGCTCGGCGCGCGACCGGAGAGCAGGGCGGCGCAGGAGGCCCCCGGACCCTTCGGGGACACCGGCGGCACGGCGGGAAGCCGCGCCACCGGTGGTCCGATCACGGCCGCCACAGCACATCGGACCCTGCGTCGGGATGTATCCGATCCCCCGAAAAGGCGGAATCCATACCCGATGCGATCGTATACCCGAACAAAATCTCCTGCGGCGCAATGTGAGAGGCACCAACGATCCGCCTTCCGGCGCCCTGCCCGTCGGGCGCGGCGGCGAAACCGCCCTGTAGTGGCGGAATACCGCCGAGATGCACTGCTCCGGACAGTGCGGCGGGTCGGCGATTACTCGAGTGCGACACGGCCCAGTTCACCGGCGTCAGGTCGCGAAGGTGGCGAAGGCCGACCACAGCACCGGAGAGTCCTCGACAGCGCCGGTCGCGCGCCAGGCGCACAACCGTCCGCGTTGCCATTCGGCCAGTTCCACCACCGGATCGGCCGCCTCATGGGCCGTATCGACCGCGCGCACGACTTCTTGCAGTGGAGTCGCGTCCGCCGCCGCACCCCAGCGCTGGAAGGCCAGGTCGGTGGGTAGCGGCCAGCGGGTGGCGGTGACGAGTTCGGCGCCACCGGTGATCATGGCCGCGACCAGGCCCAGCGCCTCGGTGAACCGCAGATCGCCGCCGCTTTCACAGGCGATGAGCGCGACCCGGCTCGGCACCGGCCACAACTCCTGGCCCGATACGGGGTCGGCGGCCAGCGTATGGGTCCCGAGCAGCAGATCCTTGGCCGAGAGCGGCCGATGCGTGCGCTGCGGTTCGGCGAAACCGGCCGTTTCGGCGGTGCAGGCCAGATGGAGTTCGGTGTTCTCGCTCTGACCGGATTCCGGCGGCGCCGCGGTCACGTGACCGACGTAGAGCAGACGGGCGGCCCCGGCGCGCAGGGTGCGGGAGAGCCAGTCGCGGTCGAGATCGGTACGGCGGAAGATCTCGGCGGGCGTGGTGACCTCCGGGCGGAGGCGGCGGGAATCGATATGGCCGGCGATGCGCCGGGTCAGCGGTGTCGGATGGGTCATCCGGCCCAGGACCGAACCGAGTTCGGAATCGGCGCGGAAGCCGGGTATCCGCGGGTCGAGTACGGCCACCACCGGCAGTTCCCGGGTTTCGGTCCAGCTGCGCGCGATACGCGTGGGCCCGTGCACGACACCGGCGGGTGCGAGCAACCCGATATCGGCGATATCGATCAACCGCAGTTCCGGCGCCGGGGCCAGGATCTCCCACGGCACCTGGGCGACCCGGGGCGAGGGCTGCAGCCGGATGAGCGGCCGGACCCCCTGCCGGTAGAGCGTATGCAGCTGGCCGGCCAGGTCATAGGGCAGCAGCGCGCGGGAAAGGTCGCGGGCAAGCAGGTATTCGGTATCGGGCGCGGCGAAGGCGGCGGTGGTCAGGGTGCGCTCCAGACCGCCGGGCACAGTCGGATCCGGGAGCGCGGCCGCCAGTTCCCGCACCACCGCGTAGATATCGGCGCCGGGTAGCGCCGCCACACCGGGTGCGGCGACGTCTCCGAGCCAGCGCCAGGACATGTACACATCGCCGGCGTCGGCCATCCGCACCACCACGGTGGGCTGATCGTTCAGCACAACTCCCCCGTACTCCGATCACCGCTCATATCGCGATCACCCGATCCTCCCGGACGCGCTGCCCGTACCGCTGTTCGGCGGCCGCGATGTAGTCCCCGAGCGCGATACGCGCGTCGGGCCCCACGGCCAGCCGCGCGGGCGGCGCCACCGGTAGACCGGCCGCCGCCGCGACCCGGGCCAGGGTGGCGCCCAGATGCAGTGGGCCGGTTCCGGGTTCGCCAGCGGCCGGCGGTACGGGACTGTCCAGCGGGAACTGCGGGCGTTCGGCTCGCGCACCCGGGGTCGCGTCCAGTGTCGTCCCCGCGCACTGTGTCTCGATGAGGTCGGCGAGCAGCCGGCCGTCGCCGCAGAGGTAGGCGAATCGGAAGGCCAGTCGGACGGCGGGGTCGGCGACCTCGCGGTTCCACTGATCGCGCTGACTGCCGCCCGGCAGCGTGTAACGCACCGCGTCGATGGCGATCGCGGCGGGCACCGCCAGGGCGCGGCCCAGCGCCAGGAGTTCGGCGGACGGGGAGTCCATATCGTCGACCACCATCTGCACCAGCACCGCGTGCCAGTAGTCGAGTTGCGCGCACTGCAGGCCGAGACCGCGTTCGGCGTAGACGGTGAACGCGGCGTCGAGCAGCCGCTGCCCTTCCCCGACCAGCCCGCGCGCATAGGCCACGGTGGCGAGTCGGCACTGCACGGCGGCGGCGTCGAGTACCGCCCCGGAGTCCCGGAAGCAGTCGAGGCCGCGCCGATACCATTCGTCGGCCCGATCGACCTCCCCGCGGCATTCGGCCAGGAAACCGCGGATCTTCCAGCCGATTCCCGCCCGGTACCCGAGTCCGGCCCGCTCGTAGTAGTCCTGACTGGCCACCACCAGTTCCTCCGCTTCGTCGAGCCGGTCGAGCCGGCTGAAGAGCTGGGCCAGGTTCTGCTGGGTATCGGCGACGGCGTTGCGGTCCCCCGCCGCGGTGAACGCCGCCAGCGCCTGCTGCGCGAAGTCCACACCGAGCTCCCGGCGACCGGTTTCGAAATACGCCCCGGCCAGATTCATCAGAGGGTGTCCGGCCAGGTGGGGTGCGAAACGCATGGCCGCGTCGAGGGATTCGGTGGCCGTTTCGATGACCCGGATCCACTGACTGCGATGGGTCGCGACGGCACTGAGCGAGAGCAGGCACGACACCCGCAGCACACCCAGATCCGGGGCGTCGGCGAGCAGATCCCGCGCCTGTTCCAGCGCCGATTGGGCTTCGTCGAGCATGCCGAGATGCTGCAGGGCCTGCGAATAGTTGATCAGTGTGGAGGCCCGTTTCTCGCGGGCGTCCGCCGGAATTCGTTCCAGCGCCGCGCGGTACCGGACCGCGGCGCCGTGGTGGTCACCGAGTTCGTCGTACATACTCGCGACATTGATCAGCGCGCTGGTGCGGACACCGTCGGTGGTGGTGTCCACCGCGTGCTCGAATATTCGCAGCGCCTCGGCGATATCGCCGCGCTGATAGGCGGCCGCGCCCTCGTACAACAGTTCCAGTCCGGGCGGTTCTTCCGCGCTCATCTCAGAAATCCGAATCTGTCTCGGCGGCCGTGATCTCGGCCCGCAAGGGTGTGATGTCGGCGAGTCTCCCGGCCGGTCGCCCGTCACCGGGCGCCGGACCGGGCCCGGATACCGCGCGGCGCAGCCGGACGTGCGCGAGTTCCCTGATCCGCTCGCGCTGCCGCCGATCCGCTGCCGGGGGCGCGGGGTCGCGCGGTCCGGGTCCGGGTTCGGGTGCGCCGACCGCCGACTCGGACGAGCCGGCCCCCGCCGGTGCCGCCGGGCCGACCCCCGGCACATAGACCGCCACCTCCGATACCGTGCCGGCCGTTCCGGCGATCGCGGCCGTCCAGTCGTCCCCGGCCAGCACCAGCGCGGCACCGTGGTCGCCCGCCGGGGTGCGGACCAGCACGTGCGGACGCAGATATTCGGGCGGTTCCCCGCGCAGCCCCGGCGCGGCGACGACCCGGATCCGCAGCGAATTGACGCCCGCGACCCGCACGAGTTCCCACGAGACCGCGCGTTCGGAGGCATCGACCACGCCGGGCGGGCAGTACCGCCAGTCCCAGCCCGCGGTGCCCCGTTCGAGAACCAGCGCCGCCTGTGGATCGCGCTGCCCGCCCGCAGCCAGCGCATAGTCGGCGGCGCGGCCGGAATCCTCGGCACCGAGGCGGTCCGCCACCTCGGTGACCTCCTCGGATTCGGCCGGTACCGCCGCATCGGCACCGGCGACGACGCTCTCGCAGAATTCACTCAGCTCCGCGATCTCGCGCTCGAGTTCGGCCGCGTCGAGGGCCGGGATACCGTCCACCGTCGAAGCAGGCCACCAGCGCGCCGCCCAGTGCGCGTAACCGAGCCGGCGCACCGCGGCCGCCAGTTCGGGCCGCTCCGGCCGGGCCGGCAGCTCCACGGGCTCGGTGTACGCGTCGGCCGCCACCGCGACCTCGGCGCCGTAGAGCGCCCACAACCATTCCTGCGCGGTGTCCAGATCGTGCAGGATCGCCGCTGGAACCTGCCGGCCCGCCAATACACTCCAGCTCAGGTGGCCGCCGCCGACCTCCAGTACGGCGGTGTCCAGACCGGGATCGGCATCGGCCGGCGTCGGCGCACCAGATGGCGCGATACGCCACAGCCCCGGCCCGATTCGCTGGATACGCACACTGTCGGCCATCAGACCGCCCTCGGTTCGGCCGTATCCGGTTCCCGCGCCGCTTGCGCGCTGAGGGCTTTCCGGACGCGGGTGCGGTGATCGAGCACCACCGAGCGGGCCACCCCGTCGAGCAGATCCCACAGCTCGCCGGGCTCGGTGACCGGCAGCTCGCGGACATCGCGGCCGTGCAACCGCACCCACAGGCGCCGCAGGTACGAACGCCACGGGGTCCGCAGTTCGGCGGCGATGGCGACGAGCGGGTTACCGTCCTCGGGCAGCGGATGGACGGCCAGCCGCCGGGCCTGCAGCACATAGGCTTCGCGCTGCCAGCGGCCGTTCACCATCCGATGCGCGGCCGACGCGCCGGTATCCGACCGGGAGCGGCGCGGGTCCGGCGGCGCGATCGGCGCCAGGCCGAGTGCCAGCTCGACCCCGGCGGCCGCGGTGACGCGCAGTGATTCGCCGAGCAGTGCCCACGGTGCGCAACTGCGGGCGATCTCCGTGGTGACCAGATCCGGGATCGGTGGCAGTTCGGCGCGTTCGGTGGAGACCTGGAGCACCGTGAAAACCCGTTCGTGCACGGTGCGATCGAACGGCAACCCCAGCGTCGCGGTGGATGCCGAATCCCCCACCTCCGGGCGGCGCGGAACGGAATGGGTGGTCAGGCCGAGTTCGTGCGCCCGGTACCGCGCGAGATCGGTGGCCGCGGCGCGGGTTGCCGCGTGCCACAACGCGATCCCGGTATGTGTCCCCGCGTTCGCGGTGGTCAACGTGTCGAGCAGGCGCCGACCGGCGCGGGTGTCGGTATCGGTGCGGGAGGCGACCGCACAGTCCAGCAGTTGCCGCAGCTGTGCGCCGTGCTCGACCGGTACCGCGGGCGGCGGCGGACGGCGGCCCCAGGCCGTGGTGAGCAGGCCGTCGAGCAGCGCGGCCCGGGCGGGATCGGTCAGATGATCCTTCAGCGCCTGGGTGGTGCGCCCGGCCGCGAAACCGTGGATCTCGCGTAGCACCGCCTCGGCACGCACCCGGTCCCGGTGGGGATCGGGATGGCCCCGGGTGGCGGCCAGCTCGAAACATCGCTGGAAGTAGAGATCCTGCGCGGTGCCCTCGGTGATCCGCAACCGGCGGCGCACCTGTTTGAGCAGCGTGAACCAGGCCGCGGTCGCGCGCAACGCATCGGCGTGCGCGTAGACGCGAGCGGCGAGCAGGGTCGCGCCGTCGGCCGTCAGCACCGCACCCCCGCAGCTCGGGTACTGCACCGGCCGGATGACCAGCGGGTCGAGGATCAATTTCACGGTCCGGCGCAGCGGCCCGCCCTGCGGGCCGCTCAACGCCTCGACGCCCTCGAGACCGCGCCACACCTCATCGAGCACCATGGCCCGCGGTCGTCGCATGTGCCCAGGTTATCGGAGTTTCGCCGGTGTGGCGGTGCCGAAAGTTGGGATCGGTAGGCGCGCAGCGATTCCTACTTTTCTCGTAACGGCCAGCACACCGGCCGGAACACCGAGAGAACAGGACACACCATGAGCACCACGATCTTCCGCCTCGGCGCCGTCGCCCTCGCCGCCTCCGCCACCCTGCTGCTGTCCGCCTGCGGCGACGACGCGAGCACCACCGCCGCCCCGGCGGCCCCGACCTCGTCGCCCGCGGCCCCCGCGGGGGACTCCGCCGGTGGCGAATCGGCCGCCCTGGTCGACGGAAAGGCGCTGGCGGGCGATTTCGAGACCACGTGCGCGAAGCAGGGCAACACTCTGGCACTGGCCCTCACGGACAACAACAACGCCCAGTACGGGCAGCTGAGTGTGAGCGCCGGCATCATCGACGACAAGACCGTGCAGGCGGTGGCCATCGCCGGCAGCCAGGGTGGCTCCTCCGGGATGCCCTACGCGATCGGTTACGGCAACGGCCAGCCCGGCGGGTCCGCCCAGGTGACCAAGGACGGCGACACCTTCACCGTGACCGGCGAGGGCATCAGCGCCCCCGATATGGCGAACCCGCTGGCCGGGCCCGCCACCGCGGCCTTCGAGATCACCTTCGCCTGCTCGACCGTCGTCGGCGGCTGATCGGCCCGGACATCCGGCTCCCCGTCGCCCCGCACCTCGGCCCCGCGGCCGAACGTCCGGGGCGACGAGGTGGCCAGGTATCCGGACCACCACAACCCTTACGGAGAAAACCATGATCCGCACCCTGCGTGCTGCCGCCCTCACCGTCGGAGCTCTCGCGATCACCTTCTACCTCTGGCACGGCCTGACCTACGAACCCGGCAGCGTCTACGAACCGGCCGCCATGGCCTGGCTCAACGGATTCCTGGCCCTGCCGATCATCGCGTCCACCCTGGTCGTCATGGTCTTCGCGTTCACCGGCGCGGGCATCGTCACCGCGCTCACCGGCCGCAACACCGGCGAGTTCCGCGACGCCCCGCTGGGTCTGGGCACCGTGCGATCGTTCGCCCCCACCGGGGTCACCCTGAACGACCAGCCGCAGATCCGAATCGAGTTCGGCGTCGAGGGCGCGCAGGGCGAACGTTTCGACGCCACGGCGAAAACCGTCGTCCCCCTCACCGAACTCGCGCTGCTGGCCCCCGGTGTGGTGCTGCCCGTCCGCTACCGGCCGGACCGGCCCGGGATCGTCGAACTGGATCTGTCCGGTGACGCCTCCGCGGCGCAGCGGGTGATGAACGAATCCTTGATCCGCAAGGGGTTCACCACCCGGGCCAAGGTGGATATCGCCGCCCGCGGTATCGCGGCGCAGGCGGTGGTCCAGTCGCTCACCGTCCCGGGCGAGATCCGCGACGGATACTCCAAAGTCGCGGTGGGGCTGGTGGTCACCCGCCCCGACGGCAGCACCTTCACCACCTGCTCCGAAAAGTTTCTGCCACCGACCGCGATCGGGAACGTGCAGGTGGGCCGGATCGTCACGGCGCACTATCTGCCCGAGAACGAGAAGGAGGTCGTGCTGTCGATCCCGGTCAACGCATGAACCGCCGGACCGGTGCGCCCGTTCCCTGCTCGGGAGCGGGCTCACCTGCGTGCGCGGACCGGAAAACCCTGGTCGAGTCGACGACTCGACTCAGGTGATCCCGACAGCCTCGACAGCCCGTACCACTGCCCCTTCGCGCAGTCCCGTTCGTCACTGATGGGTGCGGGTCCGGACTCGGTGGGCAGCTTCCAGGCGGCTGCGGAGTTGGTGCAGGATTTCGTCGGGTGGGCCGGGGGTGAGGGTGAAATCGTCGGTGTTGTGGTTGTGCAGCAGGTAGCGGCCGTCGTCCGGATAGTCGAGCCAGAGGAAGGCGTACCCGTCGCCGGTGGGTCGCGTGTCGACGGTGTAGCCCGGATAGACGGTGATCTCGCCGGTGCCGGTGCGGGGGCGGCGGACGAACCGCTGCAAATCCTCCTCCGGGGACAGGCGCGTCGGGTGCCGGGAGTACACCGGTGCGTTCAGGTCGCTGCGTCGGGCGCGGATGGGTTGATGGCGGCCGGTCGCGACCTGTGGCAGGCGCTACCAGCTGGGCAGCCAGCTGGTCGGTGCGAAGCTGGGTGAGGACGATATCGCCGCCGGAAATCCGGACCGGTCCGGGTGACTGCGTGGCCAGCACAGCGACTCGGCCGATGACGCCGGCGTGCATCCGTACCGCGGTGTGCTGCTGGGGGCCATGGACCCCGTAGACCTCCACGCGGATTTCCGGTTCCAGCAGCACGGTGAGCGCCCGGTAGAGCCGCTCGTCGAACACCGGCTGCAGCCGGCGTGCGCACTGCTGCCGGTAACGCCGGAAATCGTCGTCGTGCGCCATCCGGTGCGGCTGGTATTCCAGCGGATACGGTAACCGGTCGCGTCCCATGGCCTCGAGGGCCAGCGTGAAATCGTAACCGTCCAACTGCCAGCGAGAACCGTTCACGCGCCGATGACCCCGCCCGGCGGAAGCACCCGTGGCTGTTCGCCGAGCAGTTCGGTGGCGCGGTCCTGGACGAGATAGTCGGGTGTCTTGTGTTCGTCGTCGTCCTCCCCGCGACCGCGTTGGCCACCGGCGCCCATCGCGCCGGGCATCCCGGACATTCCACGGGTCGCGGCCGGGCTACCGGAACGGGTCGCGGGCCCGGCAGTCTGATTCGGGCTACCGGGGGCTCCGCCGACGGTGCGGCCCGGGGCGCCCGCAGGCTGTTGGCCACCCGGAGCGGCGACCATCGGTGCGCCGGTGGTGGTACTCGGCGAACCGGGGGTGGTGGTGTTCGGGCGACCCACCTGTTCCTCGAGCGGCACAGTGGTCGCCGGTGTCGTGGTTGTCGACGGGGTGGTCGACGCCGGAGTTTCGGTGCCGGCGGGGTCGGTCGCCGAATCCTGCGGTGTCTCCTGGCCGGGAGTGGCCGCATCCTCCGGGTTCGTGCCGGCCGGGTTCGTCCCGGTCGGGTTGGCGCTACTCGGGTTGGTACCGGCGGGGTTCTGAGTGCCGCCGGGCCCCACCGGCTGCTGCGCTCCGGGACCCGCACCCACCGGGCTTTTCGTCACGGGCAGCACCGGGGTCTTGGTGTCGACGGCCGTGACTCCGGGCTGGTAGAACTCGATCATCAGATCCTGCGCCTGCGCCTGCGCCTCGTTGGCGCGATGTTTGGCGGCCTTGACGACACCGTTGCCGGGAATATGGCCGACGAACTCGTCGAACCCGGACACCTCGACCGGCGGCACGATCGACATCTTCGCCTGGGCCAGGTAGCCCTGCATGAGGTCGATACCGTTGGCGACCATCTCGAAACTCTTGACCAGCTTCTGAGCCTCGGTCGTGAACGTGCGGGTGCCCTCGACCGCCGCGTTCGCGGACTGACCGCCCCATTTCTCGGTGATCGCCGTGTCGACATTCTTACCGAAGGTGTCGAGCGCGACGGAAAGATCCCCGGTGAGCCGCCGCCAGCCATCCGCACCGGCATTGATATCGGCGGATGCCACGGCCGGATGCTCGGAGTTGCCGTTGAGTGCTTCCCAGATCTGCTGATGTGTCCAGGTTTTGAACGCTTCCTTGGTCGCCGTGGCCGGGGCGTACTCGCCGTCGAAACCCTCGCTGGCCCGGGCCAGTTCGTTGTTGATATGGGTCCGGTCGCCGCTCCACTCCTGCTCGCCGACGCCGGCGGCATCGGAAGCGCGAGTGCGGTTGCCGTCGGATTCGTCGTAGTTGCCGGTGACTTGATCGACCGCGGAATCGACGGTGGCGACAGCGGCGACGACTGCGGCAGCGACCAGCAAAGGCGCGGGCATCAGCGGAGTCCCTCCCCGGCAGCGGCGGTCTGGGAGGAGTTCTGCTGGTCGGTCTCCCGGAGTTCACCGATCATCGCAGCGTAAGTGTCGCGCATGGTTTCGGCGATCGCGATCAGCCCGTCGAGTCGCGCCACCGAAGAATCGCCGTTCTCACCGCCGACGGCCTTGAGCTCGAACTTCTTCTGCATATCCAGCGCGGACGGCAGCCCACCGTAGCCCGCCAAGCGTCCGAGGCTCCTCGCGTCATCGCGGTAGTCCCGCAAGGCTGTCAGGAGAGTCTCGCATTCGCGGCACAGGTCCGATCCGAGCTCGTATTCGATACTCATCGTGCCGTCGATCGCTTGCTGCTTCAGGCTCTGCCATTGTGCCAGTTGGTCGCTCATGTGCCGGGTCTTCCTGGTCGGCCGGGCTGTTATTTCGGTAGATGCGGTTCGAAGGCCGCAGCGTATTCGGCGGAGATCTGGCAGATATCCCTGGTCCAGCCGTCTTCTTCGAACCAGGACGCTTTGATCTCGAACATGCCCTGCTCGGCGTCGAAGGAGGTGTAGCACGACTTGCCGGGAATTTCGTCCCTATCCTTGGACTGAAGTGCAGCCCGGGGGCCGACTGTGGTATCGACCTTGTCGATCAGGTTGTCGTTGGCGCGCGTGTCGTCCAGGGTGTGCGATGTCGACATGACGGTGACCCGGATCAATGCGTCGGGTTGCCGCCAGGCACACACTCGCCAACTGGTGGCCCCTTCCGGCGCATCGGTCACCACCCGCTCCGTGGAGGCATCCAATCCGATTTCGGTCAAAAGCTGGTCCGGCAGTTCGGTACAGGGATTGAAGATCGCGATTGGTCCCGTGGTCGTCGGTGCCGCTGTCCCGGTCGCGGATCCCCCGGTGTTCGATGTGCACCCGGTGACCAAGGCTGCTGCGGCCGCTGTGGCGAGCGTGGCGCGGACATAGTCGGCGGTTCGCATGGATCTCCCCTGTGTCGGCGCGGTGGGTTACCCCGCCATCACTATAGGACGCACGCCCAGCCTCCGAGGTTCCGCCGGATTCCGGACATCACCCGGTCTCGCCACACCGCGATCAGAAGCTCAACAGGCTCTCCCGTCCGAGAACCAGCCGTATCGGCACGCCCGTGAGCTCGGCCGCTGCAATGACCGCTGCACTGTCAATCGGAATACCCCACTGTGCATCTGAGCCCTTCGGCCAGCGAAGAGCCCCGGATGGGTCACGATCGGTCGATCCGTACCGAGGTCGGGAACTCATCCGACGTCTCGGCGTCGCAAACAGCGCCGACCCGTTCGGAGTTTGCAATCCCGGGCTCTGGCAGCACCTCACTAGGACGAGCGACCTCGACGCAACCCCGGGCCGGACCACTGTACGAGCGCTCGAACACTCAGCGCCAGTTGATAGATCATCATCCCCGAACTCCATCGCAAGACCCGCGGTTCATGGGACTTGCTGCGATCGTGGTCCCGGCCGCTGAACGGCAGCCGAGACCACGCATGTCATGGACGAACGGGCATACCTCGCTGCGCGGCATTCAGGAACGCGTCCCAAACCTCTGGGCCGTATACGAGGATGGAACCGGATCGATTCTTACCGTGGCGAACTCCGACCGCACCTCTCGCAAGATGAGGAGCCTCGACACCTTCTCGGTCCGAGTCTGCGCGGGCCCTTGAACCATCAGGTGCCTGCTGGATTGCCGGTCACCGCTGGTAGTCCTTCGCGATACGCGCGACCAGATCCCTGGTCTCCTGCTCGTCCAAAGCTACGCGGGTGATACGCCGTATTGCTTCCGTGTACTGCGAGATTTCGCCTGCGCGCTCGAGATGGAGGTCTCCGGTGTAACCCTCGACATAGGCGATGGGTGGCTCCGCGATCCGGGTGTTCGACGGCACCGGGAACTCGAGGAATACGAAGGAACGGACAACCAGCCCGATTGCGCTTCGCGCATCGAACGGCACGACACGCAGGGACACATTCGGCCAGGCACTCGCTTCGATCAGCTGCAGTAGTTGGTCTGCCATGACACCTGGGCCGCCGACATGATGCCGCAGTGCGGCTTCGGAGAGCAGCACGTCCAGCCGGAAGGTACTGTCCCCGAACTTCTCCGCCTATGCGCCGCAAGCTCTAGCCGCTGCTCCACATCCGCGGTCGGCCAGTCCGGATAGGCTGCCCAGATGATCGCGCGGCGATATTCCGTCGTTTGCAGCAAACCGGGCACGAGTGTTACCTGCCAGCTGGTCATGCGACAGGCGGCCTCCTCCAGTCCGAGATAGTGGTTGAAGTCCCGGGGGATCTCGTCGGCGTAGGCCCGCCACCACCCACCCCCGCTCTGTTTCGCCGTCCGTGAATCCTCCAGCAGGTCCAGCAGGAACCGGCGTTCCTCGTCCGAGGCGCCGTACCGGTCGCACAGACCGTTGATCTGCAACGTCGTGGGCCGCGACGCATGCCCGTCTTCCATGCGGCCGATCGTCTGGGGACTCACTTCGATCGCGCGGGCCGCCGCCGCCTGGTTGGTGCCGCTGCGTTCCCGCAGCCGGCGCAGTTCGCGGCCGAGTGCTCGTTTCGGGAGTGTGGATCCACCCGCCATTTTATTACCTTTCCTAATTATCGAATTCCGCTGTGGAACAATCCGGCCGGAACACAATGCCGGAAGTGGCCCGGCACGAATGCCGGGCCGATCGGGCAAGAATCTCCACCGAGGCGGTTCCACATAACGTGCCGTTCCGGTCTACTGATTTCGCGCCCGGCGCAGGAAATCCCCCGAAACCCATTGGGAAACATCGGTTCCACCACCTGGAGTGTGGTGTCACCGATGGTCCGATCGCGGCCGCTACTCCCAATCGAACCCTGCGCCGGGCTGCACCCCATCGCCTCTGGAGGAAGGGCGGAGCCATGCCCATCGCGATCGTATACCTGAGCAAAAGGCTTTGTGGCACAAAGCAAGAGGATCTCGAAGCCGAATGCCGCGATTCCGCTCGCGCACACGGATGCGCCGTCGCTCGGGTGGTGGTGGAATCCGGAGTGGATGTGCTGCCATGGACATTACGAAAATTGGAATTGCTCGGTGGCGGCGTGATTGTGACACCGACCGTGGAACATATCGGGTATCGCGCGCCGGTGGTGCTCGAATGCTGCGGGCTGATGGTCGTCCACCCTTACGGGTGGTACCGCCACGGCGATGTGGACCGATGGATACCGGCGACCGCCGAGATCTATCGGTGACCGATCACGAACCCGGCGGGGACGCGAACGATTTCATTCCTGCAACCGGCGGGCAGCCGACAGCCATCGGTTACCTGCGCACCGATTTGTGCGGGGATCGCGGATTCGTCACCGCGCGACTGCGGTTGGCCGCCATCGCCCACGGCTACCGCCTCCGCTGGCTGGTCGAACTCCCGGCCGATTCCAATCCGGACCATCTCACGACACTCTGCGTCATGCTGGACCGGACCGGCGCCGACATGGTGATCGTCGCGGCGACGACGCACCTACCCGGCAGACAGCTGCACGCCTTGCGCACCATCACACCGGTAATCGTGGATACCCCCGTGCTGCCCCGGACACACGAGTTCCTCGCTCGGCTGCGCTCACTTCTCGGCCGTTATCTGCTACAACGCTGAGACGGCCCCGATGAACCGGTCGAGTTCGCCGGGGCCGGCGAAACAGTGTGGGACCGGTCCCATAACCGCCGCCGCGGCATACTCCCGCATCGCTGTGGACCGGCGGGCTGGTTCCGATCGCGAATCTCGGCGCCGGTTGGTCGCGAATCTCGGCACCGTCTGCGGGAGGGGATGTTTGTGATCGCGAATTTGGACACCACCGTTGTTCTGTGCCGTGTCTGACCTGCCCTTTCGCCGGAGATGACGGAGGTGAGTGCGGTGCTCGGCGTTGGTTCTCGCCGGTGGGACTACGGTCCGTGACCGGAGTTGGGCACGCTATCCGCGTGGTTTCTTATGTGCAGCGATACGTCGGTGGCGACTACGAGGGCGTATGGGAAGATCTTCGAGGCCTCGGCTCGATTCCTAACGGCCTGTTCGAAGACTGCACGGCTGTCGAGAGGGAGACTATGCAACGGGTCGCGAGACACGTTTCACGTCTTGCTGAGCAACTAACCGATCTCGGGCTGGTTTCGGACGGCCCCCTTCTGGAGCCACCCACCTCTGGGGATCACGCGGAGCTCGACCTGCTCGCTGGCGAAATCGGCACACTTCCGATAGCCCTCGACGCCTGCCTCCGATACGTCGGTGCGGTCTCGTTCATGGGTGACTGTCCGGCGTTGGACCTGTGGTATGAGGACTCTCCGGCTCCGGGGCAGAACTGTGGTTCCCCCGGAGCCGGTGCCGACAAGACCCCCGATCCGCTGGTCATCCGGCCGGTTATGTGCCTGAAATGGGCCTGGGATGAGTACCGCGAGCAACGGGAGGAGGATCCCGCGCTCATCTTGGACGGATTCGACTTCGACTTCGCACCCGACGAGCTCCACAAGGCAAACATCAGCGGAGCCACCCATCAAATCACGTTGACTGAGCGTGTCGCCGATCCCGTCATCTGGGGAGTAGACGGACGGCCGGACATTTCGCTGGTCGACTACCTGCGGCTTTCCATTTCATGGGGTGGGATGCCAGGTTGGTCGTTCGATCCCGATCATGCGCCCGCCGCCCTGGCCGGGCTACGGACCAGCCCCGATTTCTGACCTGTCGATAGACATCAACCTCTAACGACAGCTACTCCGGCTGGACCAAAACCTTCACCGACCCCCGGCTCTGCGCCGCCATCGTCGACCGCCTCACCTTCGGCGGCCACATCCTCGAACCGGCACCGACTCATACCGGCTCGCGCACACGAGCCGCCCAAAGCTGAACCACCACAACCCACCGGCACCACCCGACCGACACACCGGTCGGGTGGTGCCGAATTTCGCGATCAGAAACTGGCTGCAACCGGTCCAACCGATGCCCACATTCGCGATCAGCTGACTCCCTTTTTCACGACCGAAGCCGGGCGGGCGAACACGGCGATTCGTTTCCAGTGGCCACGGGCATCCTGAGCACACACGATCAGCGCCACCGCTACCACTCGACAGGCGACCCGCACCCGTATGGGTCAGCGCAGCTGGGCGAGCGCTACATTGACGGTGTCCTTGTCGAAGGCGACGGGATCGAAGTCATCGGGGCTGTCGAGTCCCAGCCACTCCAGTTGGTCCTGGTGATCTTCGTGGTTCGGGTCGGCGAGAACCTCGAGGGAGTATTCGTAGCCGCCCATACCCCCACAGTCCTCCGGTGGTGCGGCTCGGCGGCCTCCGGTGCACCGAGGGTAGGTGACCGATGCGTCGGCAGGCAGAGACTTCTCCACCGCGATGGTGTGCTGCCAGTTGTCGCCGAAGTCGTAGAGGTAGGTGACCCTGTCGCCGGGAACATACGCCACCTGTTCGAGTGTCACCTTCTTGTCGGACCGGGTACCGAGCTCGGGATCCGGTCGCCCGAAGGTTCCGTAGTCGGTCTCGAACATGTACAGATGGCTGTCCTGCCATCCGAATGCGACCTGAATGACGTTGTGCAAGGCACGCAACGTGATGTCACCGGGCACTTCCAGCCGACGCCAGATCGGCGGGCGGGCGCCGCGCAAGTCCACTCGCAATCGCAGGATGGGTGCGCGACCGTTCCGGGTTTTGCGTTTGGGCGGCAACTTGGCAGGCCGGGGCCTGCGGCGGGACGGCAGAAAATCGAACCCGGCCCCACGGTCCGCTGCCGCCAACTCCGACAATACTGTCAGGACATCGTCCGGTGAACGCTCGGCGTGCGGCGGTTTCGGTTTGTCCAGCTGTGGCAGTGCTCGGAGGCGAGCACGCAGGATCGGTGCGGCGAGCCGGTACGGAAGCGGCCCGGAACCGTCGTCCGGATCGGCCGGCAGCTCGTCCGGACCCGCTAGCTCCCGATCGTCGCGTTCGTGCACATCGCGCGCATCCAGGGCGACCTCCGCCTCCCACCTGAACTCCGCCGCGTCCAGCGCGTACTCGACCAGGTCGATACCATCGGCCCTGGCCATTGCGGCGACCTCAACCAATGCCTCGGACAGCGAGAACGCGTCCGTGAACGCGATTTCGGCGGCCGCACCGCAGTGGTCCGGTTCGATCAACACGAGCACGCCGACCGATGTCCCCACTCGATCGAAACGAGCGGCCAGGACGAATGTGTCACCGGCCCGGTCACGCAGTGCCCGGCACTCGCAGACAGTGGACGGCAGGCACAACTCGCCGACCCACGCCGGTCCGGTGATCCCGGCGCCACGGAGCCGGTCCATACCGGCGGCGGCGATATCGGCCACCCCCGGTTCGGCCAAGGTAGCGATCACCGCCAGCATCCCGGCGGCGTCGACCGTGCCGACGCTTTCGATACCGGGCACAAGATGTTCCCGCAGCGCGTCCTCGGCTCCGTCACCAACCATAACGGCGATACCGGACAGCAATGCGGCACCGGCGATTTCGGCGTCGAAGGCATCGGACAAATCGTTCAAACCATCGAGTAGCGCCTCGGTCGCGGCATGGGGGTCCAACTCGACGGGTGCTGGCGGCGGGTCGGTGACAGGGACCAAGGTTGAGTGCTGGCCACGCCGACGGGTGCTCACACCGCAGACTCTCGCATACCGCCATCCGGTCCGCCAACTACGGATCCCGCGTGATCGCCGACGACAGTTGGCCACGGCGCGCCCGCGCACGCGGGAAGATCATCTCGCGGTGGCGTTGAGGCGGCCCTGGAGTTGGTGGAGAAGTTCGTCGGGTGGGCCGACTGTAACCACCACATCCGCCGGGTCAGAATTCCAGTTCGGCCCAGGGAATATGAACGGGGAATGGGTGATCTGTCTCGATCGCCGCGGTATTCGTAGGCGCCCATTCCTCGGCGAGGAGGTAATTGGCTCGGTGCAGTGGCCGTATACCGTCATGTATCTGTCCCGGCGCGGTTTCGAGTACAAAAGCACGGACGGTGGCGATGCGACGCGGGCTACGCGCCAAATGGACCTCCCAGTACCAGGGGATGCCGTTGGTAGCGTAGCGGGCCTTCTTCGCTTCGATATCGGTTTGCGTATTCGAGGGAGACAGCACTTCACCGGCCATCAGGACATCTTTCGCACGAATGTCCTGAAACTCTTCCGTTAGACAGCGATATATCAGGAAGTCGGGGGTGACGAAGTCCGATTTGCCGGCGGGGCCCAGGAAGATATTCGTTTCGGTGGAAACCCGCCAGCAGCGTTCCGGTCGCTGTGTCATGGTGGCGCGAGCGCAGCGGCGGAGAGCGGCCCACAACAGATTTGTGTACTCCTGATGCTCGGCCGGTCCACGCCGAACCCACACCACTCGACCCTCCCAGAGTTCGATCTGGGCGGCAATCTCTTCCGGGAGGCGTTCCAGTTCCTCCCAGGTGAGGTATTCGGGCAGGTCAGGCCGTTCGATCTCCGGCATGGACATGTTGCTCATGCTACCCGGTGCCGAATGCCGGATGCCGCGATCACAAGACGGCCACTGCCGCGACGAACCGGTCGAGTTCGTCCTGGCTGACGAAACAGTGCGGGGACGCCCGCACCACCGAATCCAGTCCCCGCGCGGACATATCGAGCAGCGTGGATCCGCGATGGCTGACCGTTACTGTGATGTCTTTGCCCAGCAGTCGATCCCGGACTTCCACCGGCGCCGTTCCGGCCACCGTGAACGAGACGATGCCGCTGTGTTCCACCCCCAGATCACGGACCGTCACCCCGGGCAGATCACCGAGCGCACCGCGCAGGTACTCGGCGCGTTCGGCGACGGCCGCGTACACCTCCTCCGGACCGAGTTCGAGCAGGTAGCGCACCGCCGCACCGAGCCCGAGCCGGGCCGCGACATCGTGCTCCCAGAACTCGAACCGAGACGCGTCCGGAGCCATTTCATACTCCTGCGGACCGGTCCACCGGGCGCTGTGCAGATCGAGCCGGCCCGGTTCCAGCGCGGCCGCCAACTCGGGCCGCAGGTAGAGGAACCCGGTGCCCCGGGGTCCGCGCAGCCATTTGCGTCCGGTGGCCGACAGCGCGTCCACCCCCAGTTCGGCGACATCCAGCGGCAGTTGCCCGGCGGACTGGCAGGCATCGAGCAGGACGAACGCGCCCGCCTGCCGTGCGATCCGCGCCGCGGCGGCCACCGGGTTCACCAGCCCACCGTTGGTGGGCACATGCAAAAGCGAGACCAGCCGCACCCGGTCGTCCATCATGGCGGCCAGTGCGTCGAGATCGATCCGGCCCGCCTCGTCGCCGGGGATCTGTTCCATCCGGGCGCCGGTGGCCCGCGCGCGTTGCAGAGCGGCGATGGCATTACTGGCGTAGTCGGCTCCGGAGAGCAGGATCCGGTCGCCGGGATGTAGCGGAACGGCGTAGAAGAAGTCCGACCAGCCGCGGGTGGCGCTGTCGCTGAGGGCGATGGTGTCGGGGGTGGTGTTCAGCAGGGTCGCTATCGCGTCCTTGACCCCGGCGAGATCGGCGAGGCGTTCGTTCGCGGCCCGGTACCCGCCGATCTCGGCCTCACGCCGCAGATGAGCGATCACCGTCTCGGTGACCACCCGCGGCGGTAGCGAGGACCCCGCGCTGTCCAGGAAAACCGATCCGGCCCCGACCCCGGGCGTATCGTCACGTACTCGCTGCTCATCGACCATGCACCCGAGCCTATGCCGGATCTGTGACCCCTTCGCGGCGCAAACGTGTCCGCCCCCGTCGCTACTCTGGATTCCACGCGAGGCCCGACCGGCCCTCCGGTCCGACCGGTGCCCCGCCGTCGATCGAAGACGAACCGACAATCGAACACCTGCTCGGGCAGCGCCCGCACCGAACACGAGATACGAACCAGCGAGAAGCCGCACGGAGGTTGGTATGGCGGTCACGCTCGAACATCCGGAATCGACCAGCGACCTATCAGCACATCCGGCCCTGTCCAGCCGCGCGGCGGCCGAGGCCTTTCTCGGGGGCGTCTGTTTCAAAGTGGGCCCACCCGGGCTCATCGGCGCCGAACTCGAATGGTTCACCGTCTGCCGTACCGGTCGTACGGCACGCCGCGGCGCACGACGGCCGGAGCCGGACGAGACCCACCATCTGTTGACCGGGCCCCGTCCCACGACCGAATTGCTGGCCCAGGCTCTGGGCCCCTACGCACCCCGCGCCATCGCGCCCGATTCCCCCGTCCGCCCGCTACCCGGCGGCAGCCGGGTCACCGTCGAACCCGGCGGGCAGATCGAACTCTCCAGCATCGCCGTCCCCGACGCCGCCGATCTCTGTGCCCGGCTCCGCGCCGACGAGCAGCGGCTACGCGAACTCCTCGGCACCCGGTCCATCCGGATGGTCGCCGCCGCCGCCGATCCGGCCCGCACCCCACGCTGTCAGCTGGGGCTACCGCGGTACCAGGCGATGGAGCACTATTTCACCCGCATCGGCCCCTACGGGCGGCTGATGATGAGCAATACGGCGGCCGCCCAGGTCAGCGTCGATATCGGCGCCGACCACGCCGACCTCACCGCCCGCTGGACCGCCCTGCACGCCGTCGGTCCCGCCCTCATCGCCGCTTTCGCGTGCTCGCCGGTACTGCGCGGGGCACCCACCGGCGAGTGGGCCTCCCAGCGCATGCGCACCTGGCTGCACCTGGATCCGGCCCGCGCCTGCCCGCCGGTCGCCGACTGGCCCGATCCGGTCACCGGCTATGCCCGCTGGGCGCTGGACGCCCCGCTGCTGTGTGTCCGCCGGTCCGAGTCGGCCGAACGGGTCGCCTGGGCAGCGCCGCCGGACGTGAGCTTCGCCGACTGGTTGTCCGGCGCCTTGGACGAGGTGATCGGCCGCCGCCCCGATATCGGCGACCTCGAATACCACCTGACCACGCTGTTTCCGCCGGTCCGGCCCGCCGGATACTTCGAGGTCCGCTATCTCGACGCGCAGCCCGGCGACGGCTGGACGGTCCCGATCACCGTCGTCGACGCCCTGCTTTCCGGCCCGGCCGCGGTCACGGACGCGACGGCCGCGGCGGGCGCCACGGCCGGACGCTGGCACGACGCCGCCCGGCACGGCCTCGCCGAGCCGGAACTGCGGGCCGCGGCCGTCGCCGTCCTGGAGGCCGCCGCCGCCCACAGCACCCGGCCGGAGCCCCGGCTGTACGCCGCGATCCGCCGATGCGCCGCCGGGCGGCCACCACAGGACGAGTCCGGCCGTGGTGCACCGGCGCGCCCCACCGATCCCCCGTCGACGAGCGGAGCAGCATCGTGACCCTCACCCAGCCGAACGCCGAGCCTATGGAGACCGAGCGCCTGCGCGAGCACATCGCGGCGACCCTCATCCGGGCCAGGCGACGGACCGCCGCCCTCACCGACTGCGTGGACGAAGCCGAATTGCGCGCCCAGCATTCGCCGCTGATGAGCCCACTGGTCTGGGATCTGGCCCATATCGGCAGCCAGGAAGAGTTGTGGCTGGTCCGTGATGTCGGCGGCCGGGACCCGGTGCGGCCCGATATCGACGAACTGTACGACGCGTTCAAGCACGCGCGCCCGAACCGGCCGCGGCTACCGCTGCTGGGCCCCGACGAGGCCCGCCGCTATGTCGGCACGGTACGCGACAAGGTGTGGGATGTGCTGGACCGCAGCCCGCTCCAGGGCAACCGGCTGGTCACGGGCGGTTTCGCGTTCGGGATGATCGCCCAGCACGAACAGCAGCACGACGAGACCATGCTCGCCACGCACCAGCTGCGCACCGGCGCACCCGCCCTGGCCGCGCCCGCCCCGCCCACCGCCCGCACGGCGGTGCGCGGTGAGGTGGTGATCCCGGCCGGTGAGTTCGTGATGGGCACCTCGACCGACCCCTGGGCACTGGACAACGAACGGCCCGCGCATCCCGTGCACGTCCCCGCGTTCGCGATCGACGCGGCACCCGTCAGCAATGCGCAATATCTCGCGTTCGTCGCCGACGGCGGCTACGAGCGGCGGGAGCTGTGGTCCGAGCGCGGCTGGACGCATCGGCACGAGGCCGAGCTCACGGCACCGCAGTTCTGGGAACGCGATACCGACGGCCGGTGGTGGCGGCGGGTGTTCGGGGCGCTGCGGCCGCTGCGCCCGGAGCAGCCGGTGGTGCACGTGTGCTGGTTCGAGGCCGAGGCCTATGCGAACTGGGCCGGTAAACGGCTGCCCACCGAGGCGGAATGGGAGAAAGCGGCCCGCTACGACCCGGACACCGGACGCACCCGCACCTACCCGTGGGGTGATGTGGAACCGGGTTCCACCTACGCCAATCTCGGCCAGCGGCATCTGGAGCCGGCCGATATCGGCGCCTATCCCGCGGGCGCCTCACCCGCCGGGGTACACCAGCTGATCGGCGATGTCTGGGAGTGGACCTCCTCCGGCTTCCAGCCCTACCCCGGCTTCCACGCCTTCCCGTACCGGGAGTATTCGGAAGTGTTCTACGGCGGCGACTACCGGGTGCTGCGCGGCGGTTCCTTCGGTACCGACCCGGTGGCCTGCCGCGGCACCTTCCGCAACTGGGATCATCCGATCCGCCGGCAGATCTTCTCCGGTTTCCGGCTGGCCCGCACCGTGGGCCCGGAAGAGGCCTGATGTGCCGGCACATCGGCTATGTGGGCGCACCGGTGCCGGTGGGCGAAGTGCTCACCCGCGGCCCGCATTCGCTGCGCACCCAGGCCTGGGCGCCCCGTGAGATGCGCGGCGGCGGCTCGATCAACGCCGACGGCTTCGGCGTCGCCTGGTGGGGTCCGGACGCGGCTTCGGTGACCCGCTACCGCAATGCCGATCCCATATGGACCGATCCCGCGGTGGACGAGGTGCTGCCGCAACTGACCTCGCACGCTGTTCTCGGATCGGTCCGCTCGGCCACGGTCGGTATGCCGGTGGAGCGCGCGGCGTGCGCGCCGTTTCTCTGGGAGAACTGGGCGTTCAGCCACAACGGGGTGGTGCCGGGGTGGCGTTCGGTGCTCACCGCGGTTCTGTCCGATCTCGATACGGCGGCGACCCGTGCCGGGATGACCCGCCGCTACGAGACCAGTCATCTCCTCGAAGCCGAGGCGCTGACCGATTCCGCCGCGCTCTGGGTACTACTGCGCCGGTTGCTCGACCCCGAACCCCCGGCCGGCCTGGCCGAAACTCCCGCCACGGCACTGCGCCTGCTGGTCACCGGGGTACTGCACCACGCGCCCGACGCCCGGGTGAACCTGTTGCTCGGCAACGGCACCGCGCTGTGGGCCACCACCTGTTACCACTCGCTGTACGCGCTGATCGGCGACGAATTCGCCGTGCTGTCCTCCGAACCCTACGACGACGACGCCCGGTGGCAGCAACTGCCGGATCGGAGTCTCGTCTGTGCCGAACCCGGCGAGCTGAGTGTCGAAACCCTCGACCTCGGCCGATCCCCCGCGACCGAAAGCCTGCCCCTATGACCCAGCCGATCGTGGAAGTCCATCTCACCGACGCCGACCTGACCGAGGCGCTGCGCGCCGACGCGCGGCGCGGCCTCACCGCGAGCCCGAAATGGCTGCCGCCGAAATGGTTCTACGATGCCCGCGGCAGCGAACTGTTCGAACAGATCACCGCGCTGCCCGAGTACTACCCCACCCGCACCGAACGCACCCTGCTGGAATCGGTCGCTCCGGCGATCGCCCGTACCGCGCAGGCGGAGGTCCTGGTCGAACTGGGGTCGGGGTCGGCGGCCAAGACCCGCATCCTGTTGAACGCCCTCACCTCGGAGGGGCCACTGAAAACATATGTCCCACAGGATGTCTCGGCCACCGCCCTCCGGGCTTCCACGGACGAGGTGGCCGCGGAGTTCCCCGGCCTGGCGGTCCACGGGGTGGTCAGTGATTTCACCGACACCCTGGGGACGCTGCCGCGCGGCGGACGCCGGATGATCGCATTCCTCGGCGGGACCATCGGCAATATGGTTCCCGAGGAACGCGCCGAATTCCTCACCGGCATCCACGATGTCCTCGAGCCGGGCGAACAACTGCTGCTGGGCGCGGGCCTGGTGGTGGATCCGGAAATCATGGTTCCCGCCTACGACGATGCCGCCGGCATCACGGCGGATTTCAACCGCAATGTACTCCGGGTCCTCAATTCCCGGCTGCACGCCGATTTCGACCCGGCGGCCTTCCGTCATATCGCGCACTGGGACGCCGGCAACGAATGGATCGAAATGCGGCTGGAAGCCACCCGGGAGATGGAGGTCACGGTCGCCGATCTCGGTTTCACCGCACGTTTCACCCGGGGCGAGCAGATACGTACCGAGATCTCCGCGAAGTTCCGGCTGCCCGCGCTCGACGGCGAACTGCGCCGCGCCGGATTCGCCACCGAACACGCATGGACCGATCCGGACAACAGATTCACCCTCGTTCTCGCGGCCCGGATCTGAGGCCGGGACCACAGGATCGAATGGTCGATATTCGCGGTCAGGGCAGGTGGGCGCCGGAAACTCAGTGCAGTTGGTTCTGCGCGGCTTCCAGCCCGACCCGCAGCAGCAGTTCCACGGCGTCGGCGGCCTGCTCCACCACGATCGGGAGTTCTTTGCGCTCGACCGACGAAAAGGGCTTCAGCACGTAATCGGCCGGGTCCTGCCGACCGGGCGGTCGCCCGATACCGATACGGGTCCGCAGATAATCTTTGCTGGTGAGGGCCCCCGACACCGACCGCAGGCCGTTGTGCCCGCCCTCACCACCGCCACGTTTGAGCCGGATCTCACCGAACGGGATATCCAGCTCGTCGTGGATCACCACGACCTCGGTGGGCGGGACCGAGAAGAACCGGGCCAGCGCCGCCACCGACCGGCCGGACAGGTTCATGTACGACCGCGGTTTCGCGATCAGCACCTGCCGCCCGTCCAAACGGGCCTGCAGCAGATCGGCACCCGATTTCTTGTGGGCGGTGAACCGGCCGCCGACCCGCTGCGCGAGCGAGTCGGCGACCAGGAAGCCCACATTGTGCCGGGTGCGCTCATAGGCGGGACCCGGATTACCCAGGCCGACGACGAGCGCCGGCGCGGTATCGGCCATCGAGAGGGGGCCGGTTCTTTATTCGGCGCTCTCGCCCTCGGCGGCCTCGGTCTCGGGCTCGGCGGTGCGGGGCTCGACGATGTTCACGATGAGGGCCTCGGGGTCACCGGCCAGGCCGACGCCCTTGGGCAGCTCGAT
This sequence comes from Nocardia sp. NPDC050799, assembly GCF_040654015.1. NCBI lineage: Bacteria > Bacillati > Actinomycetota > Actinomycetes > Mycobacteriales > Nocardiaceae > Nocardia > Nocardia sp. NPDC050799. The sequence goes on from NZ_JBFAHF010000044.1 coordinate 32,798, forward strand.
GGCGCCCGCGGTGATCTGGGTGCCGACCTCGGCGCCGGCGATGGAGACCTCGATCGACTCGGGAATGTTGAAGGCATCGGCCGATACCGAGATGGTGGTGGCCTCCTGGGTGACCAGGGTGCCGGGGCCGGCCTCACCGGTGAGGGTGACCGGGACATCGGCGGTGACCGCTTCGCCCCGCTGCACGATCAGCAGGTCGGCGTGCTCGATGTAGCGGTGGATGGGGTGCACCACGACCGACTTGGTCAGCGCGAGCTGCTTCTTGCCCTCGATGTTCAGATTCAGCACCGCGTTGGTGCCGTGCTGACGCAGGATGGCCGCGAACGACAGCGCGTCCAGCGACAGATGCTGGGGGTCCGACTGGTGCCCGTACAGCACGGCCGGCACGTTGCCCGCCCGGCGGGTGCGGCGCGCGGCGCCCTTGCCGAACTCGGTGCGGATCTGCGCTTCGAGAAGGTTGACGTCGGACATGACTGGATAACTCCTACGGCTCTACCGGGCTGGTGGGCGGTGCCAGGGTAATCGCGCCCCTGGTCGGTTGGTCTGCTCGTCAGGCGAAGACCGATCGGAGGCGGCCGGAAGCCGCGCCGCGTCGATCACGGTGCCGCAGAAATGCGGACCCTCGCCGAGACAACCCGAATACTGTAACTCAGCCGCCGCATAACTCCTGAATCGGGTAGTGGGGCGGCACGTCGACGCCTGGTCAGCACCGTCACGTAGCCTGGACAGGTTGTCCCGATCGTCCGAAAGGTTGTTTTCGTTGACCGCCTCCACCGAGGGCTCCGTCGCACCCGCGGCGCGCGGATTGGCCGCCGAGGTGTCGCGGCGCCGCACTTTCGCCGTGATCTCCCACCCCGACGCGGGTAAATCGACGCTCACCGAAGCTCTCGCGCTGCACGCGCGCAAGATCGCCGAGGCGGGCGCCATCCACGGCAAGGCCGGACGTAAATCGACGGTATCGGACTGGATGGAGATGGAGAAGGCGCGCGGTATCTCGGTGAGCTCCACCGCGCTGCAGTTCAACTATCGAGCCGCCGGTTCCGAGATCGACAATGTGATCAACCTCGTCGACACCCCCGGTCACTCCGATTTCTCCGAGGACACCTACCGCGTGCTGACCGCGGTCGATGCCGCGGTGATGCTGATCGACGCCGCCAAGGGCCTGGAACCGCAGACGTTGAAACTGTTCCAGGTGTGCCGGCACCGCGGTATCCCGGTGATCACCGTCATCAACAAATGGGACCGGCCGGGCCGCGCCCCGCTGGAACTGCTCGACGAGATCGATGAGCGGATCGGCCTCACGCCGACCCCGCTGTTCCTCCCGGTCGGTATCGCGGGCGATTTCCGCGGTCTGCTGCGGCGCGGGCCCGAGGGCGCCCCCGCCGAATACATCCACTTCACCCGTACCGCCGGCGGTGCCACGATCGCGCCCGAGGAGTCGCTGGCCCCTGAGGCCGCCGAGGCCCGGGAGGGTGAGCCGTGGAGTACCGCCGCGGAGGAGAGCGAACTGCTTTCGGCCACCGGCCAGGACCACGACCAGGAACTCTTCCTCGCCGGGCAGACCTCCCCGGTGATCTACGCCTCGGCCATGCTCAACTTCGGGGTCCGGCAGCTGCTGGAAACACTGGTGACGCTCGCGCCCGCCCCCGGCTCCCGGGCCGCGGTGGACGGCACCTCGCGACGGCCCGCGGATCCGTTCAGCGCGGTGGTGTTCAAGGTGCAGGCCGGGATGGATACCGCCCACCGCGACCGGCTGGCGTTCATGCGGATCGTGTCCGGGGAGTTCGAACGCGGCATGGTCGTCACCCACGCCCAGACCGGTCGTCCGTTCGCGACCAAATACGCGCTCACCGTGTTCGGCCGGGAACGCGCCACCGTGGATACCGCCTACCCCGGTGACGTGGTGGGCCTGGTGAACGCGACCGCGCTGGCCCCCGGTCACACGCTGTTCGTGGACAAGAAGGTCGAGTTCCCGCCCATCCCGTCGTTCGCGCCGGAACATTTCGCCGCCCTGCGGGCGCGGAGCGCGGGCAAGTACAAGCAGTTCCGCAAGGCCATCGACCAGCTCGATTCCGAAGGAGTGGTGCAGGTCCTGCGCAACGATTCGCGCGGTGACGCCTCCCCGGTCCTCGCGGCGGTCGGCCCCATGCAATTCGAAGTGGTGACGGCGCGGATGCAGGGTGAGTTCGGTGTCGAGACCCAGCTCGACCACCTCGCCTATACGATCGCCCGGCGTACCGACGCCGAATCAGCGCCCGAACTCGACCGTCAGCGCGGGGTGGAGGTGTTCACCCGCAGCGACGGCGCGATCCTGGCCGTGTTCAGCGATAAATGGCGGTTGCAGTACATCCAGAAGGAGATGTCCGACCTCACGCTGGAACCGCTGGTCGCCGCCGCCGACTGACCGGGCTCAACCGGCCGCCCGGCTCTCCGGGCCGGGGTACTCGCGGTCGGTGTCGACCTCGCCGTTACCCGTCCGCGCCCCCGCCTCCGGGTAGTCGCGCGGGACACGCTCGACCGCTTCGACCCCGGTGGCCTGCTGGATCAGACCCCAGCGATTGGCGGTCAGCCGCAGGCTGGGCAGATCGCCGAGGGAGAGCACCACCTCGTAGGTGCGTTCGTATCCGGTGTGCGCGATGCGCCAGCGGCCGTCGTCACAACGGACGTATTCATCGTTGTAGAAGGCGGAACCGCGCATCAGCATATTGTTCTCCGGAATCAGCGCGGTATCGGACAGATACCAGACTCCGGTCGCCCGGTCCCCGTCGATATCGATCTCGGGGTGATCGCAATGATGTTCGGTGATGACGTGCGGCCCGAGCGTATTGCGCAGAAATGTGAGAAATGCTTCCCGGGATTCGAACTGCAGGTATTCGCTGTAGGTGGCCGTGGCCTCCGGTATCAGCGTATCCGCGAGATCGTCCCAGAGTTTGGTATCCAGGGTGCGCAGGTACCGGTATTTCAGGCGGTGTATCGCCAGCAGATCGTCGGTCGCCACAGCGGTCACCCCAGGTCCTTCATCGGGCCGCATCGGCCCCATCGTCAGCGGCACATCGCCCTCGGGCTCGAGCCGCGGGGGCAGCGAGACATCGATTCCGGCCCCCAACGCGGCCGCCAGCGCGGCGCCGGAGAAGGCCATGGTGTCGCTGCTCTGGCCCGGCCGCCGCGGAAAACCACCCGGGCGCGGCCCGGGATCGTTGCGCTCTTCGCCCTGGTCCATCTCTCCACCATCCCACCTGAAATGGACAATTTGGGAGGTAATTCAGATCTGCATCGGATTGCTATCCTGCGTCGGCGATATCACGGACCGCGGGCACAGATCAACGATTACGAAAAGGACCAGGTAGATCCGCCGGGGATCTGTTTCCACGGGCCGATATCAGGGCCGTTCGCCGTTGCCGATGGTGAAGCAGGTCCGGCAGAAATCCTCTCCGAACTCGGTGAGACGCAAGCTTTTGCGGACGATTTTCGGTGCGCGTCCCGCTTTTTTCAGTGCGGCCTCCACGATCGGCTGGACCTCCAGCACCATATAGCGACTCAGCACCACCGGATCGTCGGAATTATGGGTCAGGCCCAACCGGCTCAGGTTGATCAGGTACGAGCGTGCGCGGTCCATGTACCGCACCCCGGCCTGCTCCGGTACCGAGGTCAGCCCCCCGGCGATCAACTCCGATCCGATACCCAGCGGACGGTTGGTTCGCACATCGACCGTCGGCTGCGGCCCGTTGAGGGCCATGTAGCGCAGGATGCGGGCCTCGTCGGGCGCCAGTTCGTCCAGGATCCGGTCATAGGCCGGATGCACCTCTTCGGTGAAGTACACATCCGCCGACCGGGCCAGCAGGGCGTCCCCGCGGCGGCGCAGTTCGGCGACGCTGGCCGAGCGCAGATAGGAACCGACCGCCACGGTCTGCTGGGGCGGAGTCTGCCCGGTGGGGACGTAGCTGACGATCTCGCGCACCGACCCCTCGGTGACGCCGAGGGCACTGCGCGCGATGGAGCGCAGCGCGTTACCGGTCCGCTCGGCGATCTCGGCCGAGGATTCCCCGTCCAGGGCGGCCTGGGTGATCTCCCGGGTCACCTCGTAGGAGGTGTTGACCGCCCACTGGCCGCCGCGCACCACACTGCCCGCCGCCAGACCGGCCGCCCGGAACACACCGCGGATGAGACGGGCCTCGTTGCTGATCTGACGCTGTTCGGCATCGGCGCTGCGTTCCACACTCGACGGGGGCCGGCGTTCGATATCCGGGGCGGACGGGCGCGCGCCGTTCGGCGACGCACCGCGTGCGATTCCCGGCGCCCGCACGGCCCCCGGGGACCCGCTGCGCTGCACGGCACGGGAACCGGTCCGGGGGATCTCCTGTCCGGGCCTGTCGTCTGCCACGTCTACTCCGATATCGCCAGATGAACGAATCCGCTCACCGATTATTGCCCATTCGCCGCGCTCACTCGCCGCCGGACCATGAATCCGGCTCTCGTCTGGGACACTGATGTGCCGGGCCCGAACGCGCTGCCGCCGGGACGTCCGCCGCGGCGCGGTCGTCGTTCGGCAGTGGTGCTAATTTGAGGGTCCCGGTGAGGCGGCGATCACCGGAGCAGGAGGGTGTGTCGTGTTGGAGAGTGTATTCGGGGTGCACCCGACGATCCTCCTGGAATTGCTGACCATCCCTCTGTTCACCGGAGTCATCGGCTACGTCACCAACTGGACCGGTGTGCTGATGCTCTTCCGGCCGATCGCGTTTCACGGTGTCCGGCTACCCGGCCTGCGGTATCTGTACCCGTACCTGCCCAAACGGATACAGATCCTGCCGCTGCTCAGCCATGACGGCCGCCTCGGCTGGCAGGGCATCGTTCCCTCGCGGGCCGACAAGATGGCCAGTATCGCGGTGGACAAAGGTCTTTCGAAACTGGGCAGTGTCACCGACTTCTACCGGGAACTGGAACCCGACGTCCTCGCCGAGCATCTGGCGGGGACGGCCGAGACCCAGATCCGCGATATCGTCGAGACGATCCTGCGCCGCGAACATCCACAGCTCTGGTACAACCTGCCCACCCAGGTACGGGAGATGGTGCACGAAAGAGTGCGCCAGCAACTGCCGGATATTCTGCGCGAACTCACCACCGAACTCGGCGCGAACATCGATCAGCTGCTCGATGTCAAACAGATGGTCATTCGTTATTTCCAGGCGCGGCCGCAACTGCTCAATCAGTTGTTCCAGGTGCTCGGCGCCAAGGAATTGCGGTTCATGCAGAATTTCGGCCTCTACTTCGGTGCCCCGATGGGCGTGGTGCTGGTCGCGATACTGCATCTCACCGGCTGGCCCACGCTGGCGGTGCTGCCGATCGGCGGGGTGATCATCGGCTGGGTCGTCAACTGGGTCGGCCTGAACATGATCTTCGCGCCCGCCGAGCCGAAATGGTGGTGCCCATGGCGGCAGGGCCTGCTGATCAAACGCCAGAACGAGATCACGACCGGATACGCGGAACTGGTCTCGACCCAGGTGATGACGGTGGCCAATATCGGCGACGAACTGCTGAACGGCCCCAAATCCGACCGCACCCTGCAGATGCTGGAGGACACCCTGCGACCCGCCGCCGACCGGGCGCTGGGACCGGCCCGCGGGGCGGTGAAACTGGTACTCGGCAGCCGTGACTACCGCACGCTGACCGAGACCCTGACCACCGAGGCGATGGCCATCGCGCCGCTCGCCTTCGCCGACGAGGACTTCAACGTGCGCCAGGGCAAACAGATCGGCGCCTATATCTCCAAGCAGATGTCCGAACTGTCGCCCAACGATTTCGTCGATATGCTGCGGGCGGCGATCAAACAGGACGAGTGGTTGCTGTTCGTGCACGGCGGCGTGCTGGGACTGTTCGCCGGATACGCGCATATCCTGGTCTTCGGAACGGGGGTGGCGACGACATGGCTGTGAAACGGGAAACGCGGGACAGCGGTGAGCCCGAGCGGCGCGACGGTAGCGGTCGGGCCGGCGAGAGCGGGCGGTCCGGCGGCCCGGCCGCGACCGTCCGGGCGGTGAGCGGGGTCGCGCGGGTCGCGGCCGCGGCGGTATCGGGCACCACCCGGTGGGGTGTACACACCGCTCTCGATATCACCGAGACGGTGGTGCGGGGCAGTATGGCCGGGCTTCCCCCGGCCGAGATCCGCACCGAGGCGGTCGCGCAGGCCCAGGAGGCGCTACGCCGGGCGCTGGGTGTCGCGGCGGCGGAACCGTCGGCTCTCGACAACCCGACGGAACGGTCACTGCGCGAACAGGGAGCCGCGCTGTTGCGCCTGGCCGCCAGCCCCCGGGCCGCAGACGAGGGCCATCCGGCCTTTGCCCGCATTCTGGCCGAACTCACCTCCGACGAGGCCCGCATCCTGCGCCTGCTACGTCTCGACGGGCCACAACCGGCCGTGACCGTCCGCGGCGGCCGCCGTACCCGGCGCGTTACCCGCAAGGCGGAACAGGCGTCGGGTACGGCCGAGATCGGGGTCAGCATGATCGGCGAGCACGCCGGGCTGCGCCATCCCGACCGGGTCCAGCGTTACCTGGCCAATCTGCGCCGGATCGGGCTCATCGAGTTGCTGCCCGAACCGGTGGGCACACCCGAGCGCTACCAACTGCTGGAGGCCCAGGCTCCCGCGATCGAACTGCTGAAACAGGCCGGTGGCCGCGGCAAACTCCAGCACCGTGGCATCGCGCTCACTTCATTCGGCGGCGAGTTCGTCCAGGCGAGCCTCCCGATCACCGGGGAGAGCGGCCCGGCGGCCGGGAACCACTGAACCCGGGCCGCTCACGCCTGGTCGGCGAGTTCCATCCAGCGCTCTTCGGCCGTTTCCTTCTGGGCCTGGACGTCCTTGAGTTCGGCGCCCAGTGTTACCAGTTTGCCGGGTTCGGTGGCGGCCTCGGCCAGCGCCGCGTGCAGGGTCTTCTCCCGCTCGCCCAGTTTGTCGATGGCCCGTTCCAGCCGGGTCAGTTCCTTACGGGCCGCACGGTAGGCCGCGGAATCGGTCTGCGCCGCCACCGGCTGCGGAGCGGACTGCGCCGTCGCCCGGGTGGAACCGGAACCGCCCGCCGCGAGTTCGGCGCGGCGGCGCAGGTACTGCGTGATCCCACCGGGCAGGTTGGTGAGCGCGCCGTCGCCGAACAGCGCCCAGGTGCTGTCACAGATCCGCTCGACCAGGTAGCGGTCGTGGCTGATCACCACCAGGGTTCCCGCCCAGTTGTCCAGTAGATCCTCGAGCTGCTGCAGGGTGTCGATATCGAGGTCGTTGGTCGGTTCGTCCAGCAACAGCACATTGGGTTCGGACATCAGAATGCGCGTGAGTTGCAGACGGCGCCGCTCGCCACCGGACAGGTCGCGCACCGGGGTGCGCTGGCGGGCCGGGGTGAAACCGAGCCGTTCGGCGAGTTGCCCGGCCGAGAGCTCCAGCGCTTTACCGCCTTCCCCGAGCGTGATGCGCATGGCGATCTCCTGCACCGCCTCGAGCACCCGCATATCGGTGGGCAGATCGTCGAGTTCCTGGCGCAACCAGCCGATCCGGACGGTCTGGCCCTGGATCCGTTTCCCGGACACCGGGTCGATGTCACCGGCGAGCGTGCGCAACAGTGTGGTCTTGCCCGACCCGTTCACCCCAACCAGACCGACCCGTTCGCCGGGGGCGAGCTGCCAGGTGAGATCGCGTACCAGTTCCCGGCCGTCCGGGGTGGCGAGGGTGGCGTCCTCGAGTTCGACCACCACCCGGCCCAGGCGCTTCTTGGCGAACGCGGCGAGCGAGACCGAATCGCGCGGCGGCGGCACATCGGCGATCAACGCCTCGGCGGCCTCCACCCGATAACGCGGTTTCGAGGTACGGGCCTGCGGCCCACGCCGCAACCAGGCCAGTTCCTTGCGTGCGAGGTTACGGCGGCGGGCCTCGGTCGCGTCGGCCTGGCGGGCGCGTTCGGCCCGCGCGAAGATCCAGTCGCCGTAGCCGCCCTCGTAGGTTTCCACCCGGCCACCCACCACCTCCCAGGTGCGGGTGGCGACCGTGTCCAGGAACCAGCGGTCGTGGGTGACGACGACGAGCGCGCTACGCCGGGCCAGCAGGTGCCCGGCCAGCCATTCCACCCCTTCCACGTCGAGATGGTTGGTCGGTTCATCGAGGACCAGCAGATCCAGTTCCCGCACCAGCGCGGCCGCCAGCGCGACCCGGCGGCGTTCGCCACCGGACAGGTTGGTGACCGACGTATCCAGGCCGAGATCCGCGATACCGATACCGTCCAGCACCGACCGGATGCGGGGATCCGCGGCCCATTCGTGTTCGGCGATATCGCCGGTGGGCGCGTCGTCGGCCAGTCCGGCCAGCACCACCTCACCGATGGTGGCGCCCTCGGGCAGGACACCCCGCTGCGTGACCACCGCCAGGCGCAGCCCGCCGAGCCGGCTCACCCGGCCGCTGTCGGGCTCCTCGATACCGGTCAGCACCTCCAGCAGCGTGGTCTTCCCGCCGCCGTTGAGGCCCACCACCCCGATCCGGTCACCGGCGTGCACACCGAGCGATACTCCGTCGAGCAGCGGTGTGATCCCGAAACTCTTGCTGACCTGTTCGAGGTTGATCAGGTTGGACATGGATCCTTCCGCCTCCGGCTGCCGGCCACGCCTCTACGGGGCCCCGATCAGCCTAATAGGCACCGCTGGGCGCAGCCCACCCGCAGCCCGCGCACGGCCGCAGCGAATGCGGAGGTACGCCTGATAGGCACCGCTGGGCGCAGCCCACCCACAGCCCGCGCACGGCCGGAGCGAATGCGGAGGTACGCCTGATAGGCACCGCTGGGCGCAGCCCACCCACAGCCCGCGCACGGCCGGAGCGAATGCGGAGGTACGCCTGTCGAGCCGCCCCGAGGGTGCCCGGCAGCGGTCCGGGGCCCGGCGATCAGGCGCGGCGCGGGCCCGGTCCGGGTTCGGGTGCCGGCGGGTGCGGTTCGTCGTGACCGATCACCCGTGCGCCGGGTACCGGGCCGGTGGCGGTGCGCACGCTGCGGGCCACTCCCGCGCCGGACAGTTCCGCGGCGACCGCCACCGCCGATTCCGCCGATTCACACAGGAACGCGCAGGTCGGGCCGGAGCCGGAGACCAGTCCGGCCAGGGCGCCGACCTCCACGCCCGCCCGCAGTGTGCGGCGCAGGTCGGGGCGCAGCGAGACCGCCGCGGCCTGCAGATCGTTACCGAGCAGTGGCGCGAGCTGGTGTGCGTCACCGGAGGCCAGCGCCTGCATGATCTCCTGGGGTTCGCCGAGCCGGGGCGGTGCGCCCTGGACCCGCAGCCGGTCGAGTTCGGTGAACACTTCCGGGGTGGACAGCCCGCCCTTGGCCAGCGCCAGCACCCAGTGGAAGGCATTGCGGGACAGCACGGGAAGCAGGCGTTCCCCGCGCCCGGTGCCCAGTGCGGTACCACCGTGCAGGGCGAAGGGCACATCGCTGCCCAGTTCGGCGCCCACCGCGGCGAGTTCGTCCCGGTTCATCCCCAGTTCCCACAGCTCGTTCAGGCCGACCAGCGCGGCGGCCGCGTCGGCGCTGCCGCCGGCCATACCGCCGGCGACCGGGATGCCTTTGTCGATGGCGATCTCCACCAGGGGCGCGCGTCCGGCCACCTGGGCGAGCCGGACCGCCGCCTTCCACACCAGATTCGTCCGGTCGGTGGGCACTTCGGCGGCGCCCTCGCCGGTGACCCGCAGGGTGAGCGAGTTGGCGGGAGTGATCTCCAGGTCGTCGGCGAGCGACAGGGCCTGGAACACGGTGGTGAGCTCGTGGTAGCCGTCGGCGCGCAGGTCACCAACTCCCAGATGGAGGTTCACCTTCGAAGGGGCCCGCACGGTGACGGGACTGGGCACAACGGACAGCACGGTGACCCAGCCTAATAGGCGCAGTTGGGCGGAGCCCATCGATAGCCCGCGCACGGCCGCAGCAAGGCGAAGGTACGTCTGATGGGCGCGGCTGGGCGGCGGCCATCCACAGTCCGCGCACGGCCGCAGCGAAGGCGAAAGTACGTCTGATGGGCGCGGCGGCTGGGCGGCGGCCGACGACTTCCCGCGCACGGCCCCGGTATCGGCGAAAGTTCGTCTGATGTCCATCCCGGTCCGGGGCATCGCGAAAGCGGTTCTCGGCACCGAGGATCCCGTTCGGGGCGGGTGGATTGAACGGGCCCGGTGCACAACACATGTTGCCGCAACTACCCCCCGGGGGTATATTCGACGGCGGGATATCCCGACCGGGAACGAGCACGAAGGAGATGTCATGGCCACAACCAGCACCTACACCGTCACCGGTATGACCTGCGGGCACTGCGTCCAGTCGGTACAGACCGAGATCGGCAAGATCGACGGTGTCACCGGCGTCGACGTGGACCTCGCGTCCGGCCGGGTCGTCGTCGAGGGCAGCGCTCCCATCGCCGAGGCCGATATCGCCGCGGCGGTGGACGAAGCCGGTTACGAGATCGCCAGGTAATCGGGCGACCGGGGTCGATCCGAACGGATCAGGACTGCGCGGCGAGGCGGACGAACGCCGCGGTGTCCAGGGTTTCCCCGCGGGCAGTCGGCGCGATCCCGGCGGCGAGCAGCCGCCGCTCGGCTTCCGCGGGGCCACCCGCCCACCCCGCCAGCGCGGCACGCAGCGTTTTGCGGCGCTGCGCGAACGCCAGATCGACCACCTCGAAGACCCGGCGCCGGTGCGCCTCGTCGACCGGCCAGGGCGATTCGGCGAACCGATCGATACGCACCAGACCCGATTCGACCTGCGGCACCGGCCAGAACACCTGACGGCCCACCGCGCCCGCTTTGCGCACGGTCCCGTAGAACCCCGCCTTCACACTGGGCACCCCGTAGACCCGGCCGCCCGGTTTCGCGGCGAGCCGGTCGGCCACCTCGGCCTGCACCATCACCAGCGTGGTGGTGATACTCGGGAACTCGGCGAGCAGGTGCAACAGCACCGGCACGGCCACGTTGTAGGGAAGATTCGCGACCAGCGCGGTCGGCGCCACCGCCAGCGCCGCCGACCCGATCCGCAGTGCGTCACCCGGGATCACCGTCAGCCGCTCGGCCAGCGTGGCCGCTCGCTCCCGCACCGTCGCGGGCAGTTGCCCGGCCAGCACCGGATCGATCTCCACCGCGAGGACGGTATCCACCACATCCAGTAGCGCCAAGGTCAGGGAACCGAGGCCGGGTCCGACCTCCAGTACGGTGTCCGCCCGCCCGACACCGGCCGCGGTCACGATGCGCCGGACGGTGTTGGCGTCGTGCACGAAGTTCTGGCCGAGCTGTTTGGTCGGGCGCACACCCAGCCGCTCCGCCAGTTCGCGCACCTGCGCGGGGCCCAGTAGTTCGGCCTGACCACGCACCATCATCTCGGCATCGGACACCGGGAGAACCTACCAACCCCGGTCCGGCCGCCTTCGCGGGCGGGAAGCTCAGGCCGCGTCGAGGACCGGCGAGTACGACACGCCCACCGGAGCGGAATGCGCCCGTTCGGCACCGGAGTCGTGGGTGGCGATGGCCGCACCGGCGCCGGCGATCAAGGTCAGCAGCACAGCGGCGATGACCAGATACAGCAGGGGCGAGCGTGAGGAGTTGATCCTCGCAAAGGGTGACACGGTCACGAGACGATAACGAAGCCGGTGGCCCCCGACAACCGCCGCGAACCGACCCACTGATTCTTCACATCCACGGCGGACCCTCGCGCCCCAGGTAGACGAAATCCCAGTAGGCCGACTTGTGATTCAGATCACTCAAGATCAACGGGGCTCAGCCGCGGCCGAATCGATAGATCCGGCGCGCGTTCGCCGTGCTGATCTCGGCCAGTTCACCCGGATCCTGGCCACGGATCCCGGCCACCGCGCGCACGGTGTACGGCAGGCAGTACGGCTCGTTGGGCGCGCCCCGATACGGATGCGGGGTCAGATACGGCGCGTCGGTCTCGAACAGCAACTGCTCGTCGGGCACCACCCGCACCGCCTCCCGCAATTCGTGCGCGTTCTTAAAACTCGCCGTCCCCGAGAAACTCAGGACATAGCCCTCGGCCACACACGACACCGCCATATTCGCGTCCGAGGAGAAACAGTGGAAGATCACCGTCTCCGGGGCGCCCTCGTCGAGCAGCACGGTCAACAGGTCGTGATCGGCTTCCCGGTTGTGGATCATCAGCGGTTTGCCGAGGCGCTTCGCCAGATCGATATGCCAGCGGAAACCCTCGACCTGGGTCTCGACATCCGCGCACCCCTCCAGCTTGCCCGGCCAGTAGTAATCCAGCCCGGTCTCACCGACCGCCACCACCCGCGGATCGGCGGCCAGCTTCTCCAGCTCGGTCCGCGCCGCGTCGTCGAGCGCGTTCGCCCGGGTCGGGTGCAACGCGACCGCGGCGTACACCCGGTCGTCCCAGTTCGCGGCGCGGACCGCCCAGCGAGCCGCATCCAGATCGTCCGCGACGGTCACCACCCGGCCGACACCCACCTCCGCCGCCCGGTCCACCATCTCCGCCACCGATGCCGCGTCGGTTGCGCCGCAGGCGTCCAGATGGGTATGCGCGTCGACCAGCGGCGTCAGCGGCTCCGGCAGCGGCGGCGCGGGACGCTTCGCGCTCATCGGTCCGCGACCCGTCGCCGAAGCGGGCGAACACGCCGGACGGGGCCCGCCCCGCCGGCGGGGCGGGATTCACGCACACGATCGAGAAGAGGCACGGGCACCACACTAGAGACCCCGTCCGGCCGCGCGCAGGGCAGCGCGCACTGCGGTTCCGGCCGCGCGCGAGGGCGGTCACCGCCGAATCGATCCTTGCCCGCGGAGCCCTGCAAGTACCCTCTGATGGCATGAACACGCAGTCGAGTCGGCTTCACTGCGGTCCGCATGATGGAATCGACACACCATGAGCGCAGTCGATCGTCCCGCCTTCTACCTCACCACAGCCATCGCGTACCCCAACGGTGCGCCGCATATCGGGCACGCCTACGAGTACATCTCCTCGGACGCGCTCGCCCGGTTCAAGCGGCTCGACGGGTACGACGTGTTCTTCATGACCGGAACCGACGAGCACGGTCAGAAGATGCAGCAGACCGCCGCCGCCGAGAACATCCCGGTGGAGGAACTGGCCGCCCGTAACTCCGATGTATTCGAGTCGATGGACAAGACCCTCGACGTCTCCTACGACCGGTTCATCCGCACCACCGACGCCGACCACCAGCTCGCCAGCGCCGCCATCTGGCAGCGGATGCTGGACAACGGCGATATCTACCTCGACAACTACTCGGGCTGGTACTCGGTGCGCGACGAGGCGTTCTACACCGAGGAGGAGACCACGCTGCTCGACGATGGCAGCCGTATCTCCACCGAGACGAAAACCCCGGTCACCTGGACCGAGGAGTCCAACTTCTTCTTCCGGCTCTCGGCCTATCAGGACAAACTGCTCGCCCTCTACGACGAGCATCCCGAGTTCATCGCCCCGGCCACCCGGCGCAACGAGATCGTGAGCTACGTGAAGGCCGGTCTCAAGGACCTGTCGATCTCCCGCACCACCTTCGACTGGGGCATACCGGTCCCCGGCCACCCCGACCACGTGATGTACGTCTGGGTGGACGCGCTCACCAACTACCTCACCGGCGCCGGCTTCCCCGACACCGAGTCGGCCGCGTTCCGGAAATACTGGCCCGCCGATGTGCACATCATCGGCAAGGACATCACCCGCTTCCACACGGTGTACTGGCCGGCGTTCCTGATGTCGGCGGGGATCGAACTACCGCGCCGGGTCTTCGTGCACGGCTTCCTGTACAACAAGGGCGAGAAGATGTCGAAGTCGGTCGGCAATGTGGTCGACCCGCTGGATCTCGTCGACACCTACGGTCTGGACGCGGTGCGCTTCTTCCTGCTGCGCGAGATCTCCTACGGTCAGGACGGCAGCTACAGCCACGAGGCCATCGTCTCCCGGATCAATGCCGACCTCGCCAACGAATTCGGCAACCTGGTGCAGCGCAGCCTGACCATGGTCGCCAAGAACTGCGGCGCGGCCGTCCCCACCCCGGGCGAGTTCACCGCCGCGGACCGGGCGTTGCTCGACCGCGCGAACGGACTACTCGAACGCTGCCGGGCCGAATTCGACGTCCAGCAGATGCATCTGGCGCTCGAGCAGATCTGGCTGACCCTCGGCGAGACCAACCGGTACTTCAGCGCCCAGGCGCCGTGGGCGCTGCGCAAATCGGGTACCGAGGAAGATCTCGCCCGGATGGCGACGGTTCTCTACGTCACTCTCGAGGTGGTCCGGATCGTGGCGATCCTGGTCCAGCCGGTCCTGCCCGGCTCGGCCGCGCGGATCCTGGACCTGCTCGCCCAGCAGGACCGCGATTTCGCCGCGCTCGCCACCCCGCTGGTACCCGGTGTCGCGCTTCCGGCTCCCGCACCGGTGTTCCCGCGCTATGTGGAGCCGAAAACCGAGGACTGATCCGGCGCCGGATCAGTCCACCGCGGCGCGGCGGGCGGCCAGCACGGCATCGTAGAGTTCCCGCCGGGACACCCCGGCGACCTCGGCGATCTCCGCGCTCGCGTCCTTGAGACGCAACCCCGCCGCGGCACGCTCCTCCACCTGCGCCACCAGATTCTGGGGATCGACCACGGTGGCCGCGGCGCCCGCGAGCACCACGGTGATCTCACCGCGCGCCCCGTCCACCGCCCAGTCGGCGAGTTCGGCCAGCGTCCCGCGCACGACCTCCTCGTAGGTCTTGGTGAGTTCCCGGCACACCGCCGCCCGGCGGTCGCCGCCCAGCACCTCCACCGCGTCGGCCAGGCAATCCGCCAATCGGTGCGGCGCCTCGAAGAAGACACACGCCCGTTTCTCCCCCACCAGCGTGCCCAGCCACTCCTTGCGCCGGCCCGGCTTCCGGGGTGCGAAACCGTCGAAACAGAACCGGTCCACCGGCAGCGCCGACAACGCCAGCGCCGTCGTCACCGCCGAGGGTCCGGGCAGACAGGTCACCGGCAGGCCGCGTTCGGCACAGGCCGCCACCAGCCGGTAGCCGGGGTCGCTCACCGACGGCATACCGGCATCGGTCACCAGCAGAACGGTCCGGCCGTCCGCGATCTCGGTCAGCAGCGCCGGAACCCGCGCCTCCTCGACGTGATCGTAGAAACTGACCACCCGCCCCCGGATCTCCACCCCGAGCGCGTCCGCCAGCGACCGCGTCCGCCGGGTGTCCTCCGCGGCCACGATATCGGCGCTGCCGAGCGCCTCCCGCAGCCGCAGCGACGCGTCTCCGATCGCCCCCAGCGGTGTCGCCGCCAAAATCAACCCGCCCTCGGTCACCCCGCTCCTACCCGGCCCGGCCGGTCCGAACCTGTCGATGTCGGCAGCCTAGCGGTGTTTATCGGCGGCGCCTCCGCCGCCGCGGGGTTGAGGCCCCTCGGTCTCGCCGTTTCGGCCTCGGGAGCTTCGCTCATGCGATGTGTGGTGGGCCGTCCATAGAGGGCGACCTTTGAGCACCTTCGGCCAAGGGGCGGGACGGGCCTCAACCCCTGGCGGTTTCTCGCAAGACTCGACGCCTGCGGTTATGTCGGCATTCGACGTCCGGAACGGATGCCGACTCGACCGCGCGGCCGGCCTGGCATCTGGTCGGGCTTCACGAACAGCGGCGCCCTTATCGGTGCCGAGTTCAGCGAGGCCCACAAAGAGTCGAGGCCCGTCCCGCCGTTCAGGCCTGGAAGTGCATGCCGCGCAGCCGCGAGTCCCGAGGCCTTAGTGGCGGGACCCCCAGGGGCCTCGACCCCGCGACGCCGGAGGCGGCGCCGAAATACACAGCACCTAAGCTCGAGCCCGTGACCCAGCTGACCGAACCGCGCCGCCGCGCGGCCTGGCGGCCGCAGCGCACCTGGTCGAGCCCGGCTCCGCTGCGGCCGGCGCCGGATTTCGGTCCCACCGATACCGCGCGCGGCTGGGTGGTCAGCCTGTTCCTGACGGTGATCGCGGCCATCACCCGCTTCACCATGCTCAACTATCCGACCGACGCGGGAACGCCGGTCTTCGACGAGAAGCACTACGCCCCGCAGGGTTGGCAGTTCCTCACCGGCGGTATCGAGGACAACCCCGGTTACGGGCTGGTGGTGCATCCGCCGGTCGGGAAACAGATGATCGCGATCGGCGAGGCGCTGTTCGGCTACAACGGCTGGGGGTGGCGGTTCTCGGCCGCGCTGGCCGGTACGGTGCTGGTCCTGCTGGTCATCCGGATCGTGCGGCGGATGACGCGCTCGACGATGCTGGGTGCCCTGGCCGGGGTCCTGCTGATCGCGGACGGAACCACCTTCGTCTCGTCCCGGATCGGGATGCTCGACATCTTCATCACGGTGTTCGTCACCGCCGCGTTCGGATGCCTGATCGTCGACCGTGACCAGGTACGGGCCCGGCTCGCGCGCGCCGACGCCGAGGGCCGGATCGGCGAGACCCGGTGGGGTCCGCGCCTGGGTGTGCGCTGGTGGCGGTTCGGGGCCGGACTCCTGCTGGGACTCGCCTGCGGGACCAAATGGTCCGGGCTGTACTTCATCGCCGCGTTCGGGGTGCTGAGCATCCTGTTCGATCTGTTCGCCCGCCGCACCTACGGTGTGCGCAAACCGCTGTACGGCACCGCCGTCCGCGATCTCGGCCCCGCGCTGTACGCCCTGGTGCTGATCCCGCTGGGCGTGTACCTGGCGAGCTACGCCGCCTGGTTCCGGAGCGAAACCGCCGTCTACCGCTATATGGCGGGTAATCCGTCGGCGCCCGAGGACGGGATCGGCACCGGCGGATTCTGGTCACATCTGGTACCCGACGCCATGCGGTCGCTGTGGTACTTCCACTCCCGCACCCTCACCTTCCATTCCGAGCTCACCAACTCCGCCGGCAACCATCACCCGTGGGAATCCAAACCCTGGACCTGGCCGATGGGGTTGCGGCCGATGCTGTACTACTACGCCGACGACGGGGTCACCGGCTGCGGGCAGACCGAATGCGTGAAAGCCGTCATGCTGGTCGGCACCCCCGCCCTGTGGTGGGTGTCGCTTCCCGTCCTCGCGTGGGGTATCTGGCGCTGGATCGTCCGCCGGGACTGGCGGTACGCGGCCGTGCTCACCGCCTACGGCGCCGCCCTGCTGCCCTGGTTCCTGACCCTCGACCGCCAGATGTACTACTTCTACGCGGTCACCCTGGCCCCGTTCCTGGTGATGGCGGTGGCACTGGTGCTGGGCGACATCCTGGGCACCGCCGGCCGCCCGGCAACCCGGGGCCCCGACGGCCTGTTCCTACCTGCCGAACCCAGCGAACGCCATAGCCTGGGCCTCTTGGTGGTCTGCCTCTACCTGGCCCTCGTGATAGCGAACTTCATCTGGCTCTGGCCCATCCTCACCGGCCTACCGATAACGACAGGTAACTGGCAAGACCACCTGTGGCTACCCAGCTGGAGATAACCCCCTCCGACCGGACCGTCGAATGCCGACGCAACCCGCATGCGTCGAGTTTTACGAGACACCTCGAAGGGTTGAGGCCCGTCTCGCCGTTTCGGCCTCGAAAGCGCATGAGC
>NZ_JBFAHF010000045.1:0-48155 GCF_040654015.1 Nocardia sp. NPDC050799
CACCCGAACCAGCACCCGAACCAGCACCCGAACCAGCACCCGAACCAGCACCCGAACCAGCACCCGAACCAGCACCCGAACCAGCACCCGAACCACGACCGGCACCCGACCCGGCACCCGAACCGGCGCCCGCCCCGGCACCCGACCCGGCACCCGACCCGGCACCCGAACCGGCACCCGACCCGGCACCCGAACCGGCGCCCGCCCCGGCACCTGAACCCGCGCCCGACCCACGACCGGCACCCGCACCCGAACCGGCACCCGCACCATGTCCTGAGCCAGTGCCCGCCCCGGAACCCGAACCCTCCCTGCTATTCGTCGGATCCGACGTGCGAGGCAACGGCGGAGCCTCCCCCGCCTGACGGTTCGATCCCAACGAAGCACGGTCCGGCCCGGACCTGGACATCGGCGGAGCCTCCCCCGGCTGACGAGTCGACCCCAGAGGACTGGGCCCAGATCCCGCAGGCCCGGAAGTGCCACGGCTCGAAGTCCCCCCCTCCGAACTTCGGTTCGAGACGAATTCGCGTATTCGAGCATGCAAGGGCTGCTGATCCGCACTCCGGAACCGCTGCTGGGCGTCCCGCAGCCTCTCCGGGATCCCTCTCAGGTAGGCCTTTCCCAGTTCTGGAGCCTTTTCTATGAACTCCCCAACGGTGCGCAAAAGCGGTCTGAGCGCGCTCCAAATCGCCACTTCATCCTCCAGCCTCAGTGAGGCTTTTCCTCGTCACCGCTCGTTTCACCACACCCGAAGTCACACCCACCCGGATCGATGCAGACCACGGGCCGCTGCTGCATCTCGGCTCCGGGCAGTTCGGCATTCCGAAAGGCGCAACGGGAAAACGCCCCGACCGGCCGGGTGGAACCGCAAGTCCCAAACCTCCGTACGATCCCTGTCGAGACGATCGCCAGGCCGCCCCAATTCTGGCCTATCCCCAACCTCGGGGAGCGGCTACCGGCAGGGTTGACGTCGGCATATCGGACTCGCATACCGTTTCCGCCGACCCCGTGCGTGGACCCCGCCGATCCGCTCACGCTATCCGGCCGGTGGCCGGGCACCCGCGCCGGAGTGCTCGGCATCCTTCGCTGGAGCTGCGACCGGAACGTCTTGGTCTCGGTCGTCTCCGGTCGATTTTTTGTCCGACGGTTCGGAAGGCTGCGCTGCTGGGGCGGGAGGGGGCGCGGCAGTGGTAGGCGCGAACACCTGCGGCACGCCACCGGCTACCGTCTGCGTCGTCGGGGCTTCCTCGCGGCTCGTACCGGATTCCGCCGCCGAGACCGCAGGTACTTTCTCGTCAGAGCGCTTCGTCGTGGGTGCGACACGTCCCGCTTTTCCGCCCGCACGCGACCACGGCGTCTTCGAGACCTTCCTATCCGACGGTTGCTGCCGCGCATCCGACCCCCCGGATCCGCCGCTGCCACCCGCACCGCGGGTAGCAGCACTCTGGGACTTCCCTGCCGCAGCGTCAGCGGGGCGCTGCCCGTTCGAAGCAGCTCCTGGCTGCGATGACCCGGCTCCCGCCTGGGCGCCGGCCGCCGCCTGGGTGGACTGTGTAGTTGCGGCCTGTGGCACCATCCCAGGGCTTACACCGAAATGCTGCTGCGCAGCAGCCGAGCCGGCAGCATCCGAGCCGGTACCTGCGCTCTCCGGCGCAACCGATCTGGTCTCCGCCGCGTGCCCGGTTTGCCCGGAAGGCTCGATTCCGCCCGACGAGATACCCGTCGGCGACAAAGCGCTTCCGGGCGCGCTCGACGGAACCGTCTCCGGCGCCCCGGGCGCCGGCTGCCCCGTGCCAGGATCGGACGAGGCATCGACCGGCGGGGCCGTGCCGGCATCCGTCCGTGGATCTCCGGGCACCGAGGAACCCGACTCGGGGGCCGAGGCCTCTTTGGAAGACTCTTCGGCGACCGGCTGATGCACATTGCTCGGCTGCTGGGCACCCGGCACGAGATCGGGAAAGATCGACGGCAACAGCGAGGGCGGTATCCCATCCACTGTCGGGAACATATTGTTCTGGCCCGGGAATTCTTCGGTCGGCACGTCGAGTCCCGGAGTGCTGAAGTCCAGTTCGGAGAGCCGGTTTCCGAGCTTGTCGCCGTGGTCCTGCATCTCGCGTGCCTGATTCTCCAATGTCGTGACGATGTTGTCCACTCCATCAGGATCCATGTACACCTTGCCACCGCCGCCGGATGTCGGCACGGCACTGTCGGGCGGCTTCAGAGAATCGAGAATGTACTCGTTGAATTTCTCCAGCATCGGCTCGAGCGCCTTGCCCAACAACTCACCCGCGATATACCCGATGATGAATTCCGCCAAGGCTTTGGCGATCTGGCGTGCAGCAGCGGCGAGCACCGGACCGGTGACCGGAGCGGCCGGTGTGAACATACTCGCGATAAAGCTCGCTGCGAGCGCCGCCAGTTCTATCAGTACGGCGATCTGTACCGCCTCGATGACATCCGCCGCGATATCCAGCGCGGTCGAGGTCACGTCGAACGCGGTCTCCAGCTCCGCCATTTTTCCGCTGTTGTGGGACCACAGCACGAGAATCGACTGGTACGTCTCCCCGGAAAGGACGGATTCCATTCCTTCGATAGTGCTGGTCGACTCATCGAAGGTTTTACGAACGTCCTTGGCGAATTCGTCTACGGCGTGCGCCATCTCGCGCATTTGGTCCACGTCGACGTCCGGATAGGGGATGCCCAGGGCATTGAGAAAGAACACAACCTCGGTCGGTAGGTGGATGCTCAATTCTCGAACCTTCTCACAGCAGCGTGATCCCGTCGGCCGGACCGCGACCTACGTCGGGACGAAGGCCCGGCAGGGTACCGGTGGGCACAGCAGGCCGTACTCGCCACCGACATCAGGCCCATCCTCCCTGCGGCTGCGTAGAGCACCGGCGCCGTGTGCGGCCAAGGCTGCAGTGACATTCGACCTCACGCACCTCGATTCGTACACGTTCGTTCAGACGGCGCACCACCTCGCCTTACCGATTCGGCGTTCGGACAGAGTACCCAACGCCGGATGCCCGCCCAGGTGTTCATCGGCCTCCGACCACAGATCGCACCGGTCCGAAATCCGGCTTTTCCGGCACCGCGACGGAGTAGAGGGTGACCGTCGAAAGGCCGGTCGAGGCACGCTCGGTCCCATTCGCCGCCGGACCCGCCCGACCCACCTCACCCCGGCCGGGCCGGGCCGGACGAGGCGCGACCCGTACTTTTTCCCAGGTCGGCCGGGTTCGCCACAATCCAGCAACGAGACGTCCGATGCGCACCGACGCACCGCCATGGTGCTGCACGATGATCACCACCTCTTCGGCCGAACGGACGAGAGTGGTGGGCCACAGTTGCCGGCGCAGGGGGAGGTCCGGCCCAAGAGAGAGTCCACTATCACCAACACCGGGAATATCAACGGGGTCCCGCTTCGGATGCCATCCGGACGCGCGCGATGGGCAGGAGAAGCCGGAGACCCTACAGAACACCTCCGGGAGGGTCCCACCGAACACCCGGGCCTGCCATCTCAGGGCGCATCACCCGCCCGGATCCGGGACCCGTGACGGATCCGGGAGCACTCCGTCGACGCGGAAGATATCGAGATTTCACATCGGACCGCCACCGCGGCGCCGGGATTTCGACACGACGACGACGGAATGCCTCGACGGTAACGGTCCCGTGTTCACCACCGGTGGGACGTGCGGAACTCGATGCTATTCTGCGAGCATGACGGTGGCACTGGATTTTTCGTGGCGTGGCCGCATCAAATCATGGATAGAAGTAAACCTCGAACAGGGCCATTCCGTCGACTCGATCGTTGAAGCCATGGCCAACGAAGGTCTCGACAAAGAAGCGGCCACGACAGCGGTATACGGGTTGTTGAGAGGGAAGATTCCGGGCGCTTCCCCCTACGAATACGATCCGAGCCCCGTCTCACCGGAGCGAGTAGTTCGTGCCCACGATCGCGAGGTCCCCGTTCTTTTAAGAATAGAAAAGCCGCAACTGATTCTGTTCGACGATGTCTTCTCCGCCGACGAATGCGATCGGGTAATCGAGATGGCCCAGGACAGATTGCAGCCTTCTGCGACCATCGACCCCGCCACCGGGCAGTTCGAGCAAGCGGATACCCGAACGAGCAAGAGCTGCACGTTCGGAGTGTCCGAGAACCCGTTCGTCGACAGACTCGACCGGCGGATCTCCGCCCTGATGAACTGGCCGCTGGAAAGAGGTGAGGGTTTACAGGTTGTGCACTACAAGACCGGGGGTCAGTACATGCCTCATTTCGATTACTTTCCGCCGGCCGACCCCGGCTGCATTCCCCACCTGATCAGCGGCGGCCAGCGAACCGCGACTCTCATCGTATATCTCAACGACGTCGAGGCCGGCGGCAGCACTTTCTTCTCCAGAGCCGGAATATCATTTTCCCCGCGCAAGGGACAGGCATTATATTTCCGGTACTTAAACAAGAGAGGTCAGCTCGATCCGGCGACAGAGCACGCCGGACAGCCGGTCCTCTCCGGCGAAAAATGGATTATAAACAAATGGATGCGCCGATACGGATCCAGCGCTTGGTCGAGCGAAGGCACCCCGCCTGCAAACAGTGATGACCGACCGTAGTCGATAGCATTCAGTAGCGGCCCGGTAAAACTCGACCGGCCGGGCAGATTCGCCGAAACTCAGTAATTTCCGATGATCTTCAGGATGCTAGGCTCCAGCCGTGAATGCGAAATGGTCACCTCAGGTTCGGCACGACCTGCTGATCTGCTCGACGATCATAAACCCGGGCCCCAGCCTTCACTACTGGATCGAGTACCACCTGCGTCGTGCGGATATCATCATGATCTTCATGGATGATCCCGGCCAGCGATCGCTGTTCGAGCCGTTCGCAGAAAGCGATCGGGTTCTGCTGATGCCGGGTGTCACGGCCCGCACGGATCTGACGCCGTCCGGACTGTTCAACCGGGAGGTCGCCAACTATCAGGAGGCTGTCTCCTACGCTTTCGACAAGGGGATACCCTGGCTCGTCCCCCTCGACAGCGACGAGATCCTGTACGACGAAGGCGATCACAGCTGGAAGACGATGGACGACGTGGGACACGTAACCTTCATGAATCATGAGGCAGTTCCCGCGAACCACGAGATCACCAACTGCTTCACCGAGTGCACGCTTTTCCGGGTCAACGGCCGCGGCGATTTCATGGCGTACGGAAACGGCAAGAGCGCCGTGCGCGTGACCCGCGACGTGACAGCGGGAGTGCATCAGTTCAGCGGCTACGAGGGCGAACACCGCACCGTCGAGCACCCGGTGATCTTGCACTATCCGAACCCATCGTTCGACAGCTGGGTGGCCAAATTCGGAGCGTTCGAAAATTTTTCGGATTTCTGGTGGGACAACCCGGATTGTCCCATCGTCATACAGTTCATGCTGCGATCCAGGGACCTGCTGCGCGCGGCCAAGGAGACCGGCAACTGGGACGAGGCACGCGATTACTTCGCCACGTGGAGTCTCGATGCCGCGACCCGTGAAAAACTGTTGCAGACCGGAGTTTTGCGGCGGATCGACCCCATGGCGGGGCTTCGCGACAGCCGGAGCGTCAGCGCGCAGCCCATCGTTTCGTAATCATCGGTGGCACGGCCGGCCTCCGGGGCATCGCGCACTTTCCCGATCGTCGCGGCGAGAGCATCGCCTCCGGTTTCCCCGGCTCGCGGCCGTGGTCGGCGAGCCGGGTTGCGCGCCGGACCAGAACGCGGCAGTGATTCCGGCTCGCCCGCGAGCAGCTCGCTGCAGTTCGGCCGACGTGGTCGTCGAGTAGGGTGCGGAGTTGATGCCCGAAGCAGCGGCGAACAGCTCTTGCACAACCGATTACGCGCAGCAGGCGAAATCGCGGGATCGTTCCGCTCGATCGGCGCAGCTCAGGGTTCGCTAGGGTTTCACTCCGTGGGCACCCCCGAGCAGATATTGTCCGATCGCCTCGCGCACGCGTTCGAGGCCGTGGTCGGTGAACCCGTCGACCCGCTGGTCCAGCGGTCACAATTCGCCGACTACCAGTCGAACGCCGCCCTGGGATCGGCCAAGCGTCTCGGCCGCAAACCCCGCGATATCGCGGCCGCGGTGCTGGCGGCCGCCGACCTCGGCGATCTGGTGGAGCACACCGAGATCTCGGGGCCGGGGTTCATCAATATGACACTGCGAGCGCAGGTTCTCGGCCGGATGGCCGGCGCGGTCGGCGCCGACGACCGCCTGGGTGTCCCGCCCGTGGACCCGGAAACCGTGGTGGTCGACTATTCGGCGCCCAACACCGCCAAGGAGATGCACGTCGGGCACCTCCGCAGCACGATCATCGGTGACGCCGCGGTACGGATCACCGAGTGGCTGGGACATCGGGTGATCAAACGGAATCATCTGGGCGATTGGGGAACTCCGTTCGGCATGCTCATCGAGCATCTGCTCGATATCGGCGAGGCGGAGGCCGCCGCCGAGCTCTCCGTCGGCGACCTGAACGGCTTCTACACCGCGGCGCGGCGCAAATTCGACGGCTCCGACGAGTTCAAGGAACGGTCGCGGCGGCGGGTGGTCCTGCTCCAGGGTGGCGACGAGGCCACCCTGCGGCTGTGGCGGCTGCTGGTCGCCGAATCGAAGCAGTACTTCATGAAGGTGTACGACAGCCTCGATGTCCGGCTGGTCGAAGCCGATTTCGTCGGCGAGAGCGCCTACAACGACGAACTCGCCTCGGTGATCGCGGAATTGGACCGGCTCGGGCTGTTGCGCAGCAGCGAAGGCGCCGACTGCGTGTTCCCCGCGGGGTTCACCGGTCGCGACGGCGAACCGCTGCCGCTGATCGTCCGCAAAAGCGACGGCGGATACGGTTACGCCACCACAGATCTCGCCGCGATCCGCGACCGGCTCACCACACTGGGCGCTACCCGGCTGCTCTATGTGGTGGGGATGCCGCAGCAGCAGCATTTCGCGATGGTGTTCACGACCGCCCAGGAGGCCGGCTGGCTCGCCCCACCGGCGCGCGCCACGCATATCGGATTCGGTTCCGTGCTCGGCGCCGACGGCAAGGTACTGCGCAGCCGGGCCGGGGGCACGATCAAACTCGTCGATCTGCTCGACGAGGCGGTCGACCGGGCGACTCGGGCGATCGAGGAGAAGAACCCCGGGCTCGACGCCGGGTCCCGCGCCGAGGTCGCCCGCGCGGTGGGTATCGGGGCGATCAAATACGCGGATCTGTCCACCGACCGGCTCCGCGACTACACCTTCGACTTCGACCGCATGCTCTCCTTCGAGGGCAACACCGCCCCCTACCTCCAATACGCGCACGCTCGTATCCGGTCGATCTTCCGGCGCGGCGGCGTGACCCCCGGCCGCGACGGCACCCCCGTGCGGATCGCGGAGCCGGCGGAACGCGCGCTGGCGCTCGAACTCCTCGCCTTCCCCGATATCGTCGCCGCGGTATCGGAGAGCATGGAATTCCATCGGCTCGCGAATTATCTCTACGGGCTGGCGACGGCGTTCACGGCGTTCTACGAGCGCTGCCCGGTCCTGAAAGCCGAGGAACCGAGCCGCGGCAGTCGCCTGGCCCTGTGCGACCTCACCGCCCGGACCCTCGCCACCGGGCTGGGCCTGCTCGGTATCGCCGCCCCCGACACGATGTAGCGGCTCCAGGTCTCGGGCAGCGGCACGAGTGCGCTGAGGCTCGGCGCCTCGGCCGCGGCGAGCTCGATACTTCCCTCCAGCCGTCGCGGAGCACCGGAATGCCTGGGTGCCGAACCCGTGGCGGCTTCGGGGCCTACGAGCGACGCCCATGGTGCACGCCCGAGCGACCGTGTGCGGACTCTTTACCATTCGGGGCTACCAGCGGGTAACAAAGACTCCTACACTCGTCTGTGACTGTCATCACTTCCGAGGAGGGCATGCTATGTCCACTGCCGCGAAAGTCGACGCCACCGAGGAGCAGGCCCGCAGCCTGGTCGAGGAATCCCGTGAGGTCGCGTGGACCAAACCGTCCTTCGCCAAGGAGATGTTCCTCGGCCGCTACCGGGTAGACCTCATCCATCCCTTCCCGAAGCCCAGCGCGGACGACACCGCCCGCACCGACGCCTACCTGGCGCGGCTCCGGGCCTACTGCGAAACCCTCGACGGCAGCGTGGTCGAGGAACAGGGCCGTATCCCGGAGCAGTATGTGCACGGCCTCGCCGAGCTCGGCTGTTTCGGCTTGAAGATTCCCGAGGAGTACGGCGGGCAGGGTCTGTCCCAGGTCGGCTACAACAAGGCGTTGATGCTGGTGGGCTCGGTACACGCCAGTTTGGGCGCGCTGCTGTCGGCGCATCAGTCGATCGGCGTCCCCGAACCCCTGAAGCTGGCGGGGACCCCGGAGCAGAAGCAGCGGTTCCTGCCGCGGTGCGCGCGGGGTGCGATCAGCGCCTTCCTGCTCACCGAACCCGATGTCGGGTCCGATCCGGCCCGTATCGCCAGCACCGCGACCCCCACGGCCGACGGCGAAGCCTACGAGCTCAACGGCGTCAAACTGTGGACCACCAACGGCGTGGTCGCGGAACTGCTGGTGGTGATGGCGCGGGTGCCGAAGAGCGACGGGCACCGCGGCGGTATCTCCGCCTTCGTCGTGGAAGCCGACAGCGAGGGCATCACCGTGGAGCGGCGCAACTCGTTCATGGGTCTGCGTGGTCTCGAGAACGGCGTCACCCGCATGTACAACGTCCGGGTGCCCAGGGAGAACCTGATCGGCCGCGAAGGCGAAGGGTTGAAGATCGCCCTCACCACGCTCAATGCGGGCCGGCTCGCGATTCCGGCGCTGTGCACCGCGGCGGCCAAGTGGTCGGTGAAGATCGCCCGCGAATGGAGCACCGCCCGGGTCCAGTGGGGACGGCCGGTCGGCGAGCATGCCGCGGTGGGCACCAAAGTGTCCTTCATCGCCGCGACGACCTACGCCGTGGAGGCGGTACTCGACCTCTCGGCGACCATGGCCGACGAGAGCCGCAACGACATCCGTATCGAAGCGGCGCTCGCCAAGTTGTGGGTCTCGGAGATGAGCTGCCGGATCGCCGACGAACTCGTGCAGATCCGGGGCGGCCGCGGTTACGAGACGGCGGCGTCGTTGCGAGCGCGCGGGGAACGGGCGGTCGGCGCCGAACAGCTGGTCCGCGATCTGCGGATCAACCGCATCTTCGAAGGCTCCAGTGAGATCATGCGCCTGCTCGTCGCCCGCGAAATGGCCGACGCGCATATGACCGCCGCCGGAGCACTCGTCGACAAGCACGCGGAGTTCAAGGAGAAGGCCAAGGCGGCGGCGGGCGCCGGCGGCTTCTACGCCAAATGGTTCCCGCAGTTGGCCGTCGGCCCCGGCACGGCACCGGCCGCGTTCGCCGATTTCGGTCCGCTGGCGCGGCATATGCGATTCGTCGAGCGGATGGCCCGTAAACAGGCCCGCGCGCTGACCTACGGCATGGCGCGCTGGCAGGCGAAGCTCGAGTACCGGCAGATGTTCCTTGGTCGCCTCGTCGATATCGGCGCGGAATTGTTCGCGATGTCGGCGGCCTGTGTGCGCGCACAGGCCGAGCGCGCCGACGGCACCGCGGAAGGGGAAGCCGCCGCGGAACTGGCCGACGTATTCTGCCGGCAGGCCCGGATCCGGGTGCGGCAACTGTTCGACTCGTTGTGGGAGAACACCGACGACGCGGACGTGCGC
Organism: Nocardia sp. NPDC050799; assembly: GCF_040654015.1. Lineage (NCBI taxonomy): Bacteria > Bacillati > Actinomycetota > Actinomycetes > Mycobacteriales > Nocardiaceae > Nocardia > Nocardia sp. NPDC050799. Next base: position 9,699 of record NZ_JBFAHF010000045.1, read on the forward strand.
TTGGCCCGCAACCTGTTCGACGGCCGCTACCGGTGGCTGGAGGAGGGTGCGCTCGACCCGAGCGAGGGCACCGGTCCGTGGATCGCCGAGTGGCAGATGGGTCCCTCCACCGAGGAGAACCTGCTGCGACCGTGGTTCCGGGTGGGCGCGGTGCACTGATCGGTCACTGCGACGACCGGACGGCGAGACGGCGGCGCCGATCACCGGCCCCGCGGTAGTGCTGACGACGAACCCGTTCCCTCGGTGGTCGCGGCACTTCCCGCTCGACCGGTGCCGGCGTGGCTCACACTGCGCCCGAGAACTACGATTCGCGGACCGTTGTCAGCCCGCGCCGAGGGCGTCGAGAATCATCGGGCGCGCGGTGGCGATCGCGCGCTCCCAGTAGGGCCAGGTGTGGGTGCCGTCCACGAGGTCGACGCGGGCCGGGATTCCCAGCGCCGCGACCCGGTCGCGGAAGATCTGCGCGGCCACCGTCGCCAAGGCCTCCAAACCCATCGCGTTCACGGTGTTACCCACCCCGCGGGGCAGGTCGGGAGCCCCGGGCACGCCGTTCCCGGCCCAGATGTACATCGGCAGGCCGCGCAGCAGTTCGGCCTGCATGGTCGGGTCGTTGCGGTGCCACGCCGGGTCACCGGCCGGGCCCCACATATCGTCCACATTGAACCGGCCCTCGTCCCACAGCGCGGCACGGACCGCTTCGTTCCACATCGGATAAGTCGGATTGAGGAATCCGGAGAACGATCCGGCGAACTTGAACTGGTCGCGGTGATGTGCGGCGAGGGCCAGCGCCGCCCCGCCGCCCATGGAGGCACCCACGATGGCGTTATTGCTGCGCGAAACCCCGTATCTCGCGAGGAAGGCCGGTAGTTCCTCGGTGAGGAAGGTTTCCCATTTGTACGTGGTGGCCTGGCCGTTCGTGCTACTCGGCCGGTACCAGTCGGCATAGAAACTGGAATGCCCGCCGACCGGGAAGACCAACGTCACATCGTCTCCGGCGAATCGCCGCAGGACGTCGGTATCGCTGGTCCACTGATTGTGGTCGTGCGGTGCCCGCAGTCCGTCGAGCACATAGAGCGCCGCTCGTCCACCGCGCGCCGCCCACTGCACCTGAACCTTGATCGGGCCCATATCGGACGGCACCACGAGCTCCTGGTACCCACCGGCCGGGGCCCGTAGCGCCGGCGCACCGATCGGCGTCGCATCCGCCACCGCCCCGCCGGCAGCGGCCAGCACCAGCGCCGCGATGAACACGCCGAGTTTCCGCCACCTCCGTGTAGCCCGCCGCTTCTCCACTACCACCCCGTACCTTGTCGTCGGTCTCGAATCGTGCCGTCGAGCAACGCTACCGAGGAGAATCGCACTACGCCTGCATGAGGCTTCCCAAGAATCGGAAGCGGCAGTGGGGCCGCGACCGTCCCGTGACGAATCGTCCACCACCGACGGACCTCCGCGAACCGCACCGAGCGGCATGCCCTGTGGAGGGGGTTTCGTCGCGTTCGTTCCGCTGCCCGTCGGTTCCGTATCGGCGCGGTGGCGCCAGGAATCGCGCCTCGCCGGCTCGAGTTTCGACAGCGACCGCGCGAATCGGACACGATCGACCCTCCTGGCGATTCCGGTCGGCGGGTAGCCCGGACCGGACGGGTTCGGCCGGGCGGAGCCACGGAGTGGCTGCTCACAGGTCCAGCGGGCGCCGAGGGCGGACCCGCCAAATGCCCAACCATGGGAAGTTGTCCCCCTTCCGACCGACGCCGTCGAGCGATAAATTCACACCTATGTCAAATACTGACTGCCGCGCAGCGGCGCCAGGAGTGGCCGGCCTACAACGCCGTCCACATCGGCAGGTGTGGGGCACGCCCGCGGCGGCAAGACCCTGAGGAGAACGGTATGAGCGAGTCGCTGTGGGTCGATATCGACGAGCTGCGAGCCTCATCGGCGGAGCTGAACCGGGTTGTCGCTCGGACTGCTCGGATGGCGGCCGAACTCGAAGCCGAACTCACGGTCAGAGGTGAGTTCTGGGGAGACGATGAGCCAGGGAAACTGTTCGCAGAATCGTATGTCCCCGGAGTCGAACAGGCGATGGCGGGCATGGCGGGCCTGGTTGCCGAATTACGCTCGGCCGAGATCGGTTTCGCTGATGCTGCGGACGCCTACGGCGAAAGCGACATCGCCGGTGCGAATCGCATCGCCACCACGAGCTCGCCCGCAGCGACCGGAGATTTCGGCGTATCCGATCCGGCGGCCTACCGGAGTCCGGGATTCCGGGCGGCACCCGAATACAACCTGCCCGCAGCCGGGTACCGCCCGCACACCGACGAAGCGGCATTGCGGAACGACGCCGGACCGATCTCCGACGGGCAGACCCGAACCCCCGGGGCGCCGTACTCGCCCGCGCTGCCTGCACAGCGCTCCCGGCCCGAGACGGCATCCCCGGAGTCGAGCGAACCGGCCGGTCCCGCCGGGCGCGGCCGATACCGCGGCAGCAACGGAGAGCCCGACGCTCTGGGTACACCCACCGATCGAGTCGACGCGGCGACGACAATCGCGCCGCCGCCCCGCGGCACCCCAGCGGTCATCGCCCCGGCATCGAACACCACTACCGCGAAACCCGCTGACGGGCCACGCGCAAAGCAGCTGCCCGCCGGACAGCTTGGTCCAGCCGGACGCGCGGCCGGCGTGTCCGCGCCGGGAAATTCCGGGAACAGTCCCTGGTCGAAATCCCCACCCGCCCCGTCCTCGGCCACAGCGCCACAGGGCGGCACTCCACCGAGGACATACCCGCCCCGTCCCTCTGCGCCGCGGACAAAGGACGACAAACAGGTAGCCGGAAAACCCGCGCGCGATGTGCCGCTCGTGCGACGACCACAGACGAGCGATGTCGAAGTGATGCGGATCGCGCGCGAGATGGCAGCCCGGCACAATCTCGAGCTCCGCGGATTCGAGGCTACGGAACTTCACCAGCACACCGTGCGGCAGATCGAGGCGGCCCTCGACCAGGTACTCGGTCGGTTCACGCTGCCACTGTGCGGAATAGAGATCACTCGCCTCGCCGGTGTGCCGTCGCGTACGGAAGACCGCAGTACGGCAACGGACTCCAGCGCTCCCGCGCTCTGGGTAGTGCTGGATACGGAAGCCGCCGCGAACCCCGCACCGCCGCCCGGTCCGGACGCCGCGTCACCACAGTCGACAGAGGCCGGCCGCCAGGAGAGTCCGCTCTACGCGACGGTCTTGCGCGCGCTCGGCAGTGCGCTCGACATCTCCGGCGGGTGCCGGGCCCGCGCCGAGGCCCAACGTGCGCTGATCACCGAGTATCTCCGGGTGAACGGCAGTAAGGGTGACACACTCGCGCGGGTGGTGGGCGGCTACAGGAAATGGCGCGCGGGACTGAGCGGAAATTCCTTCGAGCACGGCGTTTTCGCACCTGAGCAGGCACTCGCCGACGCTTTCGCCGCCGTCGAGTCGGACGCCGAAGCCGCCCGCCCGCCCCAGAAAGTTCTGCACCGGCTGCTGATAACGCTGGCAAGGACATCCGGCACGAGCAGGTGAGCGGTGCATGGCAATCGGATCTGCGTGCGGAGCAGCGGCGCCCAGGAAAGAGAGAGATCAGTATGGACCGGTGGAGACAAGAGGCCTTGCGGTCGGCCAACAACGGATTGCGCAACCAGATCGAGAGAATTCTCGACACCTACGAAGAACAGAGACCGAGGCTGGCCGAAATGCTGCGGCAACTGGAGTCCGCTCGCGTGCAGGTGAACTCGCCGGATCGATCGGTCGAGGTCGTGGTCGACGGCGGCGGTGTACTCACCGACCTGACGCTCACGGCGACCGCGCTGCGCCGAACTCCCGACCAACTCGCCGCCACCATCGTCGAAGCGGTCCAGGAGGCGGCGCGATCCGCCCGTGAACAGCACGAAAACCTGACCGCTCCCGCTGCCGACGACACCGTGCCCGATCTCCCCGATATCCTGCCCGAAGCGCCCAGCTTCCATGAGGTCCGGGCGTTCTTCCGCGATGACGATTACCGGGCGCGGTGATCGGGCGCGGGGCGTGATATCAGCACTCCGGACCGGACCCGGCGTAGCGGGGCCGAGGCCGTAGATGGGCCTGCAGTTACCATCGTGGCTGCCTCCGATGGTAGTCGAATGCACGGCCGGTCATTTCCCACACGGCGACGAGACCGCGATGCGCGAAATGGCCGAATACTGGTCGGATAAGGCCGAAGAATGTCGCGCAGCCGCCGACTACCACGACGACCGGGCAGTGAAGAGCGCGGCCGCCACCCGGAGTGCAGGTGGGGACGGAGCGGCACAGAGCCACAGAAGCCTGGCGGCGAAGTTTCGGGCTCAAGCCGAATGCAACGACTCGCTGGCCGAACAGCTGTACGAGAACGCGAACAACACCGAACTACAGAAGTGGACGGTCTACGGGTTCGCAGGGCTCCTGGCCTGGCAACTGCTCCGCTCCGCGATCATGTTCTCCCCGGCCGGCGCCACGATCGAGATGCTCATCCACCGCATGGCGACAAAGACGGCGCTGCAGGTCGTCAGCCAGAAAACCGTAATCTTCATCGCTGGCCAATCCGCAAAGTTCGCCGCCGAACGCAGCACGCTCAGACTGGCCGGCAACGCGGGATTCTGGGGTGGTTTGCAGGTCGGCGGCATGAACGTCCTCATGCAAGCCGGTCAGATGAGCAACGGCACCCGCGAGTCGATGGACTGGTCGAGTGCCCAGATGATGGCGATCTCCGGCTGGGCCGGCGGCGCCGCGGGCGCACTCGCGGGCAAGAAGATCGGCGAGCGGTGGGTCATTCCGAAGACGGTAGCGCTGGCCGAGGGCGCGCACAGCGGCCTCGGCCGGATGCTCTACCAAGTCGGTGGCACGGCGCTCGTCGGTACCGGTGCCGGACTCGCGGGCGGTATCGTCGGTACCTCGGTCGGGCTTGTGGGCCAGGAGTTCACCCTCGAAAGCATCGGCGAAACGCTGATTCCGGCCATGGTCGGTGGTTTCCTCGGCGCCGCCGCACAGGGTGCCGCCGATATCCGTAGCGCCACCCGCGCAACGGCTCCCGCCGCCCCCGGGGGCGCTCGCACAGCCAGAGCTCTCGCGGCCGGTGCCCTCGCCGTCAGCGCTCTCACCGGGACCCTGCACTCCGACGCCCCTCCCCCGGTCGACGCGCCCGGGGGTGCGGTTCGCAACGCCCGGGCTGCCGGTGAGGTATTCACCCCCGCGGTCGGCGAGCACGGTCCCCTCGGCCACAACCCGAACAATCGGGCCCCGGGCCCCCGAGCCACGGCCGATCTGATCTCGCGACCGGCGCCGTTCATCCACGAGGACTACCACGCGGGTATCCAGCGGCCCCAGGGTTCGGACACTGCGTTCCCCGGCGGCGTCGATCAGAACCGGGCCGACCACATCGCGCACCCCACAGGTGAACAGCTGCCCACGAACGAGGCGCCCCGGATCCAGTCGTCGCACCCGCCGGACGGTGGCCGCTCCCCGCACACAGATGTCAACACCCTCGGCGCGGTACATCCCGCCGATTCCACCACGGTCGGTGAGGGCACGCGAAACCATGCGGTCAGCGGCACAGTTGATCCGCGGCAACACCACCAGGAAGGGGGCGTGGACCCCTCAGAAGGGGGACGTCCCGGCACGAACCGCGATACGAGCGGAACCGCGGAGCACCCGGTAACTCCGGAGGCGCGACCTGATCGGCCGGTATCGGCCGACGAAACCGGGAGCGCACCGCAACCGCGAGCCGACGAACCCGAACCGGCGCCGACCGCGGATCGGTCCGGCGAACCCGAGACCGAGCGGGCCGGACCCGTCGACGGGTCCGGAAAGCACCCGGACGAGGCCGGCGCGACAGCCCCGGAAGGAGACAGGATACGACAGGACGCCGAGGAGACACTGCGGGATTACGCGGCTCGCTCCGGTCCGGATATCCCGGAGGCACAGCGCTTGGTGAACGCCTCCGGTGAGACCCTGGTCGAGATGTTGCGCGGCAGCCCGGCCGACGCGGACGCGGCATTGATCGAGGTGATCCGGCGTGGCGAGGGCAAGGTGCTGCGCTGGACACAGGTAGTGGCGATGAAGGCCATGCACGACGGCGTGGTCAACATGGATGCCGGCGAGGGCAAATCACTGGTCTTTCTCGCCCATGGGGCGCGCGAGGCCCTGGCACACGGGTCGGCGCAGGTGATCACCACCCGCGACACCCTGGCCGGCCGTGAATTCATCAGATTCACCGAGGTGTGGGGCCCGCTGGGGTTCGATATCGTGCGCATGAACCCGGATACCGCACTGCCACCACCCACACCGGGCAGACCCACCATCTATATCGGCACCCAGCAGGACGTGGGTTTCGCCGCGTTGCGGGAGAACTGGGTGCCGGGCCGCCACGCCACGATCGACGAGATCGACGAGGCACTCGTCCACGCCGAAACCCAGTACTTTCTGTCCGATGGGGCGGGCCGACCGGCCGATACCGTGGTCACCACGCAGGTTGTCGTCGCACACGACATTCTGCAGAAAGGCATTCTGACAGCCTCCGATTTCGGACTCGCGCGGGAGCAGCGCAGCGGCCCCGCGAATCTGACGGAAAGCGGCCGTCAGATGCTGGAGCACCGGCTGGGCCGCGCGCTGGGCGCCGGGGAGTTGAACCGGCTGAACATGGCGGCCGCCGCCAAGTGGGAGTACATCGAGAATGTGCACTACATCCGGCACGAAATCGCCGGCCGGGAGCGGGTATTCATTATCGACCAGACCACCCACAAGGTGTTGTACGATCCCGAAACCGCCACCGAGAGCCGCTGGCACGGCGGCCTGGCCCAGGCGATCGAAGCCAAGCACGGCCTGGTCGTCCAAGCCGACCCGAACAGTTCGAAAACCATCACCGCGCGCGAACTGTTCGGCGCGCAGAACTATGACAAGGTCACCGGCGCCTCGGGCACCGCACGTGGTTCGGCGACGCAGCTCGCGGACCTCCTCGGGACCGATGTCATCACCGTCGACCGTTTCCACGATTCGAAGCTCGAGGTCATGGCGGATACGATCTCACCCGACGAAGCCATGAAATTGCGGACTCTCGCGGCCGATATCAAGCAGATGCAGGAGACCGGCCGACCGCAGCTGATCCTGGCCGACCGTAACGATATCGTCGCCCAATTGTCGAAGCTGTTGCATCCGGACGATCCGGGCCATCCCGGCCGGGTCGAACATATCGCGGTGGACGCGAAATGGTTCCTCGAGCACGGCACCCGCGCCGAGGCAGAACTGCAACGTATCTTCGACGCCGCGGGTCAAGAGGGGAAAGTCCTGGTCATCAATATGCAGGGCGCCCGCGGGGTCGATATCCCGATCAACGCGGTGACCAGGGAACTGGGCGGCCTGCATGTTGCTGTCACCGGACGCTCGGCGCTTTCCCACGATATCGATATCCAGGCCCAGAACCGCGCCGCCCGTAACGGCGATCCCGGTAGCGTCCGGTACTACATTTCCCCCGGCGACAACCTGTACGCCCTTACCGAGAACCCGATGGTGCGGCAGGTCGTCGTCAAATATGCCGGCGAGTACACCCAAGCTGCCGGCGAGCATCGGGCGGCGCCGACCGTCGAGACCCGGGCTCGACTGACCCGAGCCGAGAACGACCTTCGTGGACTGGTGCATCCACTACAGGAGGAGGCGGCCGCGCAGCGCCGGCAGGCGACGTCCCCGGTCGACCACACCTCGGGTCCGGCCACCCGCGCGCCTCCCGCCGACCGGTCCGACGACGACGAGAGAACACAGCATTCGCGGGCGACCAACCAACTCCCGGAGGAATTGTCCGGCGGCGTTCCCAGCGCCGCCACCGCCGGACAGCGTGAACCCCTTACCGGCACAATGGGCAAGTGGTCGGCGGCCGACGCCGATACGCTGCTGCGACAGGCGCAGGACGGCCATCCGGCTGCGGCGCAGGCATTGCAGCGCCGAATCGGTCCCACCACACTCCAGCACGTCCTCACCACTCTGGGCTGGGATCCGGCGCACGGCCCACCGGCAGCGCCCGTGCAGCACCTGGCGCAGGCGATCAACTCGGCCGGTTTCCGTGCCGCACAGCTCGACGGATGGCAGGTTCCGGGCAGCCACGACCTCGGCGGCTGGCTGGGCGAGAAGTTGCAGAACGTCATGGGCGACGCTCTCGGGCATCTGGCGCACACCCAGGCCGAGCACTTCGCCGCCGCGCAGGATGCGCTGCGACGAGGCCACGAACTCACCGCCGGACAACTCGCCGCCGTCGGCGAGTTGACTCACGCGGTCCAGGCCCGTGCCCCGGCCGGAGCGCCCATATCGCGCGTCGGCTCCGAGGATGTCGCGAGCACCGCATCGGCCGCATTCCACAATTCACCCGTCGATCTGGACGCGGCACCCATCCAGCACGCCGACCACGCTGTTCGAACCGCGGCCCGGACGGACCCGTTTCCGGGCGGCCTGCTCGAAACATCGCCGTCGAACGGGATTCCGGCCGAAGACAGCGCACCCACACCATGGTTCGGCCTCACCTTCACGGCTGATCCGGGCGCCGGACTGCTGATCCCGGACACGACCCCCCGCGCCGGCCGAAACCAGCAGCCGGGCCGAATGCCGACGGCCGGAGCCGACCGGACAGATGGGGCCGAAGCCGCCGCGCACACACCGTGGAACAGGCACCGAACGCTCATCGGTGCGGCCCATCCGGCAGCCGCACCCGCCGGCCGGATCGGCGACCCCGGCCGGAGTGTCAGCGCGCCTCACATCACGGAATCTCCGCCACCGGTGCCGCGTACCTCGCCCGCGGCGGCCCCGGGCTCCCAGCGTGCGGCCGCCTCGACCGCCTCCGGATTGGTGCTGGCGCTGGCCCGGGGCACAATCTCCGGGCAGCTACCCCAGACGGTCCGGGATGCGCTGGAGAAGGACCCGCGGGCGCTGCAGGACGGGATCGAACAACTCGCACCGCGACAGCGGCAGGTGCTGCATCATCGCTTCCTGCTCGAACTGTCGCCCGCCGCCACGGCGGCGGCCCTGGGCCGGTCCACCGACGCGATCAGGACAACGCAATATGCGGCGTTTCTCCGTCTCGCCGAGCTGTTGGCGAGACCGGTCCACGACGAATCGTCGGCGATGGCCCGGAAGACACGCAGCACCGTCACCGAGACCCCCGCATACGTTCGCGACTGCCTCGTCCAATCTGTGCGCGCCACCCACGCGCTCGGCTACGACGGCGCGACCGTCCCGGCCAAGGGCGCCGACACTTGGCGGGACCTGGAGGAAAGCCTCGACAGCGCCTTCACCAGAATTCCCGGATCGGTCACCACCGACCCGGTCGCCCATATCCTCGACAAGGTCGCGGACCCCGCCAACAACATCGACACCGCTGTCATCGTCGTCGACTACGGCACCAACGCCCACAGCTACACCGTCACCACCATCGGTGACCGGACTGTCGTCTTCGACACCAACATCGCGCAACCGGCCACCGAGACCGGCCCGCGGACGGACCGGCGCATAGCCCGTGTCCGGACCCGCGAGGAGTGGAAGCCGTCCGACTCCGCACGGATCAGGTCCGCTTTCGTCCTCGAGTTCACCCAGGACTCCGCGGGCCGGCTCCAACCACTACGCCCGGATCAGGTCGACGGCCCGAATGCGACGGAGCGACAGCGCAAGATTCATGGCCCACCCGCCGCAGCGCCCGACGGGCCGGGGCTACCCGAACCCTCGAAATCGTTCCTGCAGTGGATTCGCAGCAAGGTCCGGCCCCAGAACAGGAACATGTTCCTGCGGTTCCTCGGCGGTACCGGGACCGGCGTGCTGGGCGGCGCCTGGGTGAGCGGTGCCCAGCTGACGATGGTCGACCTGGGTGCTTCGATCGGGATGGTCGGCATGATGGCAGCCCTGGCCCAGGCGGGCACGCTGACCGGGAAATTGGTAGCGGGGCCGATCGCGGACAGACTCGATAACCGTAAAACGCTGATACTGCTGTCCACGGCCGGGCTCGTGACCATGCTCGCCGGCGGCGGCTGGATCGCGGCCGGTCTGGCAGGCGCGGCGACGGCGCTCCTGGCTGCGGCCGGCCTCATCTCGGTTATCGATGCGATCGCCGGCATAGTCAGCAGAGGCTATGGCAAAAGTTTGGCCAGAACACTGGCGGAGAAAGACCTCGCTACCTCCTACATTCTGATGGAACGCGCACTGGCCAGCGCACTCGGCAAAGCTCTCGGCCCGATACTCCAACCGATCGCCTCCGCGCTCCTGTTCGCGACCCTCGCGTTGGCCCATCTGGTGCACCTGGCCATACTGCGCATACTTCCCTCCCCTTCGCTGGATGCCACCGAAGATCCTGCGCGGAAAGTCACCGAAGACACCGAAGACACCGGAAAGAAGCCGGGATTCTTCGACGGCACCAAGCTGCTGTGGAAGGACACCTACCTGCGCGGCTTCCTCGGACTGAGCCTCCCGGCGGTCTTCGCGAACACGGTGGGCGGGGTACATCTCGTGAATATCGTGACCAGCAACGATTTTTCGTCCTGGACCAAAGCCGCACTCATGGGAGCGGTGAGCACCGGAATCGTGGCGGCATCGAAGATACCGAAGTCATGGATCGAGCGCGCCCACGTCAACTGGACCTATCCCGCATCCCTTGTTTCGCTGGCGGGCATCATGGCAGCATTCGCCACCACAACCAACCCCTATGTCCTGTGGGGTGTTTCGGCCTTCAGCGGGATGATCAATATGGTTCAGAACAAGAAATTCAACAGCGAAGTCGACCGGGTCGTTCCCGAATCATCCGGTGGTAGCGCGTGGTCGACAATTGATATCGTCAGCGCACTGGCCGGAATAGCAGGTGGCGTGTCCGCCGGCGCGATCTTGTCCCACGGTGGCGATTTCACAGGTTGGCTGAACACCGGAATATTGGGCGCGACAGCGGTCGGGGCGGCGACACTCGGTTATGCCACCCGGAACCGGAGGAATACGCCACCACCGACAGAACAGGGTTCGACCGAGCAGACCGAGGAAGGTTCGACCGAGCAGCCGGGATCCGTCGCCCCCGACCCTGCCGCGGTCAGTAGTATCGCGATCCGACTCGCCCGCGCATTCCGGGCACTCAGCGACGACAACTCACCCGAGCCCGACTACAACAATGCGCAATTGGACACGAAGAACCGCTGGAAACCCCTCGAAGTCGCCATCGGGGCTCCACTGCGACCGCATCCGGCCAAAGGCGACGCCGCCGTCTCCGAAATCACCGAAACCGTCCGCACCGGACGAAACGGCATCGCCCTCGCCGTCGTGGTGACCCGGAAGGGCACCAGCGTGGACGGCGCGATCCTCACCGACGTCGAAGGCGTCCCCCTCCGCCTCGGGGGCCTCCTCGACGACTCCGACGAAGTTTTCGTCGCCTACTTCACCGATAACAACAAAGGCAAGCTCTTCCAGTGGCTGCCCACGAGTCGAGTCGATGGACACGATGGACAACAGCACGCCCGCGTACACACACTGAACCCGGAGGTGGAGCTCGAAGGCTCGCCATCCGGGACCGTCCCGTCACCGGACCACCCCGAGCCGGCCGGCCGAGAAGCTCCCGTTCCCCCGGATCCGAGCCCCGTTCCGCGCTCCACTCCGGAAGCCTCGGCACCGAACCGGCCCGAGGACTTCCTGTCGGTCATCGAAACACGACACCCAGGCGAGAGCGGACCAACCACTCATCGACCGCAACCCTGGAAAAACCGCCCGGAAACCCACCTCACGAATACCGGACCGGCGAAAGTAGGAATCTCTCCCGAACCCGACGAGCACCTCGGGTCCGAACCCACCCAAGCCACACCGCCGACCAACACCGGCGTGCGTCCGGTGGACACCGCGAACACCGGAACAGCACCGAAGCAAGCCCGCTACCGAACACCCCCGCCCACCGATATCGAAGATGCCCTCGACCTTCCGCACCGCCACCGCAACCCCCCGCCATGGGCTCCGCACGCCGGCCGCGGCGTCCCGGACCAAGCACTGACACCGCACGACGGACGAGAGAGCCGGCCGAAATCCCACGACGAGCCGATTCCGACCCCGTGGCAGTGAGACCGTCGATCAGGGAGTCTCGACGTGAAACCATTGCCGGGGAGCCGGGTAGCCGTCAGGCTCGCGGTAGCGCTTGCACGATCCTGGTGATCCGAGCTCCGGCGTCGCACACCTTCTCGATCTTCGCGGCCAGCGCGTCGCCGTCGAACTCCTCGGCCCGGCCACCCACGCTGATGGACGCGACCACCGATCCGTCCCGCCCCAGGATCGGTGCCGCCACGGCGGCGACCCCGGGCAGATAGTCCGAGTTGCTCACCGAGTAACCGGCTTTCTTGATCCCGTCCAGGTGTTCGACGAGCCGGTCCGCCTCGGTGATGGTCCGCTCGGTGATCGCCGGCAGGCCTTTACTGATCCACCTGTCCCGCAGTGCCTCCGAGTGCGCGAGCATGACGGTCGGCCCCGCCGCGGCGTGATAGGGCATGACGGATCCGATATTGATGCCGGCGACGACGAGCGAGTTGCGGCCCTCGAGCAGGTCGATACACACCGCGCCCTGTTCGGCGGGAACCATCAGATAGGCCGTGTTACCAAAGGTGGTCGCCAGCTCGGACATGGAAGGTTTTGCCGCGGCACGGATATCGAGTTTCGACAGTGCCGCGGCCCCGATTTCGAATACCGGCATCGCAATGCGGTAGGCGCCTTCTTCCGTGCGATCCACCCACCCCGCCTGGATCAGTGTGGCCATCAGGCGGAACACCGTCGTCTTGTTCATCCCGCTCGCCACGGTGAGGTCGTTCAGCGTCCAGGCGGGCCGGTCCGCGCTGAAGTGACCGAGCAGCGTGCACGCCTTGAGGACGGCGCCCACGACATCGCGACCCCCCGGCGCCTCGGACTCTACGGGCACAGCCACTGATACTCACTCGCTTCCATGGGTCGTGCGATCGATCTCGCCACCATACGAACACTTCTCTCGCTCGGGGTTGACTTGTGACCTGAGCCACCTTACCGTCTCATATCGAGATACGAAACGCATTCCGCATTGCGAAACGGAGAGTGGACTGGTGCGCAGCCCGACCTTGAAAGACCTCACGTCGAACGGACTCGTCTACGCCCCCGGCGTATGGGACGGTCTGACCGCCCGCCTCGCCGAGCAGGCCGGTTTCAGCGCCCTGTGCGCCTCGGGCTTCGCCGTCTCGGCCGCCCTCGGCCTCCCCGACGCCGAGCTCTACACCCAGACCGAGAACCTCCAGGCAGTCCGCACGATCCGGGAGTCCTCCAAGCTGCCCCTGGTGGCCGATATAGACACCGGCTACGGCAATGCCGTCAACGCCGCACGCACCGCCGCCAAATTCGCGGACGCCGGCGTCGGCGGCATGTTCATGGAGGACCAGGTCTCCCCCAAGTCCTGCCCCATCTGCGTCGGCGACCCCGTCGACCTGATCACCGTCGACGAGGCCACCGGCAAAATCCGCGCCGTCCGCGACTCCATCCCCGACGACGTCCTGCTGATCGCCCGCACCGACGCCCGCGGCGACGACGCCATCCGCCGCGCCCGGGCCTACGTCGAGGCCGGCGCCGACATGATCATGCCGGTCACCAAGACCTTCGAAACCGTCGAACAGTGGCAGCGCTGCCACGAGGAGGTCGGCGTCCCGCTCATGGCCACCCTCACCGCCTCGACCTGGACCGAACGCGATTTCACCCCCGAGATCCTCGACCAGATCGGCGTCCGGCTCGCCCTGCTGCCCACCCAGGTGCTGATGGCGGTGGCCGGAGCGGCCCGCGAGACACTGAAGCGGCTGGCCGCGGGCGAGGCCCCCGCCCAGGTCAGCGCCGACGCCCTCCAGCACCACGAGTTCGTCGAACTGATCGGCTTCCCCGAGGTCGAGGCCATGCAGAACAAGTACCTACCCGCGAAGGAGCAGTGACCGCCGTGGGTTACACGATGACGGAGAAGATCCTGGGCCGCGCCTCGGATCAGGACACGGTCCGCGCCCGCGAGAACCACGCGGTGCAGCCGGCGCGCATGATCGCCTACGACTTCCCCGGCTACACCGATGTGATGTTCCGGCAGATGCGCGAGGACTTCGGAATCACCGAACTCCAGGACCCGAGCCGCTACATCGTCTTCATCGACCACATGCTCACCAAGCGCAACGAGAAGGAAACCGAAGTCCACCAGGTCACCCGCGACTGGTGCGAGTTCTACGGCATCGAGTTGCACGAGGGCCGCGGTATCGGCCACCAGCTCACCGCCGAGCTGGGCCTCGCCATCCCCGGCGAATTCCTCGTCCATTTCGACGGCCACATCAGCGGTATCGGCGCCTTCGGCGCCCTCGGCTGGGGTATCCGGCGCGACCTCATCGAAGCCTGGGTCACCGGCCGGGTCTTCGTCGATATCCCCGCCACCACCCGCTTCGACCTCGTCGGCGAATTCCCGCCCGGCGTCGACAGCCGCGACCTCGTGCACACCATCATCGATATGGTCGGCGCCGACGGCTGCGCCCATCAGGTGATGGAATTCGGCGGCCCCGGCGCCCGCGCCATGACCATCGACCACCGCCAGGGCCTGTGCGGAATGGCCATGTTCACCGGTGCCGTCTCCGCCGTTTTCGAACCCGACGAGACGTCACTGGCCTACGCGAACGAGGTCGCCCGCCGCAGCTTCGACCCCGTCTATCCCGACCCAGACGCCACCTACGCGGCCCGCCACACCATCGACCTCTCCACCCTGACTCCCCGGGTGGTACTCCCCGGCTCGGCCCGGGCCGTCAATACCAAAACCGCCCAGGAACTCGCCGGCACCCCCATCACGAAAGCCTTCATCGGTTCCTGCGCCAGCGGCCGCATCGAGGACCTGCGCGCCGCCGCCCTGGTCCTGGACGGTCGCCAGGTCGCCCCCGGCGTCGAACTCAATGTCGTCCCCACCTCACAGAAGGTGTACGAGCAGGCCGAGCAGGAAGGCCTCCTCGACGTGCTCCGCGCCGCAGGTGCGCATATCAATATATCGAGCTGCGATTTCTGCTTCGGCTACCAGAAACCCCTGCAAGCCGGGGAGAACTGCATTTCCACCGGCGTCCTGAACATCTCCGGCCGCATGGGCAGCTCCGACGCCAATATCTACATGGGCTCCCCCTACACCGTCGCCGCCAGCGCCTTGGCCGGCACGATCCAGGAGTCGGTCCAGTGAGCGCCTATCCCCCACCGCCGGACCTCATCGAAGGCAAGGTCGCCTGGATCTTCGGCGACGATTTCGATATCGATCTCGTCGTCGGCGTCGCCAATATCAAGTCCTACGACCCCGACCACCTGCGCTCGGTGTGTATGCAGGCCTACGACCCCACCTTCACCGACCGTGTTCGCCCCGGCGATATCATCGTCGGCGGCCGTAACTTCGGCTATGGCCATCCGCACTATCCACCCATGGTCGCCCTCCGCAACGCGGGGATCGCGGCCATCGTCGCGGAATCCTTCTCGCCCGGCTTCTGGCGCGGCGAGACCTTCAACGGCATGCCGTTGATCACGATCCCCGGTATCTCGACCGCAGTCCGGGTCGACGATGCCGTGGCCCTCGACTGGCGCGCCGCAGCACTGCGCCTGCCCGATGGCACCGACCTGGTCGGAACCCCACCGAATCCGCGGACCGTTCAGGTCATCGAAGCCGGTGGTTCGTACGAACTCCTCCTCGCCGAACACGCACGCCAAGGAACCCCGCAATGACCAATGTCGATCATCGCGTCGAACCCACGCCGCCCTCCGGCACGTCGCCGGTAGCAGCGCCGAAGAAGTCGAACTCCGTGGCCCGCCGCGCCGCCATCGCCGGCGGCGTCGGCACCCTCATCGAGTACTACGACTTCGCGGTCTACGGCTTCCTCGCCGTCACCATCGCCCCCCTGTTCTTCCCCTCCGACAATTCCGGCGTGTCGATCCTGTCGACCCTCGCCGTTTTCGGTGTCGCCTACGTCGCCCGCCCCCTCGGCGGCATCTTCTTCGGCCGCCTCGGCGACCGCCGCGGCCGCCGCCACGCCCTCGTCATCACCGTGGTCGCCATGGGCGTGGCCTGCGGCATCCTCGGCCTGCTCCCGACGCATTCGTCCGTCGGCGTCCTCGCCCCCGTCCTGCTGGTGCTCGTCCGCCTCGCCCAAGGCTTCTCGGCCGGCGGCGAAGTCGGCGGCGCGGCCACCTATATCGCCGAATCGGCCCCACCCAAGCGCCGCGGTTTCTTCGGCTCCTTCACCCCGGTCGGCTCCACCCTCGGCTTCGCCGTCGCCGCCGCCGTCGTGGGCCTGGTCGCCCTCGTCACCACCGACGAACAGATGGAGTCGTGGGGCTGGCGTATCCCGTTCCTGCTCGCCCTCCCCCTCGCCTACGTCTGCCTCCGCGTCCGGATGAAGCTCGAGGACACCCCCGAATTCGAGGAGATGGCCGAAAAGCAGCAGGTCACCAAGAGCCCGCTGCTCGACACCGTCACCAAGAATCCGTGGTCCGTACTCCGCGTCGTCGGTGTCGCCATCGCCATGAACGGCTCCGGCTACATCGGCCTGACCTACTTCAGCGTCTACCTGATCAAAGACCTCGGCTTCTCCAAGGACGCCGTCTACTGGACCTCGGCCATCGCCATCGCCCTGGCCTGCGCCACCTTCCCACTCAGCGGCATGCTCACCGACAGGTTCGGACGCAAACCGGTACTCATCGGCGGCTACCTCGGCTACGTCATCATCGCCCTCCCGGCATTCATGATCATGGGCGCGACCGAGAGCATCCTCGTCATCGGCATCGTCTACTTCCTCTACATGGTGCTGAACGGCGTAGTCCAGGTCCCGGCGTTCCCGCTGTTCACCGAACTCTTCCCCCGCACGGTCCGCTACACCGGCGTCTCGCTGGGCTTCAATATCGGCACCATCGCCGCCGGCGGCACCGCCCCCTATGTCGCCGCCCAGCTCGTCGAATCGACCGGCAACGCGATGTCGCCCGCCTACTGGGTGATGGGTGTTTGCGCCATCGGACTACTCACCGTCGCGACCATCCGGGAAACCAGCCGCAAGGAACTCCCAGCATGAGCACCGGAAACACCGGGAAAGCCCCGTCCGCCGCATTTGATGAGGGTGCGGCGGACGGGGCGTCCGCCCAACGGGAGGTGCCCGGACTCCACCCACACTTCGACACACTCGTAGAGGCATGGAACGACCGGGTCCACCACGACCCCGACGCCCCCGCCCTCGTGTACTTCGACACCACACTCTCCGTGCGCCAGACCGACGACCTCGCCAACGCACTCGCTGCCGCGCTGGCCGATCGTGGCGTGGGGCACGGGGAGCGGGTGGGCATCCACCTACAGAACATTCCGCAATACGCGCTGGTCCTGCTCGCGCTGTGGAAACTCGGCGCCACCGCACTATTGCTCAACCCCATGTATCGCGGGCGGGAACTCCGCGAACTGGTCGGCGATGCCGAGCCGGTCGGGATCATCACCACCGACCGCGATGTGCGGCAGGTCCGGGAGGATGTCGCCGACAGCACGGTCCGTTGGGTGCTCGGTACCGCGGAGGCGGAACTGCAGTGCCGCCACGACCGCCGGGTCATCGGCACCGAGTCGGCACCATTGGTCCCCAGCGACCCCGACCTGCTCGGTTTGACGCACAGGTACGTCGGCAAGCAACCACCGCAGGTTCAGGTGCGCGGCGAGGACCTGGCGTTCCTCGCCTACACATCCGGCACGACCGGCCCGCCGAAGGGTGCGATGAACTCGCACGCCAACGTGCTCGCGGTGACCACCAGTTTCGCCCGGATGGCCGGGATCACTTCCGGCGACGTCGTTTACGCGCTCGCCCCGCTGTTCCATATCACCGGGGCGGTCGTCATCGGCGCGCTCGCGCTGACCGAACGGACGTCGCTGGTTTTCACCGGGCGCTTCAACACCGATGTCGCGCTCGACGCACTTCGCGAGCACGGAGTCACCTACACGATCGGTTCCATCACCGCCTTCAACGCGATGATGAACTCCGAATACGCCTCCGCCGAACACTTCTCGAGCATCAAGACACTGTTCAGCGGGGGTGCACCGGTTCCGCCGAGTACGGTCGCCCGATTCCGGGAGCGGTTCGGGCACTACATCCACAATGCCTACGGCATGACCGAAACCTCGTCGGCGGTCACAGCGGTGCCGCCCGGAACGAGCGCACCGGTCGACCCGGACAGCGGTACGCTGTCCATCGGACTGCCGCTGCCAGGAGTGAGCGTCGAGGTCGTCGACCCCGAAGGATGTCCTCTTCCACCCGGAAGCCAAGGTGAACTCGTCGTCACCGGCCCACAGGTCATCCGTGGATACTGGCGCAAGCCAGAAGAATCAGAGGCCGCCCTGCCCGAAGGCCGCCTCCGAACCGGCGACAGCGCGATCGTGGACAAGCAGGGGTGGGTTTACCTGGTCGAC
This sequence comes from Nocardia sp. NPDC050799, assembly GCF_040654015.1. Classification (NCBI taxonomy): domain Bacteria; kingdom Bacillati; phylum Actinomycetota; class Actinomycetes; order Mycobacteriales; family Nocardiaceae; genus Nocardia; species Nocardia sp. NPDC050799. Next base: position 28,156 of record NZ_JBFAHF010000045.1, read on the forward strand.
CGGATCAAAGACCAGATCAATGTCTCCGGGTACAAGGTATGGCCCCGTGAGGTAGAAGACATCCTCTATGAACATCCAGCAGTGCTTGAGGCAGCAGTTGTGGGCGTTCCCGACGAATACCGCGGTGAATCGGTGACTGCCTATGTCTCGTTGAAGGACGGATACACCACCCAGTCCGACGAGCTGATCTCTTTCACCCGAGATCGTCTTGCGCCCTACAAGCGGCCCAGAACTGTGGAGATCATCACTGAGCTGCCGAAAACACAGACAGGCAAGATTCGCCGACGAGCGTTACGCAACCAATACCTTGAAGACGGAGTGGCTGAATAACAACTCCACTCGCATTGATTGTCAGCTGCTCAATCGCCGCGAGGATCCGAAGCATCTTCGTAACCCTCTTCAATCAGAGAATCGGTCAGACTTTCAGAATTACCGCGCGAATCAAAGAAACGCACCTCGGTCACCTCCGTCAGAGTGTAATCGCGCCCCGGCCGTTCCTGCTTACCTCGCGCGACCATCAATAAACTGCGACCGTGAATCTCGACCGCTTTCCTATATTCCGCACCAAGATGCACTCGAATATGAGGCGCTTCACTACCCTCCAGGATTTGAAGCGTGACGATACCTTCCTCCTCCGGATCCGCGCTCTCCAGCTTTACAACTCTACCAACGACAGTAACCGTCGACGACTTCTCCTGACGACTCAGGTAGACCGACGCAACCTCAAGTGGCATGACATGCTTAGGCTCGAAATCAACTCGATCCAGCGCGAACCGGTCATCAGATTTTGGACTCCATGAAACGCTAGTCTCGACGCTAGCGGAAGAACCGAGATTATCCTTTATTCCACGGACCAACTCCAGCGATACTCCATCCTGCACCGCCTCCAGGAATACACCAGCGTTGCTGTGCCGAATAAATTGATCGGAAGACTCAGGCACAGCAGACAGAGCCGAAAAGAGCGTATTAACTACGTCCCGTCCGGTAGGACCAAAGTTCGATTCGTACACACCCGACCGACCATCGATTGGTAAAGCTCCTACGGGCGATAGCGCAGTGACGACGTAGCTTCCAACGCGCGTCTGCCCCATTCTTACCTGAGACATATATCGGCTCGCAGCCTTCCAGCGCCGATTTCGGAAATGCGACTCGCGACTTTCGGTACTCTTCGCAGCCGCTACAAGCATTTCCTTAAGGCCTAACATCTGCTTTTCTCCCGACTCCCATAAGATAGATCCCGCGATGGTCTCCTCATCCTTGGAGTTGGTAATTTCATCGCTCCCCGGAAGAAGGAATTGAATGACGATATCTTCAGCGCTTTTACCCTGCGCCGAGTATATGACGGAAATTGCCTCACTTATTCTCCGCCGGTAGTCACGGATGTCCTTCCTAACCGGAATAACAACCGACGGCTCAGATTCATCATCTAACTTAACCCACTGCCGGGCCAGGCCAGGAATTCCGCCACTCTGTGACCAACCGAGGGTGCGCAAGACTGTCTCAAAGTCCGCCGGTTCAATCTTTTCCAATTCATCCGGAGCGGGAACATATTTTGTCATAGAAACCCACCGCCGCCCAGCACGCGCAATATCCGGCACAACTCCGGCGCGTCGAAACGCTGCTCATAGGGAAGTCTAACCGTCGTCTTCTCGGCACCAGAAGCCTTAACACCCTTTAAGTTGACCCAGAACATGGAGTTCCTAACCGTCAGCTCGTGGTGAGTGGAATGGACCCAGTCATCGACATTACGCGGCGCAAGCATAACCACCAAGAGCCGAGGATACAGTCAGTTCACCTCATGGGTTTTCGGTGAGAAGATCCGCTCGGCCGGACTGCTGCCATCGTTCGGGACCGTCGGTGACGGACTGGACAACGCCATGATCGAATCGTTCTGGTCCTCGATGCAGATCGAGCTACTCGACCGCAAGAAATGGAAAACCCGCGTCGAACTCGCGAACGCGATCTTCGACTACATCGAGATCTTCTACAACCGTCAACGCCGCCACTCGTCACCGGGCTACCGCACCCCGATCGAGTTCGAGCTACTCTCCGAGAAGACACCCATCACCGCTGCCAGTTAGCCACGGCCACTGGAACCCATTTGGTGGGGCAGGTCAACTCCGGTTGCTAACCGACAGTCCCAAAAGGGCTGACCTATGTGCCGCGCGCCTATCTTGGACCCGAACGATCGCTCTGGTCGGGGCAGCAAAACCCGCCAAGCAGACCGCGGTCGAGCTCGGCATCCATTCGGTCACGTTGTCGTAATGGCTGCGCATTCTCATTGAGCGACCACCCCCACGCCTGCCCGATCGCCTCACCATCTGAATACAGGTAGGCGTCGACTCGGCGCAGCGCCGCCTCCAGGGACTCGAACGGGTCGCCGCTCGCGATAGCTTTCACATAAGCGCGCGTACACATCCTGCACGGTGTCGCGAATCTCGCGGGCGTCCAGCTGGTCGAATCGACAGATTTCAGTCGACTACTGCGCCTTTCGCCGTGATGAGCGCGTCGAACCGATTCCGGAACTCGTCACCATCGGAAAGGGTCTCGGCCGAGTGCCGCACCGGTGCCAGCGCTTTGAGTGCGCGCGGAGACGACAGCCAGCCCTCCAGCGCATCGAGCACCGGTGCTGCCGCATCGATCGCTGACCGCGTGTCACCGGTGCGGGCGAGCGCCGCTGATTTCCAGGCTGCCCTGTGCACAGCGTTGCCCGCACTCGCCGGTTCACCCGCGACGACCTCGAACAAGCCGAGCGCCCGCTCGTGACGGCCGCTATCGGTGCAGGCCCGCGCCTCATGGAACCGGATCTCGGAATGGCTTACGAACCGCAGCCATGGAGTACACTCGCCCACCGGCTCATCACCGATCGCATTGTCTATTTCACGCCAGGCCCCCGACATTGAACGCTGGACACCGATCCAGTCACCAGCCGTTCCGTGTGCGGCGGCCTCACGTGCGGCGATCAGTGCGTGTATCCGTCCCGCCGGCCGCCGCCGCACCAGACTTCCGGCGCGGCGAGTGAGTGCGAGTGCATACGACGGGGACGCTCGGCCGACACGCGCCAGGGTTGTGGTCTGCAGGGCAGCGTTCAGGCACGCATGGACGGTTAGATCGTCGTCGTCCGCCGTGAAGGCCAATGACAGCGCATCGGAATAGCAGCGCCAGGCCAGTCCGGTGCGCTCCGCATCGTAAGCGAGCCAGCCGGTTTGAACAGCGAGCTCGCCTACTGCGGACATCCACGCTCGGCCAGTCGCATCGTCGAAGACACAGTTGTGCACCAGCGCCTGACTACGCTCCAATGCATCGACAGCAGTGGGCAGGAGCCCTGCACCTCCGACTCTCTGCTGGGCGGCCTCCAGCTCGGCAGTGAATGCGTTGAGACGGTCCACATCCGCCATACCGATGCGGGACGGATTCCACTGCGGCAACGTCGCGACGGTAAGCGCGGCGGCCTTGCTGAATTCGCGGCGGTTCACGTCTGCCTCATCCTCTACGCCTCCAGACGGCGAGTGTCGCTGTGCTGCGGCCCGCGGGGCGGATACGGCGAGAGCGAATCGACGCATCTGCTCCGGACTCAGCTTGGCGAGCCAACTATCGAGGTCGGCGGCACGTTGCCCGCGCACCGGCCGCGATTCGGTGGCACGTTCCCATTTTCGCACGGTCGCAACAGACCACCCGATCTGTTCGGCGAACTGCTCTTGGGTCATCCGCAGCGCGGCGTCACGCAGCGCCCGCACCTCGACCCTTGTCCAAACCTCCACGATCATGCGACGCCCCCTGTCCATGCATTCCTGCCGGAAGCGTATCGGCTCCCCGTACGGCTGTCCTCGAGATGGGGTCCCGGCCGATGATCCTCGTCGCACAGATTGCCGCTCGAATCGCTGTTCTGGCCAGCACATTACGAAGCCGACGGCTGCGGGAAGGCGCGGGGACCTGGTTCAGCCGGCCGTTCGGTCAGGGCAGCCTTGGTAGGCTTATTCCGGCTCGAAGGCGGTGCGCTCGAGGCCGCAGTTTCCGGGTCGGCACTGCCGCAAGGCATGGGAGGGCACCTTGTTACAGGCAGACATAGACAAGCTGAACGAGCTCGCGCAGAAGCTCGAACAGAACGGTAAAGCTGTCGACGATCTGGACATCCGTACCAGGCCGAGCCCATCACTGCCCGGGGTCGAGATAGGTCAGTCGTTCGCCGAACTGGCCGAGAAGACCGAAGGCGCCTACCTACGAATCGCCGACCGGATGCGGGCTGTCGCCGGAGCGACGAGAGCGTGCGCGAACGACCTGAGCATGACCGATGAAGGGTTCGCGGCCAGAATGAACGAACTCGACTTCAAACCCGCGCAGAGCTGATGAAGATTTCGAAATCCCAGCTGGAGCGCTGGGACCTCACAGCCATGAACGACTGGGCCGACGCTCTGAACAACATCAACGAGCAGGCGATGCAGGCCATCGACAGCACCCGGAACTACTTCACCGACGCCGGAACCCACTGGCAGGGAGCCGCCTTCAACGCTGCGTACGAGCGCGTCTCCGAAGACCACGATCAATCCCGTCGCGTCTACTACGAAATCTCCGACGTGCCCGGGATCATCAAGAACGCGGCAACCGACCTGACTTCACTTCGCGGCGTACTCCGCGGCAAGGCCGACGACGCAGTAGAAGCGGGTCTCCGCGTCGACGACGACTGGACCGTGCACGGAACCGACGAGGCACAGGTCAAGACCCATCAAGATGCGATTCAGATCGCATACGATGCGCTGGCCCAGGAGGTCTCCCGGCTTCAGATCGACCTCCTGAACCAGGCGGGTCTGATACGCGCGGCAGGTGACCTGCTCGGATCAGGAAACTTCATCGACGAGCAGTCGACCAACAATCGACGACAAGCACTCGCGAAGCTCTTCCACGACGACCTGCTCGCCCGGTTCAACGTCCCAGTGGACCCCGATGGCATGACCACCTGGCCCAAGCCGCCGCTCAGTTGGGGTTTCGGCAGCCAGGAGATGACAGCTGAAGAGGCCAGACTCCTCGACGATCTGGGACTCCTCGGAGCCCGCGACGCCTACGGCATCTACAAGACGGCGATCCACGAAGCCGAGAATGTATTCGACAGCGCCGGGATCACCGACGGCCATTCGGACGCGTTCCGGCACGCCTACTGGAACGCGATGCTGGCGAACCGATTCGGGCCGGAGTTCACAGAGGAGTACACGAACGCCCACGAAGGGACGTCCAAGAACTCTGCTGCCGCCGAAGCAATGGACCTGCACAATAACGCGGTCGGACGAAGAATTGCCGGGGAGCACCCCGATGCGAGCCCGGAGGAACTGGCGACCTATGTCAAGGAAGCGGTGCTCCGAGGCGATATGGTCGTCGTCGGGCCGGACGGCATGCTCACACCCAGCGACCAGGTCGCCATCGGTGAGACCGGACGCGCTGACGGGCCACCGGCAACGGGCGGCACCAAACCTCCACCGACCGATACCGAGTTCACTTCGGGCGGATACAACCCGGGAAGCGACGGCGAAAGTTACGGCACCTATGACAGCTAAGAAGGTCCTGCTCGCGTTGCTGGTGTGCGCTGCGATGTCGCTGACCGCGTGTTCTGACCATGGAGGCGTTACTTTGGAAAAGGATCAAGCCCTTTCGGCCGAACTGGCCGAACTGCGCCAGAACGGTGGATCGGTCAGCCTGTACGAGCTGACCGGCGGTGACTGGGACTCTGTTTATGTCTCGCACCAGCCGGTCTCCCGCGACTACATCGAGCGCGAGGTCGGGGGGAAAATCGACATGGACGAGACGTTCATGCAACAAGGCAATATCCTCGTCTTTCTCAAGAACGGCGAGGTTGCACGGGCAACCTACATCATTCCTGATCTCCTTCAGCCTGGTGAATACTCCAGCAGTGTTCGAATCACGGCCGATGGATACCCTGCGCTGCTCCAGATGTCAGATTAGGGCATTCGACCCCCGTAGACGATTTCGATGGTGGGAACGGCGCTGGCATCAAGTGCGTTGAGCCTGTCGGCGATGTAATCGGAGTTGCCGCCATCGTCTCCTCGCCGGCCCAGGTTTTCCAGGACGCCGGGAAGACCTTCGGTCCCGCCGTGTCGCACCAGCACTTCTGCCGCGTCGACCTCCACATTGATGATCTCGTCGTCGAGTAGCTCGATGAGGCAGGACCTCACTTCAGGGAGATGTGGGTATTCACCCAGCTCGGCTATCGCATCCAGCCGGACGCCGGTATCTGTCCCTGGAACGAGTTGGCGCACCCGCGATGGCCGAGTCGGGGCTCATAGGGGATCTTCTCGGCGAGAGCTGATTTCCGCAGGTGGTCAGTCAACAGGGCGCACCGCAAGGCGGGTCGCCTTGATCACGCTTTGCGCCATGAGCAGGTTGCCACCCGCGCCGATTACCACCCCGATACCGAAGGGGGCGGCCCGACCGAGCACGAGCACTCCTTGACGCGTGCCGTACCGGGTGACGAAATTGGGGCCGAGCACCCGGTTCACCGCCCGGATTGTGCTCGTAGGGACCGAGTTCGCCAGGAGCTTACCCAGGTGAGCCCCCGTCCGGCCGGCCGCCTTACCGAAAATCGTCGAGCCACTGCCCCCGGCGAGCACTGTCAATACGACTGCCTTCTGGTGCTCGAGGTCTGCAATATCGAAGCCGTACACCCGCACAGCAGACAGCACATGGGCTGCTGCAGCAGTCATGAACCAGGAGAAGTCCCCGCCTGTCATCGCTAGCGCTGCAGCGGTTCCGGCCCCTGGTACCGCGGCCGCACCGCCCATAGCCGCGCCAGTCGCGGTTACCGACGACATGAATGTGGTCTCGAGCCTTTTCAGCAGCTGTTCGTTCGTGTCTTCTGGATGGCGTCGACGCAATCGCTCGACCCGTGAATCGACCAGTTTTCCGGCGGCGACCAGTGCCTTGTCGAACAATGCCATCGTGTTCGATGACTTCTTCGAGTCGGTGCCGGCATCGGCGGAGCCCCCGTTGTTCTCCGGTTCTTCGTCCTGGCACGCCTCGGTCACCACCGTTATATCTCCCCTACTCGGCCAGTAAGAGCATCCCACGTTGCAGCGCAGGTGGCGACCGACTGGAGGAAGGCCGCGACGTTTCCTGCCCGCACGCGGTACCAACTGCGCCAGTGCGGATCTGCAATCCCGCCCGGCATCATCCCCCGTTCCACAGCGCAGGTGCGATCGGTTCGATCGCCTTGCAGGCGGCGTGGTGGTCTCCAGCTTTGCCTCGATAAACAGGCGCGTCCGATCACAGCGGCAGAGCCCGAATCAGCACGTCGAATGTGGGCGCCCCCTCCCAATCAGGACGCTGAACGCCGACCCGGTACCAGCCCCAACGCCTATACCGCACATAAGCGCGCTCGTTACGCGGATCCACCAGCAGCGTCGCCCGCTGCTCCCGTCGGGCGCCGAGCAGCTCGTCGTGCAGTGCCCGCGCATAGCCTCGGCCGGTGTGCTCAGGAACCACCATGATCTCCGAGAGCCCGAACGTCCGGGTCCCGTCCTCACGGGTGAACTGCGGATCGTCTTCATCGAGCCGCAAACTGTCCCACTTAGCGGTTTTCGCGCCGAGTGGCCACCCCCACGCCTGACCGATCGGCTTCCCATCCACGTACAGCACCACCAGATCGAAGCCCGGCGCACGCAGGTATGCGTCGAATCGGTTCATCGACGCCTCCAACGACTCGAAGGGGTCACCGGAGGCGATAGCCTCCGCATAGGCGCGTGCGTAGACATCCTGGACCGTGTCGCGGATTTCTCGGGCGCCTATGTGGTCGAAGCGTCGGAACTCAATCAACTGAATAACCTTTCGTGGCTTTGAGCGCGTCGTACCGCACCCGGAACTCCTCGCCCTCGGCAACCGTGTCGGCCGCGAGCCGTACCGGTTGCAGCACCTTGAATGCGCGGGGCGACGCCAGCCACTCCTCCAGCGCCCCGAGCACCGGCATGCCCGCTTCGATCGCTGCCCGCGTATCACCGGTACGGGCGAGCGCCGCCGACCACCACGCCGCCCTGTGCGCAGTACTTCCGGCGCTCGCCGGCTCACTCGCGGCGACCTCATACAATGCGACCGCGCGGGTGTGGTGGCCGAAGTCGGTGGAGGCCCGCGCCTCATGCCCCCGGATTTCGGAATGGTTGACGAATCGCAACCACGACACGCATTCGTCCAACGACTCGTGGTCGGCCGCGTTGTCCATCTCGCGCCACGCCGCCGACATAGCCCGCTCGACACCACTCCGGTCACCGGCTACCCCGTAACCCGCAGCCTCGCGCGCGGCTATCAGTGCGTGTATCCGCCCGGTTGGCTGTCGACGCGCCAGGGCCCCAGCGCGACGAGTCAGGGCGAGCGCGTATGACGGGGAGGCGTGGCCGGTACGCGCGAGCGCGATGGTCTGCAGAGACGCGTTCATACAGGCATGGACGGCCAGGGCGTCGTCATCGGCCATGGACGCCAGCGACAGCGCATCGGAGTAGCAGCGCCGCGCCAGTTGCATACGGTTCGCGTCGTATGCGAGCCAACCGGTTTCCACGGCCAGTGCCCCCACCGCGGACATCCACGCTCGGCCCGTCGCTTCGTCGAACACACAACTGTGAAGCAGACTTTGGGCACGCTCCATCGCATCAATAGCGGCGGGCAGATGGCCCGCTCCGCCAACGGTCTGGTCGGCGGCTTCCAGTTCGGTCGTGAATGCGTTGAGCCGGTCCACATCCGCCATGCCGATCCGGGATGGATTCCATGTCGGTGCAACCGCCACCGCGAGCACTGCGGCTTTATTGAATTCGCGGCGGTTCACGTCTGCCTCATCGTCACCACCTCCAGGCGGCGGGTGTCGCAGTGCTACGGCCCGCCCGGCGGATACCGCGAGCGCGAATCGGCGCATCTGCTCATGGCTGAGCTCGGCGAGCCAGCTGTCCAAGTCCGCGGCCCGCTGCGCACGCACCGGCCGTGATTCGGTTGTGCGCTCCCATTTTCGCACCGTCGCGACGGACCAACCGATTTCTTCTGCGAACTGCTCCTGTGTCATCCGGAGCGCGGCGTCACGCAGCGCCCGTACCTCGACCCTTGTCCAAGTCTCCACGATCATGCGGTGCCCCCTGTCCCTGCATACCTAGCGGAAGGGTAGCGCTTCCCTATCAATGCTGTGCCTGGGACGGCGAACCCCGGTGGATGACGCTTGATCCGGCCTCGGCGCCGGGCCGAACTATGCGGTTGGACAGCACATTACGAGTCCGCCGACCGTGGAATTCCTCGGCGCCGGGTGCCTGCCATGACACCCGATTAGGAGGCACTGTGCGCGAACGACCACCTTTGCCCAAGCGACCCGCGCGAAACCGGGCAATCGAAGCGACCATCCGACTGTGGCACGACCAATACTGCCTCGATACAGCGACGCTGGAACGGGTGGTGGCCGGCCTCCGCGCCACTTCCGATGCCCCGGAACCGGCTACCGACGCCGACGTCGCGTCATGAGCCACTCGATCGCGTTCGGCTGGATCGACTACGACATCAGCCGTGCACCCGAATCCGATCGCGAACGGATACGCCGTCTCGCCGATCAACTCGGCTACCGGCTCGTGTGGCCCTGCGAACGGTCGGTGCTCCGAGTGATCGACCAGGTACGCAATGCCGGGGCCGACCTGGTGATCCTGCCCGCACCCGACCACCTCGGCCCGCTCGAACTCAACGCGGTAATGGACATCGCCGACGTCGAGACCGTGCTACCACGCCTCAGCTTCGCCCGCTGGACATCGGGGCAGGTGACACCATGAGCGCCCTGGTGGTAACGGGATTTGTAATCGCGATCGGACTACCACTGCTGGTGATCGCGGCGACGATCTGGTGGCCCTGACGATCGGCTGCGGGCCGACCCTGGCCCCGGTCTCCAATCTCCCGGGTCTTTGGCCAGGTCGGTAGCGCACGCGCCTCTACTTGTCGGTGTAGTAGACCGTTATCGACCGACCCCCCTCGCCGTCACCATCCCCAACCAGCGGTTTGAACACCACGGTTTCGACCGACACATCGCCCAGGCGGCCGAGGGTCTCATCGGCGAATTTCTTCAGAAGATGAGCGGCCCCCTCACTGCCCGTACCCGTGGGAGAAGCTTGCGAACTGTGGTAGACGACGTTCGAACCGGCTGGAATCGCGCCGGAGACCTCGACATCGTTGTCCAAGGCGTAGTACACATCGACTATCGGCTTGAACTCGCCGTCCTCAGTAAGCACAGGATGAAACGTCATGTCCAGGACGGTGATCTCGCCCAGAGCATCCATGGCGTTCGCGATTTCTCGGAGGACGTCCGAGAGCCGCCCTCCAGCTTCCCCTTTCGTCCTGAAGTGCAGCTGCTTCCATTTGGGTATCACGTCCATGAATTGCTCCGATCAGGATGTAGCCACGACCTGCTCATAGCGAGCCAGTATGTTGTATGAGGGACGAACAGCCTGCCGATCAGGCGCGTGCGGCACCTGCAGGCCAGACCACATCCACGGCCACCCCGCGCTCCCGCGCCAGCTTCACCACGCTGCCGGTGCCGCCGGCCTCGCCACCTTCCCCGTCCCACACCGCGACCAGCCGGTCAACCGACCCGAGCAGAGCCTCGTTCGCCGCCTCGTACGCCTCCCGGCCGGCGTCCTCGAAACCCATCACCCGAACCTCGGCCGCGCGGGCCAGCAGCTCATCGAACACCGGAGCGTGATCGGGCTTCACCTTGGCCTCGCGGTAATTCCGGGAGGGCAACACAACTTCCAACCGGCCGCCGGCCTCGAGCACCGCTTGCGCGAACACCGAGTCGGCTCCCCGGGCGATACAGCTCACCCCCACCAAATCGGGAACCTCGGCAAGGTGTCGAGTGATCTCTTCACGCACCAGCACCGCGGTTTCCTCGGTGATGTTCATGTGCCCGGTCACAGCGACCCGCATAGTCAACTCCTGTTCGTTGAGCAGCGGGCGGATCCGGTCACGCAACTCGGCGACCGCGATGATGGTCTTCACCCGCTCCGCTGGTCGTAGAGCTTGCCCCCTCGACCTGCACATATTGTGGCGGGTTCCGCACGCATCCGCCTCCAGGACGGTTCCGCTACCGTCGGATAGGTGAGCGATACCCAGTGGACGATCCTCGGTGAGCAGCTGGTCGACGAGAACAGGCATATCCGGCTGTCGACAGCAGACATTCGTCTCCCGGATGGGGTGGAGTTCACCCAGTACGTCGCCCGGATACCGCGGTGTGCGATGACGCTGGTAATCAACGACAACCGCGAGGTACTGCTGATGTACCGGCACCGGTGGATCATCGACCAGTGGGTGTGGGAGCTACCCGGAGGGTACGTCGACCACGCCGAAGATGTCGCCGCCGCGGCGGCCCGTGAGGTCGAAGAGGAGACCGGCTGGCGTCCGCGCACGATGCGGCATCTCGTGACCTACCAGCCTGCGATCGGAACGTTGGATCACCCTCAGGAGATCTACCTGGCCCGCGGTGCCGAGCTCACAGATACCCGCCCGGACATCAACGAAGCCGAGACTATCCGCTGGATACCCCTCGATGAGGCGGTACAGATGATCGACCGCGGCGAGATCGTCGGCGCGGCAACCGTGGTGGGTGTGTACCGGGCGCTCACACTGCCCGAGTGATCGCTACCCGCTCACGAAACTCCCCTACCGCCGGAATGTCGCGGTAGGGCGCGAGTCGTGCGCACGTCTCGCAGGTAGGCATGTGTTCGGCGGGATGCGGCGACCACATAGCTCGGTGAGAACCTCCGCGATCAGGTTCGGTCCGGGTGGCGTCGGCTCGCCGGCCAGCCATCGGCCTACCGATGTGTGGTCGTAGCGAAGTTCGACACCAACAGCGCGGCCACGCTCAACGACCCGGCGCGCCAAACCCTCTCGGCTGCCACGGATCTCGTCGAGCAACTCCGCCAACTGATGTTTCGGCTGTTTGGGGTGACGTCCCATCACCGGAGTGTGTCACGGGTATCGCACCGATGACGACGGTTGGCTTCTTCTGCACACCCCTGTGCACACACCGGGCCGGCGCGCACGCCTTATTTGCCGAGGCGATGCGCGATGAGCTGGAGCGACTACCGATCTCGAACACCAGGGGACCCACATGACCAGATCCGAGGCTGCTCAGCCTCTGAACACCCGTGAGGCGCATATATTGCGGCGCCCTGCTTCCTGGCTCACAGTTGACCGTCGGGCGGCTCGCCCGTGGAACCCGCGTATGTGAGCACACTGTCCGGGGAGTCGGCCGCGCGCTGGATAGCGCCGGACTGCTGGTCGATGGCAGCGGCTTGCGTCGTTCGGCATGGCAGACGACCACGTTCGCCCATCGCTGGTCAGCGGCGCTCGGCGGACGATCCATACTCGACGACTCTGCGTCATGAGCCACTCGATCGTGTTCGGCTGGATCAACCACGACATCAGCCGAGCACCCGCGACCGACCGCGACCGCGTACACCGCCTCGCCGACCGACTCGGCTACCGCCTCGTATGGCCCGGCGAACACTCGGTGCTCCGAGTGGCCGACCAGGTACGCAACACCGGCGCCGACCTGGTGATCCTGCCGACGCCCGACCACCTCGGCCCGCACGAACTCGACGCCGTACTGGATGTCTGCGATGTGGAAACCGTGATACCGCGCCTCAGCTTCCCACGCTGGACCTCCACACAGGCCACACCATGAGCGCCTTGGTAGTGGCCGGTTACGCCATCGCGATCGGACTACCGCTACTGGTGATCGCGGCGGCAATTTGGTGGCCCTGATGTTCGCAGCGGACGACATCGGCCACCTCAGCCCCCGGGGCGGGTCTGATTGTTCAGATGTTCAGGAACTCGAGATGGACGATACGAGTTTGCGCGTCACGCTCGTCGACCAGAACCTTACGGAAAACAAGATTTCCCGACGGAGAAGTGATGTGATCGCGGGCGTAGAGAAGCTTCGGCGAAGAGTTCGGATCAGGACCGGCAATCGTCGAAATGGACAACGCGTGCCCGGGCCCGAGCGGGGTGGAATACCCGGAGTTCTCCAGCATCCATACCAGATCCGGCGGCGTCAATTCGACGGCCAGCCGGAACCGCGGCTCGCGGCCGGCCTCCTCCTTCTTCACCAGCAAAACCTTCCCGTTCACCGGAAGAGTCCACCCACCGTATTCGGTCGCCTCACGGATGAGCTCCGGGCCGGTACCGGTTTCGGTATCTGCGTCCGCCTCACGATCGACTGGCTCGGCGCATCCCACGCCCGCCAGCGAAACGAGCATCAGCAGACCGACGAACAGGACACGCAGCGACGCCCGGAGAACCCGCGGCGACCGACTCTCATCGGGTGGGGTCGGTGCGGTCGCCCTTCCGGCTGTCCGGGGGGTCCGGAAAATCGATAGCGCCATTGGTAGGTACAACCCCCTCGTAGTGTTGGACCGACGATGTCCCGAACATATTGAACTCCTGGGCATACCCCGCGGTGTGCAGGCCGCCCATCCGCTTGTCACTGATGTCGAAGCCGAGCAGTTCGACGCCTTTCGGGCTGGGCCCGGAACTGTCCCAGTTGTAGCGGTCGAAGACGTAGCACTTGTAATCGACCACGACGGACGGCTGACCCCCGTCGGTTTCCGGAGCCCGGACCGTGACCACGCCACTCGCGGTGAAGTGCACTGCGTTCACCGCGAAGTACCAGTCCCCCTGTGTTTCCTGATCGAAGGTATGGTCCTCGGTCCACGGCTGCTGGAATGTGACGGTTCTCCCGCGGTTCGCCGGATCAGAAGCGACTTGTTGCACAGCGAGGGTGACGAAACTGTCGACGCGCCGCTTCATGATCGGATCGTCGGTCATCATCTCGTCCGGGCTGATGGTCAGATCCTTACCGCTGTTGCCGAGATAGTGGCGGAGGTTCCGAGCCGCGTTCGTCCATCCCGCGGCATCCGCCGCGACCGCTCCTCCGAGGGCGAGCTTCGCGAATGCGGCGTCGTCCGCTCGGCTGTACCAGGGCTGCGAACCGTGTGCCCCCTGCCCGGGATCTGTCGGCGGCAACGGCATCGCCATTCCCGGGATCTCCGGTGCCATCAGAACACCGTCCCGACGTTTGTCACCATGTGCTCAACCTGCGGATGCATTACTTTCCTCCCACCACACGTTGTCACCGAACCCATACTTCGCGACGCCCGGGTCGACCACGACTTTCTCCGGCACCTCGAAATCGACCGAGTTGTACACCGGAGCCTTCCGCCCAGGGGCGTAGTCCACAGCGCCGGAGATCCTCTCCAGGATCGTTGTGATGGTCGTATGCCGCGATTCGGCGGCGTTTCTCAATTCATCGAGCGCCGACCGGATCTCGGTCCTCAACGATTCCGGCATCGGGTTGTCGACCAGCGACGCCCAAACACCGAGCGGAAACGACGCCTCCTGGTGGCTGATCGACTTCAGCACCAGATCACTCAGGCCGACAGCCTGGTTGAAGACCAGCCGGTCCAGTACGAGCGCGCCGTTCTCGACGATCTTCGCGACAGCATCGAGATCGATACTTCTGTCGGCCATTGTCCGCGCCGCGGTGCCGGTGCCGGTCCCGAACGCCTGCGCGGCGTCACCGGTCCAACTGGTCTGCAGCCATCTCGTGCCGTTGACAAGGTTCTCCGAGGCGACATAGTCGTTGATGCCGAGCCAGCCGATCCGCTGGCCGATCGCCTGCAACGCCTCCCAGTCCGCAACCAGCGGTGCAAGGTAGTCCGCGACGGGTTTCAGACCGATCGCCGCGGCGAAGCCGTCGTCGTAGACCTGTATCTGGTCGATCGCCGCGGTTACCACCTGGCGGACGGCGTACTTGATCTCCGGAACGTCCGGAAAGCTGGGCAGCTGCAGGCCATTGAATCTGTAGACGCCCTGTTCCGGTCCGGCCGAGTCGGCGGCGCCCGAACCGGCGGGCAGACCATTCGACGCTGTGGAAACTGCGTTCGCCGTGGCACCATCTGTCGTCTGATAGGTGGCCGCTGTCGAAGAAAGGTTCGTTCGGAATGTCTCGACGGTTGTCAGATCTGTTCGCTGGGCGGTAGAGATCGTTGTCTGAAACTTCTCGAATGACGGCGTCAGCGTAGCCATCAGTCCCGTCGTATCGGCCGGAAGGGCCGTCCCGGGTAGAAATCGGGAAGCGTTCGAGATGAAGTTCGCTCCCATATCGGTGAGATCCAATCCGAACCCGGCGAGGCCTGCCAGATCGACCTTCACATCAGTCACAACGTCTCCCCTGCACTTGCACACGACCTCATGCGCACCCATCGCTTCTGACCGGAACAGTCATATGACATGCGGGACCAGGTGCTGTACAAATACTTCGAGTCCCCCCTCTGAACCTCGAGTCGAGGATACCTCGTATACACGAGAACGGAGCGGTTCAGCGCAACCGGCGCCGACCTCACCGACACCCGGCCGGATATCAACGAAGCCGAAATGATCCGGTGGGTTCCGCTCGACGAAGCGGTGCGGATGATCGACCGCGGCGAGATCGTCGGCGCCGCGACCGTGGTCGGTGTGTATCGGGCGCTGCTGGAGGACCGCGGGTTGGTGGCCGGCCGCACGCCCGAATCGGCGGACCTTCGTTCACCGAACGGCTCGACGCCACCTACCCCGTCAAGGGCTGACCCCGCGGCCCCGTCCGATCAGCAGCCCTTCGGAGCCCGCCAGGCGTCCTGCGCGTAGGTGGTCGAGCCGACCATGGCGCCGATCACGCCGCCGATGATCCCGAACGGGATGGCCCCGATAAAGAAGAGGGGCAGACCCGTGATCGCGCCGATCGCGGTTCCGAGCGCGGCGCCCAGGCCGGCCCGGAGTTCGATGGAGTCGCCGGGCGCCATGCACGCCGCGATGGGCGCCACCGCCCCGGACCCCGGAACATCGGGTGCTTGCACCGGCGCGACCGGCACGGGCGCCGGGGCGGGCGCGGCCACCGCGACGCCCCCTGATCCGACAATGAGCAGCACGGCAATGACGCTGCCGAGCACGGTACGGGTCAATATCTTCAACGTATGCACGCAGATCCCTGATCAGTCGAAAACGCAGTGTGCGACCTGAGTAGTCAGATCTGCGACCATAATGTCGTATCGGTCGGTGTAATGCGCGCTTTCGGTATCTCGGTCGGAGCGAGCCAGAAACCGTGCTCGCCGATGATCCGGCCTACCCCGCCTGCCCCTCCTGCGCAGGTAGACCCCGATTTCCGTCCTCCCCCATGTCGTCGGCTCGAAGGAGTTGCCGTCCGATTCTCGAATCGGCCGCCGGCACCTCGCAGGGTCGGGTCGAGTCTGTCCGAATGCCCTCATGACTGCGGTGCGCCCGGGACTCGTCATCTGGGATATCGACCGCATCCTGATCCCCGCCGACCTGCGATGGCTGCTGACCGGGGCCCGGTCGGACCCGTCGACGAGCCGCCGGCAGTTCCGAAGACCTGCGAAAACCCAGAGCACCAATGACAGCTGCAAAGGTATTGGTCTTCCGGACACCGATGGTGCGGCAAGACACTCGCCGCCGAGCACGCTAGTCGTCGGGAAAGGCGCGGCGGTTTCGCTTGGTGACGCCGCGCCGCTTCTTCGCGGCGATGCGACGTTCCTTCGCGCCGCGCGAGGGCTTGGTGGCGCGGCGAACGGGCGGCGGAGGGGCAGCGGCGTCGCGCAGTAACGAGGCCAGGCGTTCGCGGGCGGCCGCGCGGTTCTGCAGCTGTGCGCGGTGCTCCGAAGCGGCGATCGTGAGCACCCCGTCGACCAGGCGGGTCGCCAGGCGGTCGAGCATCCGGGTGCGCAGCCACGCCGGTACGGAGGGCGAGTTGGCGAGGTCGAACGACAGCTCGACCCGGCTGTCGGTGGTGTTGACGTGCTGCCCGCCCGGGCCGGACGAGCGTGAGAACCGCTCGCGTAGCTCGGAGGCGGGTATCACCAGCGTCCGAGTCACGGTCAGGTCTTCTGCCATGATCCGATGCCGTCTTTCCGATGCGCGAGTCCACTATCCCAAGTGGCTGAATGGTGACCTTGTCGTTCACGATAGCGACGACCTTGTCTACGGGTAACTGGCAGCACGCGCGGACAGTAGTTTGTCACTCTCGCGTACTACTGAGACTGTCGCCCGCAGGGTGATGTGGCATGGTCCTGCTCGTTCGTAGTCTCGCCGTACTGCACAACGGCGAGAGGACTTTCAATGGCTATCCCCACCGAGCGGAAACCGCCGATACAGCGGTTCCGGGTGCCGGTTCTGCTCGTCGGAACGGTCGTGTTGCTGATCGCCGCCCGGGGGCTGGACGCGCTCGTTTCAGGTGTGCCTGTGCTGCGTTTCTTCCTCGGGATCGGCGCGGCCGCCGGGGCGATCGTCGCCTACACGTGGCTTTCCCGCCGTGTCGAGAACCGGCTGGAGGTCACCGAACTGGCCGCCGCGGGGCGGTGGCGCGGGCTCGGGCACGGCGCACTCGTCGGCGCCGGGGCTTTCCTCGCGACGATGCTGCTCACGGTCCTGTTCACCGACGCCGACGTCACCGGTGGGTCGTTCGGGGCCTGCCTGGGCGTGGCCGGCGCGATGGCCTCGGTGGCGGTCACCGAGGAACTGCTGTTCCGTGGCGTGGTGCACCGCATCCTGGAGGAGCGGACCGGCAGTATCGTCGCGATCGCGGTCTCATCACTGATCTTCGGTCTGACACACTCGGTCAACAGCAACGCCACGCTATGGGGCGCCCTGGCCATCGCGGTCGAAGGCGGTGCGCTGCTGACCATTGCCTACACCGCCACGCGGTCGCTGTGGCTGCCGATCAGCCTGCATTTCGCCTGGAACTTCACCGAGTCCGGCGTGTTCGGCACTTCGGTATCCGGCGCCGACGGCGAACCCGGCCTGCTGCGCACCGTCCTTTCCGGACCGGAGGTACTTACCGGTGGGACGTTCGGTCCGGAAGCGGGCCTCTTCGCGCTGCTGTGCTGCCTGGTCCCGGTGGTGTGGCTCCTCCACGGCGCGAAGCTCGTCGCCCGGCGCTGACAGGTCACCCTTGCCTGGCGCCCTTTCACCGCGATGAACCATCCCACCTGAGGCCTCGGGCTGCTCGCCGAGCCACGCGAGGTACTCCGGGCCCTCGAGGCCCTAGAACCCGGGCCATCCCACTCCCGACGCGTAGCCGTCGGGAGAGGT
This sequence comes from Nocardia sp. NPDC050799, assembly GCF_040654015.1. Lineage (NCBI taxonomy): Bacteria > Bacillati > Actinomycetota > Actinomycetes > Mycobacteriales > Nocardiaceae > Nocardia > Nocardia sp. NPDC050799. The sequence goes on from NZ_JBFAHF010000045.1 coordinate 46,309, forward strand.
GATGAAGTCGACGAGAAGCTCCGACATGGCGATGTCCTTTCCTACGGTGTCACGAGCTTCGACCGGCCGGAAGCCACAAACTCATCGGCCGCGCGGTGGGGTAACAGTCGCCGAGAAGCCGGAGCACGACTCACCCGAGACCCGCGCCGAGGACATGCGTCCCGCGGACGCGGCGGGCATGAAGATTCACACGCACCCGGGAATTGACCGGTCGACTCCCCGTCGTCCCGCTCGTACGGCGGGCGATAGATTCGACGGTATGAGCGAGTTCGCGGGATTCCCGATCGCGGGGCCGGACTTCTACGAGGATCTCGAGGCCGATAACTCGAAGATGTTCTGGACCGCCAACAAGCACATATACGAGGACGCCGTGAAACGGCCGATGACCGCGCTGAGCTCCGAGCTGGAGCCGGATTTCGGCCCGGTCAAGATCTTCCGTCCCTACCGCGACGTACGGTTCTCCAACGACAAATCACCGTACAAGACCCATCAGGGCGCCGTCGCGCACACCGCGCCGGGAGTCGGCTGGTACGTCCAGATCGGCGCACCCGGGCTGTTCGTCGCCGGCGGCCTCTACGCGGCCTCGCCGGAACAGCTGTCCCGCCTGCGCGCCACCCTGGACGACGACGTGCGCGGCGCCGAGTTCGAGAAGATCTTGGACACGCTCGTCCAGGCGGGCTACGCCCTCGGCGGCGACAAACTGAAGACCCGCCCCAAGGGCTATCCGCTCGACCACCCGCGCATCGACCTGCTGCGGCACAAATCGCTCGTGGTCAGCCGGGAGTTCGGCACTCCGGGCTGGCTGAAAACACCGCGCGCCGCCACGGAGGTCCGCACGTCGTGGGAGAACCTACGGCCCATCGTGGAGTGGCTCGGGGCCGTCGTCGGCAACTGAGTCCGCAGCCGGGCCGACGATCGGTCAACCTCGGGCCTCACTACTTCGACCTACCCTCTGATCACAGCGCGACTGGATCGGAGTCGTTCCCCAGAACCCGGCCCGCGCTGTCCATGAGCACGACTTCCCTCTCAACCTGCCGATCGACCCCCGAAGCTTGACCGCGCCCGGGGGAACATGAGCGCCGCCGAAACCGAACCGCCTGTTCAGGGACGATGCGTGTGTTCGCGAATTTCGACATCGCCGGGTGGGGGCAGTCCCGCCCGGAGAGAACGAGGGACAGAGTGCAGCACGATTATCGCTCCACGCTGCTGGAGCAGATGCGGAAGTACACGCCCGCACTCCCTCCGGGGAAGACGGATTCGCTGCGCACGACGGTGATCGTAGGTGAGCTCTCGCTCGCCTCCGTCGATCTCGTCAGCGCGCTGGTCGACCATGCAGTGCCCGTCGACCCGCGGGACATGCCCACGCTGCGGTGGCTGCTCGAAAGCGTCCCGGTGCCCCCGGACACCCCGGCCGACCTCGCCGACCGGCTGGTGGTCGAGTGAGGGTCGCCGACTCGACAGCGGCGCGCCGCAGCATCTTCTCGGTCATGCACCCCGGTGGCACCCGACATCACCGGGGGGCATCTGAAAGCCGCTGATAGCGCGAGCTCGAGAACTATTTCCTGTCAAGCGCGAACGCGCAGCGTCCTCTTCGCCTACACGACGGCGATAGGCGCCTCGTTCGCAGCCCCATACGCCGCCGGGGGAAGAGAGCCACCGACCGGCCGGTTACATGCTGTATGCCGAAACCCTTTACCGAAGCCGAACGCCATGAATTCTTCGCGGGCAAGCACATTGCGGTGCTGTCGGTCGCGGCGACCGATGGACGGCCGCCTGCCTCGGTCCCGATCTGGTACGACTACGTCCCGGCCGGTGATATCAGGATCAATACCGGCGCGAACCGGCGC
>NZ_JBFAHF010000046.1:0-45690 GCF_040654015.1 Nocardia sp. NPDC050799
TATACTCAACACGCTCGCGCTGTTTTATGGTGAGCGGATAACTGGGAATTAAACGGAACGGTCACTGTTCCGCCCACAAAAATTCTGACACTCTCTGCCGGATCAACGGCGGTCGCGGTGTGGCTGGACTTGTGCGGATCGATGCCGATCAGCATCATCAGATTCGGTTCCTCGTCTCATCGGGTGGGGAATCCATGGCCGACATGTCGACTTCAAGAACCTCTCACAGCAGCTTGTCGCCACACCTCTGTCGAGTCAGACCGTGAACGGAGACCGGACGGGTAGACACATTGTCAAGCCCCGGGTTTTATGGAGAGCGGATTAATTGGTTTCCAGGCTTGCCGTGACCGGGTCGGCCACGGCATGTAGTTGCTCGTATTCGGCTGGTGGAACGTGTCCGAGCTCGCCGTGAAACCTCCGATTGTTGTACCAGTCGATGTACTCGACGGTCGCGAACTCGAGGTCATCGAGCCCGCGCCACGGGCCCTTGTTACGGACGAGTTCGGCCTTGAACAGCGAGTTGAACGCCTCGGCCATCGCGTTGTCGTAGGAATCGCCTACCGAGCCAACCGAAGCGACCGCGCCGGCCTCGGCGAGGCGCTGCGTGTAGCGAATCACACGATATTGGACTCCTCTGTCGGAGTGGTGGGTCAGTCCGGCCAGGTCAGCGCCATCGGCTCGCCGCCGCCAGATCGCCATCTGCAGCGCGTCGAGCGCGAGGTCGGTGTAGAGACTGGTGCTGACCTGCCAGCCCACGATCATCCGCGAGTACACGTCCAGCACGAACGCCGCGTAGACCCATCCTGCGCTGGTGCGGACATAGGTCAGGTCCGCGACCCACAGCTGGTTGGGCCGCGACGCGGTGAAGTCGCGTTCGACCAGATCGGCAGGCCGGGCGGTTTCCGCGGCGGGTCTGGTGGTGCGCGGGACCTTATCGCGCAGCAACCCGCGTAGTCCGGCGCACCGCATGAGCCGCTCGACCGTGCATCGTGCGATGTCATGACCTTGCCGGTTCAATTTCGGCCCAGACCTTTCGGGCGCCGTAGACGCCGTAGTTCTGCTCGTGGACCCGCTCGATCACTTCGAGGAGTTCGGCGTCACGCAGCGTCCGCGTGCTGGCCGGGCGGGTCTTGTGGGCGTAGTAGGTCGACGATGCGATCGCAGCGGGCGTCTGTTCGAGCGCCGCAAGGACCGGCTGGACACCGTGTTCGACCCTGTGGGCGTCGACGAACTCGACCTTCATCGCGACGGACGGTCCAACTCCGCCGCGAAGAAAGACGCCGCGGACTCGAGGATCTGGTTCGCCCGCCGCAACTCACGGTTCTCCCGCTCGAGCTCGGCGATGCGGGCCCGCTCGCTCGTGGTCGGGCCCGGGCGCAATCCCTCGTCGCGTTCAGCACGACTGACCCAGGTCCGCAACGCTTCGGGGTGGATACCGAGCTGATCGGCGATCCGCTTCACCGCACCGGCACGCGCGGCCGGATCCTTCCTCGCCTCGACCGCCAACCGCGTCGCGCGCTCACGCAGCTCGTCGGGGTACTTCTTCGGTGCAGCCATGACTTCGAATCCTCCGGGTCTTCGATGTCTCCATCAAACCCGGGGCGCAACACATCACGGGCAAGTCAACCGCTAGGGCGACAGACGGTTCACGAGTCAGTCCGTCCGCACTCCTACGGCACGCTACGGGGCAGCTGACCCCGACTACGAAACCGCTGCCATACAGATAAGTCGACGGTTCAGGGTCTTGCTGCCGGTAGAGTCGAAGGGCGCGCTCGATATAATCAGTGCGCCGATCAAGGGAGATCAAGAGATGCCTGCCATGACGGGGAAAGGGAAGCTCAGCGTAACAGCACGCGCCTTCGGGATTCTCGATCTGCTGCGGGACAGCATCTCGATCACCCTCTCAGGCGTGGTCGCTGCCACGGAACTGCCCCCGGCCACCGCACATCGATATCTCGCCGAGCTCGTCGAACTCGGCGCGCTCGAGAGACTCTCGAACGGGGGCTACCGGCTAGGATTCCGCATGTGGGAGCTCGGGGCGGCGACGGACTGGAGTCGCCGAGTCAGAACGGCGGTCGCCCCGTACATCGAAGCGCTGTCGATGGAGACGGGGCACGCGATGGTGCTCTCGAAGTTCGACAACGGGCGCCTGGTATGCATTGAGCGTCGATGGGGGCGGGAACCGCGAATCTACATCGTGCACTCCGGCCAGGAGGTCCCCCTGCTGGACACGAGTGCCGGATGGGTTGTTCTCGCATCGCAAAGCCCTGAAGCAGTGCATACCTATATGGACGGCGCCGCTGTGCCGTCGCGAGAGGACGGTCTCCTCACAAAGCTGGACAAAGTGCGCAGGAACGGATTCGCCGTCGCGCGCGGTGAGCCGATCCCGAGTCAGCTGTCGCTTTCAGTGCCGGTCTCGAACGGCGCGCAGGGAACCGACTACGTGCTCACCCTGCTTGCAGCGCCGGGATCGAATCAACTCGATCGGTACCTTCCCAAGTTGACCGGCTTCGCGCGGGACATCGAACTCCGCATTCGCCAGACCGATCGCGCTTAACCTCGATTTTTCGTGAGTGGTGTCGGCGGGGTCAATTCGGTTTGGGTTGCTAATTCCGCTGGTCGGGGCAGCGTGAGCTGCCCCGACCAGCGGGTTGGCTGCCGGATTCCACAGGCCCGGAAAGGGCGCGCCTTCCTGATTCGCAGGGACGGTTGATGCTGGTCAGGGGGCTGCGAGGCGCAGTGAATGCAGTGGCCGCGAGAGCGGTGAATGGGTGGTGGGCCGGCAGACGCAGGTGAACACGCCGGGCGTGACGAGCGAGGCGGGCGGGAATCGAGAACAGCCGTAACCGTGGGGCTTTTGCTTCCCATCGGCGTGCGGGTGTCTGACCGAATGCCAGGGTCTGCATCCAGGCGGTGAGGTCCATCGCGAGTGTGACCAGATGACCACCCTGGTGTGAACCGGCACGTCGACACACCGCCACACAGCCCACCAATTAGAAAGCGAATTCCTGGTGCGGGACACTAGATCCTGTTTGCCGAAATCGACGCGGTCGCGTGTGCAGCACGCACGCTGGTTCCTCGCGTACTCCTCCTCATCCCGCTCGCCGGACCCGCACTATCTGGCAGTACTGGCCGCGTCCCGGCTTTGTCAGGGCTGCTCCCGCCCTCCCCGGCACCACCCGGATCAGGCTGCCCTCAGCTCCTCCGACCTGCTACGACAGGCCGAAAACGAAGGTCTCTCACCTCCATTCGAAACACAGCGCCTCACGGCGCAAACCGAAAGTGGGGCCAGAGCCCTTAAAAAATCCACCGTCCCCATCGCGGACAGGGCACGGTGATTCGGGCCCGGAGGAGGGCAGGTCCCGGGGTCCCCGCCCCGGTTCACCTCACCGGCCGTCGAGTCGCGGAGCCGCCTACGCCGGCTCCCACTCGATCTTCAGCGGGAGCACACTGAACGAGCGCATCGTGTTGCTGGGAATCGTCTCCGGCTCGCCGACGAGCGTGATGGACCGAGCGCGCTTGACCAGCGCCCCCAACAGCGCGAGAGCTTCCAACCGCGCGACGTGCTGACCGATGCACTGGTGTATGCCCATCCCGAACCCGACGTGACCGGAGGGGTCGCGCGAAAGATCGAAGGCGTCCGGATCCTTCCAGCGCCGCGGATCGCGATTGGCGCCCGTGATCGAGAGCCAGATCTTCTTGCCAACGGGAATGACCGAACCGGCGAAACGCGTGTCCTCGACGGCGGAGCGGAACATCACCGTCAGCGGACTGTGCAGCCGGACGCTCTCCTCGAACGCGACACGGGCCAGAGACGGATCACTGCGGAGACGCTGATACTGGTCCGGGCGTGCCGCGAGGGCGAGCAGGGTCGCGGTGATGCCGTTCACCGTGGTGTCAACGCCGGCCGTAAGGAGTGATCGCACCAGCATCGGCGCCTGATCGTGTCGGATCTCGCCGCGGTCGGCGGCGGCGTAGATCTGCGCACCGAAGCCGACGCTGTCCAAGGCTTTGCGCTGGCACTGCTCCGCGACCCACTTCTCGACCGGCGGCAGCATCGGCTCGAGTACCCGGACGAGCTCGTTGCGCGGGCCGCCGGTGTTGAAGTTGTAGTGGCCGTAGGGCAGGAGGTTCTCACGGCCGTCAGGCCGCATGCCGACCGCGTCCGGGAAGACCCGCAGCGGGTAAACCCGGGCGATGTCCAGCGCGCCATCGACGACATCCCGCGCGGAGAGCTCATCGACGAGCTTTTCGGCGTCGGCCTCCCACTGGGCGCGGAGACGACGCATCGCCCTCGGGCCGATGATGTTCATGGTGACCGCGCGGGTCGCGTCGTGCCACGGCGGATCCGCTTCAATGAGGGCGCTGGGTGGGCGCCATTGCTTGTCACTGCGACGACTGAGGAGGCCGATGCCGTTCGAGCTCTCGAACGACTGCCAGTCGCTGAAGATCGTGCGCACGTGCTCGTATCTGGCAGTCCCATAGCAGCCGTACTTGGTGAAGTAGACCAAATCGCCGAGCTCACGGACGTGCGCATGGAAGTCGTTGTGGTTGGCGCGTGCTTCGGGGGAATAGGGATCGAGATCCGTCTCGACGACAGAACCGGTCACATTCTCGGTCCTCGTTGACATATTCGTCTCCTACAGGTCCAGGGTCAGGTGGTCATCGATCGATCGGGAGACGCAGATGAACATGCATGAGTTGTCGGCGCGCTCGGCCTCGTCGAGGAGGGAGTCGCGGTGATCCGGCCTGCCCGAGATCACAGCCGTCTCGCAGGTTCCGCAGACACCCATCCCGCAGGAGCTCAGGACCGGCACGCCCGCCTCTTGCACGACTTCGAGGATCGACTTCTCCGGGACGACATCTATCTCCACTCCGCGCCGGACGAGACGGATACGGAAGGATGTGGCACGCGCGGGGGCGGAGAGCACGACCGCTTGGAAGCGCTCCATCTTCAGCAGATGGGCGTCGTCTCGCCCCACCGCCGCGGACTGCAGCTCGTCGAGGAAGCTCTGCGGTCCGCATGCGTACACCGGGATGCGCACCGCGTCGCGATACGCTGCGCTCAGATCGAGTCGCCGCCCCTCCTCGCTCGCATAGAGCTCGACATGAGGACCGCGCTCTGCGAGCTCGTCTGCCATGGCCATGGAACGGCGTGTCCGTCCCGTATAGAGGAGCCGATATGGAAGCTCCATCCGCTCGACGGCTTCGATCATCGGCAAGAGGGGCGTGATGCCGATGCCGCCGGCGAGGAACAGGTACTCGGCCGCTGGCACGAGCCTGAAGTTGTTCCTCGGCCCTCCCACGGCGACGAGGTCTCCGACTTCGAGCGTGTCATGCAGATAGGCCGATCCTCCTTGTCCCCCCACGTCGAGCCGAACGGCGATCTCATAGGTCAGCGGATCCCAGCGGTCACCGCAGAGGGAGTACTGGCGAACGAGGCCGTTGGGAAGGTGGAGGTCTATGTGTGATCCGGGAGTCCAATCGGCGAGTCGGTCACCGAGGGGGTGGCGCAGCTTCACGCGTATCACGCCATCGGCGATCGGAGTCTTCTCCGCGACGCGCAGCGCGTCCGCCGCCGTTGCGCCTGTCGTCACATCGCTGACGCCCATTGCCGGGGCCTCCTCCAACTCAGAGCCAGGTCGCGCGTTCGAGGTTCGACCTTCGGCGGTCTCGACGTCTCTCGTCGTGAACGGCATCGTCCCGGTGTCCAGTGCTTCTTGTGATAGGTGAATGGTGTCGTGGTGTCCGACGCCCTCATCGAGGGACGTCGGACGTGTGCCGCGGAGCCGACCTGAATCACCGGGGCGGAGCTCTCGGTCATGGGAACCTTGCTCCGGCGGTCGGGCGCGGATGGGCGTGACACCAGAAGTCGGAGATGATGCCGACGAGCTCCTCGGCGCGATCGATGTTCGGGGAGTGCCGGTGGTTGATGAGCCGGACCACGACATCGGGGTTCGCTCTGCGCACGTGATCGGTCCAGTCCCTCTGAACCAGCTCGTCTTTCGTGCAGCGAATGAGCATGATCGGCTGCGGCACCTCTCCCAGGGGACGCGGCCAGGTGTCGTCGACCGGATGCTGCAAGGATGCGGGCACCGAGATCGCCGGCGCACTGACCGCTTTGAAATGACCCGGCACGCTCGCCCACCGAAACCTCTCCGACACATGGTCGTCGAAGTAGGCGGAGTCGTCCATCAGCAACCGAACGATCTTCGCGATGCCGTCTCGCGTGCCGTCCCACTCGCCCAGCTCCCGCTTGGCCTTCTCCGTGCGCCAGGGGCCTCCCGTGCCCGCAATGCTCACGGCCGATCGTACCGGGAACGACTCCGGAAGGGTCAGCGAGCGAAGGGCGACGGATCCGCCGAAAGACGTGCCGACGACGTCCACAGGCTCCGTCACTCCGACCGCGATCAGGAACGCGGCGAGATGGACGATGCGGAAGGAGTAGGGAGACCGGTCGAGGAACACCACCTTGTCCGTGCCTCCGAAGCCGAGCATGTCCGGCACGAGGACACGACGAGTCTCCGCGAAGGCGCTGATCGCGTTCTTCCAGCTCGTCGATGCACTGCCTCCCCACCCTCCGTCGTGGAGGAGGAGGAGCGGCGGTGCCTCGCGGTCGCCCGCTTCCAGGTAACGCGTGCGGTAGCCGCCGCATTCGACCCGCTGCTCGGCAACGCCGCCGGTCATCGTTTCGCTCCTGATCCCGGCCGCTCAGCGGCCCTCGAATACGACGGGGGCTGCCTCTACTCCTCGGGCAAGCGCCTCCGAGCGGGCGATACGGCCCCGCTTGGCGTCCTCGGTTCCATGCAGCGGCATCGCGATATCGAGCATCGCCGCATCCGCGGCCGGAACGCCGCCCCCGGACCAGACTTTGAGGATCTGGCGGACCGCTGCGTAGGAGCGCGTCGGCCCGCTTGCAAGACGCGTCGCGATGCTCAGGGCCTCTGCCTCCACCTTGTCCTCAGGCGCCGAGTATGCGACCAGACCGAACTCTGCTGCGGTCCGCCCGTCCAGCGGGAGGCTGAGCATCGCGTACTTTGCAGCGCGGGCACGCCCGACGCGCTCAGCGAATCGCTGCACGCCGCCGGCGATGGGCATTGATCCGACAGAGACCTCGATCTGACGGAACTCTGCGTCGTCGGCAGCGACCACGATGTCGCACGCGAGCGCGATCTCGACGCCACCCCCGAAGACGGAACCGCGCACGGCCGCCACGGTGGGGATGTGAAGAGCCTCGATCGCGCGGAACGCTTTATGATACTCGGACGCGAGCAGGCGGAACTCGCCTGGCGGCATCGTGGCGAACGCCGCGATATCACCGCCGCTGGTGAAGTTCGGGCCTTCTGCGCGCACCAGCAGAGCGCGGGTGGTGTCCGAAGCCGCTTGATGAAGCGAATCGCGCATGTCCTCGTAGAACGCAACGCCCAGCAGGTTGTGCGGGGGGTTGCAGAGCACCAGGTGGCCGATGTCGTCTGTGCGTTCGTACCTTACCACTGCCATCTTCGTTCCTTCTTTAGTCTTCTCGATCTGTCTGGACTCGACTCCGCGGGAACCGAGACGATGTGCCCGTTGTCAGCAGCCGGGCCGCTACACCGGGACGTGCGTGCCGAATGTGCGACCGGTAGTAGGTCAACGGCGGAGCAGCGGTCGCATCCGCCTCGGTCACGAGTCCGATGAGAATCGTGTGGTCACCATCCGTATATGCGCCGCGCAGGATGCCCTTCACCCACGCAGCGCTGCCTGTGAGGCGCGGGGTCTCGCCGGACAGGCGGAAGTCGACACCCTCGAACTTGTAGGAGTCCTTCGACGCGAACTGGCGCGCCAGCGCGCCTTGATCGGCCGCGAGTACGTTGACTCCGAAATGCCGGTTGCGGCGGACCTCGGCCAGCAGGCGGGAGGAGTTGTCCAAGCTGACGAGAATCATCGGAGGATCCATCGACAATGAGCAGAAGGCACTGACCGTTGTTCCTGAGACATGGTCGCCATCGCTTGTCGTGACGACGGCGACGGGGCTGCACACCGCAGCCATTGCGTCCCTGAAGCGGGCGTCCGATGACCCAGCTGGTGCCGCCTGCGTCAGCATGCCGCGACCTCCTCGAGCGGTGCGTCCTTGCTGGCGCGCAGTGCGGGCATCACGTGATCGGAGAACCATTGGAGATTGCGTCGGGCCTCGTCGTACGACATGTCACCGAAGTAGGGCATGACCTCGAGGTAGTTCACCGGCGAATGCTCGATCTGGGCGAGCAGTTGGTCGCGGACCGAGTCCACCGTTCCGACGATTGCGTTGCCCAGCTCGAGCCCCCGAGCGGGGCTGGCAATGCCATCGACGCGGTAGTCACTGTGATCGTGCCACAACTTGGTCACCCGTTCGCCGAAGAGGCCATAGGCGGCGTTGTAGCGATCAAGCGCCTCTTCATCGCTCTCCCCGATGAAGAGAACGGAGGATACGCCGACGCGGGGCAGGTCAAGCGTGGATCCCTGCACCGGATCGACCTCGCCTCTCAGCTCTTGCCAGACACGCCAGTACTCCTCTGCTGCCGGCACGAACTCCCCCGCGTTCCACCGTCCGACGAAGTTGACGTTCTCCTGCGCGGCCCATATCGCGCTTCGCGTGTTGCTCGACGCGTACCAGATTGGTGGGTACGGGCACTGAAGCGGCCCGATGGACAGCTGAACATCATAGTCCTGAAGCAGCGTTCCCTCATGCTGGACGCGGCCCGACTCGAGAGCGCGCAACATCACCTGAAGAGACTCTTCATACACCGGGCGCATCTGCTCAGACTGCACACCGAAGTACGCCGACTCGTAGGGGCTGATGCCACTTCCGACCCCGACTTCGAGGCGTCCGCCCGAGAGGTGGTCCAGTGTCGCAATCTCCTCGGTGAGCCGCAGGATGTGGTATGCGGGAAGCACGTATACCAGTGCCCCAATCCGCATCCGCGTCGTGCGCTGGGAAAGGGCAGCCAGGAAGATGTTCGGGGAGGGGCAGACGGACAGCGCCGTTCCGTGGTGTTCAGTCACATGATAGTGATCGATCCCGAGTTTCTCGGCTTCGACAGCGAAGCGCAAGCGCTCGTCAAGGACTTCTCCTGGAGCCTGGACGCCCTGGTCGAAGGAATCGAAGATTCCGAACGTGAACGACATTGTTCTCCCCATTCCGAGATTGGTGTGTGATTTGAAAGCTACCCACTGACCACCTGCGTCGCGCACACGGATTTCCGCCTACCCGAAGTGAGTTCCGTGGCGCGTGGCGTGTGTGATCGCGAAGAGCCGGTTGAACACCTTCTTCCATGGCAATCCCCTGGAGGGTGGAGCGTGAAGCGGCGCCCGGAGCGGGCAAGGTGCGCTACGACATGGACAGGAATGCGGCGGATAGTCGCGGTAGTGGGTCTCGCGAGCTGCCCGCCTCGGTCGGCGAGGATCCGCGCGGTGCAGGGATGTTGAACGCAATGACGGCCGCCCCAGGCCACACACTCTTCGTGGCGAACAGCGTCGGTTGTTGCACCTGCTTCGAGTTCAGGTAGGGGATGTGGCGCACCACCAGCCGCCAGCGATACTCTCGTTCTTCTTGCGGGATCGAACGCGGTGAATGGCGCCTCGGCGACTTCGGCTTTGGAGATCCACTGCCCGGTGGCCCCGTCGCGGATCACGTCGGTGTATTCGACACATGGACTGCCCCGAGTTCGGTTGACTCGCGGATTTGGTCTTTCAGGTCGCGAGTGCGGGCCGGTTCATTGCCTCGAACTCGATCGGGGTGAGCCGGCCGAGTCGGCGTTGCCGGCGGATGCGGTGGTAGGTTTTCTCGATCCAGACCACGATAGCCAGCCGGAGCTCGGCGCGGGTCGCCCACCGTTTCCGGTCGAGCACGTTCTTCTGCAGCAGCTCGAAGAACGCCTCCATCGCCGCGTTGTCACCACAGGCTCCGCCCCTGCCCATCGAGCCTCGTAACCCTTTGACCGACAGCGCATTCACGAACTTCCGAGAACGAAATTGCTCAGGTTCAACCGGTGGCAAGAATCAGCGACCGGCGCCGGGTCTCCGAGGTACCCCGTTCACCATCGCTCCATCGCGGAGAACCATCAGCTGCCTTGCGGTCGAACGGATATCGCCGACCCCTGCCTCCGTGGCGATCTCGGCGAATTGCCCGTGTATCCAGCGGCGATGCTCGGTAACGGTCTTTCGCGCAGGATCGCCGGGATCGGCGAATTCCGCCCCGGGCGTCGATGAACGCTGCTCTCCCGGGCTCTGCGTATCCGTGGACGGGCCCGCTTTCCGGGCAATGTCCGGAAAGCGGACCTGTAGTCATCGAACCGGGTTTCAGCCTGTGCTGCACACGGAGCGCACCGCCGTGCCGAGCGCCTGCTGGTGCAGGATGTCCAGTCCATCCAGGAGTGCCGCTGATTCGGCGGCCAGGGGGAGTTCGATGGCGCACCAGGCGGGCGTGGTGCGCACATCCACAGTGGCCCTGAGTTGTTCGAGCAGGGAGCCGGTCAGCTGGTCGAGCTGTACGCGGATCCGGGCCAGGTCCGGGCGCGTATCGGGAGCTTGGTCCGGATGTGCCTTCCAGTGGGCAAGTAGTCCGTTCTGTACGACCTTGCTCGCGGTGATCTGGTCCTGGAAGAAGGCCGCGGCCGTATTCGGGTCCAGCCCGATCGCGGCGGCCTGGCTCCGTACTCGGTCGAGCACCTGTTGTTCGCGGACGGGGTCGTCGACAGCTGAGCCGGTGCCGAACTTGGACGCTGCGACGTCGTTGCTGACGCGGAGGCGCTCCACGGCGAGGTCGATCAGCCCGCCGAGCCTGCCGAACGACGCGTTCGCCGTGACCGCGGCACTCGGCGAATCGGACGTCACGGGGGAAGGGGTGGCCACGGCCATAGGGGTTGCCAGTGACATCGTGCCGGCCATCGTTACAGCGGTGACTGCGATTCCGCGCGCCACCCTCTTGCTCGTGCCCAACTGCTGACCTCGCTTCCATGGGAGAGCCGTGCGATTTGTGTGCGGGAGTCATTTCGGTGAGTCCCTATTCAGGTTCGATGACGTACATGATGTGGCGACCTCGATCGATCCAGGTCCATCCGCCGGATCGCGCAAGGTCGGCCATCTCGATCGTTGTGGTCGTCCCGGCGCCCCAGACGAACGGCGGGCGCAGTATCACGGTGTGCATCGTGGGTGTATCCCGCGGCAGTAGTGCCTGTTCGGTGGCGAGTTCGACGCGGCTGTAGGCGATATCGGGCCGCGTGAACGACGGCATCGCAACCGGCCAGGACAGACGTCCACTTGTACGGGGACCGGGTCGCACAGTCGCCGGCCGAGACGGACCGGTGGGGCCGTAGCCACTACGGGACCTGGGCGACGCCGACATGAAATCCGCTGCGCTCGAGTGCCGGTGCCGGATCCTCCTGGTACCACTCGGTGGCGGACACCAGCCCCGGAGCAACGAGTTCCAGCCCCTTGAAGAAAGGCACGACTTCACTACGAGTGCGCAACCGCAGCGGGATCGCGGCCTGCTCGTACGCGGCCTCGACCTTTCCCTCCCACTCGGGATGCTCGTCGACCGTCCCGTGCGAAAGCAGCAGGAAGCTGCCCGATGGAAGGGCTTCCACGAGTGCTCGCACGATGCCGTATGCCTCGTCGTCCGGCAAGAAGTGCAGAAGAGCGAACAGCGATAGCGCGACGGGGCGGTCGAAGTCCAATACCTCACCGGCATGTTCCAGGATCGACGCCGGCTGTCGCACGTCCGCGTGCAGGAAACGGGTGACGCCCTCACGGGTACTGGTCAGCAGCGCTTCCGAGTGCTGCAGGACGATCGGATCGTTGTCCGCGTAGACGATCCGGGCGTCGGGCGCGATGGCCTGCACGACCTGGTGGATATTGGGCTCGGTGGGGATTCCGGTGCCGATGTCGAGATACTGGGCAATGCCGTTCTTCGCCAGCCAGCCGGTGGCCCGGTGGATGAACGCCCGGTTCCGGGCCGCGTTGCCGCGCGTTTCCTCGGGAAGTGCCGCGCCGACCTTCTCGTCGACCGGGTAATTGGTGCTACCGCCCAGCAGCCAGTCGTATACACGTGCGGGGTGGGGCTTGCTGGTGTCGATGTCGACACGGGAATCACCGGTAAGCACCGGAAACTCCTTCCTGTTGTGAATTCGGGCGCCGTGTTCGTCACCCCTCGAGTACCGCCGCCCACGGTCGGCATCCGTCGGTGGCGGGAACGGCGACGAGCCGCGGGCCCGAGATGGCCCGTTATCGCTTCTCGATCATCATGTCTCCTGCGAGTCAGGGGTGGTCGCGAGGATGCCGGCGTGGTTCTCCACTGCGAGGTAAGTGTTGAACTGCACGTGCCGGCTGCCGACGTGCAGGTCACGCCAGAACCGCTGCAGTGCGTTGCCGGTGGCGAATCCGGCGGCTCCGTGCAGGTCCAGCAGCAGGTTCACCCCTTCTTGGCACCGCTGTACGACCGAGTTCAGTCGCATGCGCAGCGCCGTGCCGTCCCGGTCGGCGAGTGCCGGCTCGGCCGCGAGCTGGTCGATCTCGGCCGCGAGCACGACCAGGTCACGCTGGGCGCTCTCGATCAGGTGGGTGGCTTGGGCGAACCAGTGCCGGGCGCCGGGCGAGGCTGCGAGGCTGTCGTACTGCGTCATCGGGGGCTTGCGCTCATGGAGCGTGGAACCGACCACATCCAGGGCTCCACGAGCGGCTCCGACCAGCGAGGCGAGCAGCGTCACACCACCGCCGAGCTGGCCGGCAGGCCGGCCGGAGAACAAGTCCGGTGCACCGTTCGGACCCGTGGGCACGGACAGTACGCGGGCGCGGGGCACGAACACGTCGTCGGCCACCAGCGTATGGCTACCGGTGCCGCGCATTCCGGCCGTGTCCCAGGTGCGCTCGATATCCAGATCCGAGGTCGGCGCGAGCACGAGGACGAACTCAGCAGACCCGTCACCATCGCCCACCATGGCCGGGATGATGGCCCACGGCGCGTCCTCGCAGCCCGAGGCGTAGGGCCAACGTCCGGAGATATGGAGACCCTTGGCGACCCGCCGTGCCCTGCCGGGGGGTTTGCCGGCACCGCACAGCCGCGTGTCGGGGTCGGCGTAGAACTCCGCGAGCACCTCCTCGGACATGAGCGGACCGAAGGCCCGCTGCGCCTCGGCGCTCACCGCGACCAGCCAGGCCGACGACGAGCAACCGCGGCCCAGCTCGGAGATCACGCGAACGGTGGTCGGGAGGTCGGCGTCGAGACCACCGAACCGGGCGGGTGTGGCCAGCGCGAACGCACCCGCATCCCGCAGCGCCGCGGTGCTCCCGGCGGGCAGCCGCCGGTCGCGCTCGGCGCGGCCCGCGTTCGCGGCGAGTACCGGCACCGCCGACCGGGCCGCCGCCACCAGGTTCTCGACGTCGGCGGGCTGGATCTCCGTCGTGGTCATAAATATCCTTTCACTCCACCTCTTGGTATACGAACTAGTACGTCTACATATCAGCGTACTTTCCCACCACGGGGTCGACCACGGCAAGCAAATATGTCGCATGTCACGGTCCCTGCATCCGGGTTGACCCATCGGTTCGCTCGATGATGGGTCGGCGCGGCGGCCGCCGCGTCGTCAGCGGCGGGCCTGGATCTTCAGGTCGCCGCGGGTCTGGACGCGGATGTGGTCGCTCGCGAGTAGTGCGTGGGGGAATCCGAGGTCGATCTCGCTGACCTCGTCAAGACGCGCCAGGTGGGACGGAGTGAGGTCGACCTCCAGGGCTCCCAGGTTCTCCTGCAGTTGCTCGGCGGTTCGAGCCCCGATGATCGGCGCTGTCACCCCTGGGTTCTGCAGGGTCCAGGCGAGCCCCACCTGGGCCGGTGTGTGGCCCAGCTCGTCGGCGACCTCCTTGACTACGTCCACGATGGCGAGGGCGCGTTCGGTTACTCCGCCGAGGGCCACGTTGAAGCTCTTGCGGACGCTCTCGCTCTGGCCGGAGGGCGGCGTGTTCAGGTCCTGTCGGCTGTACTTGCCGGTGAGCACCCCTCCCGCCAGCGGTGACCACAAGACGGTTCCCAGGCCCAGCTCGTTCGCCATCGGGATGAGGTCACGCTCTCCGGTGCGCTCGATCAGGTTGTACTCCAGCTGGAGTGCCACCAGCGGTGACCAGCCGCGCAGGTCGGCGATCGTCTGCATGCGTGAGATCTGCCAGGCCGGGGTGTTGGAGATGGCCACGTAGAGGACCTTGCCCTGCCGAACGAGGTCGTCCAGACCGCGAAGGATCTCCTCCACAGGGGTGGTGGGGTCCCACACGTGCAGGTAGAGCAGGTCGACGTAGTCGGTGTTCAACTGCCGCAGGCTGGTCTCGACCGCCCCGAAGAGGCTTTTTCGGCTCGCGCCACCGGAGTTGGGGTCGCTGGGCCGGCGCAGGGTCGTGTACTTCGTGGCCAGGACCAAGCTGTCTCGTCTGTCCCGGGCGAACTCACCGAGCATGCGCTCCGATGTGCCGTTGGTGTAGGTGACCGCTGTGTCGATGAAGTTCCCGCCGCGTTCGACGTACTGGTCGAACAACTTGCGCGCCTCGTCCTGCTCCGCGCCCCAGCCCCAGTCGTTGCCGAAGGTGGCCGTCCCGAGCGCGAGCGGCGAGACCCGCAGACCGGAACGCCCGAGTTGCCGGTAGGTGTCGAGAGTGAGTGACATCGTGTTTCTCCTGTGGTTGTGGTTCGTAGTACTCGTGGGCGCGAATCGGTGGCCGGCTCGCCCGGGTTTCAGACGCCGAGCCCGTAGCCGCCGGCCACGGCGATGTCCTGTCCGGTGACGTAACCGGCGGCGTCCGAGGCGAGGAAGGCGACGACTTCCGCGACCTCTCGACTGGATCCGAAGCGCTCGAACGGGATCTTCGCGCGCATGGCATCCCGACCGCTCCCGGGAACTCCCAGCTTGTCGAACAGCGGGGTTTCGATCGGCCCGGGACTAACGGCATTGACACGGATTCCGCGCGGAGCCAGTTCGAGCGCGAGCGAGGGCAGCATTGTCAGTAGTGCACCGCGCGTCGCTGCCCCCAGCGTGGCGCCAGGGCTGCCGCGACGGGATCCGACGCCCACGGTGAAGACGATCGATCCGCTGTCGTTCATGAGCGGAAGGGCCTTCTGGAGGGTGAAGTACTGGCCCTTGAAGTTGATGTCGACCTGCTCGTCGAACGCCTCCTCCGTCACATCGGCAATCGGTGCAGGGCGGAAGATTCCGGCGTTGAGGAACAGCAGGTCGAGAGATCCGAAACGTTCGGACACCGTCGCCAACAGAGCGTCGGTATCGGCCGGAACTCGAAGATCGGACCGGACGGCCAGTATGTCGTCGGGAAGTTCGAGCCTTGCCCGCGCGACGGAATCCGGGTTCTGTCCGGTGACAGCGACCCGATATCCACAGGCGTGCAGCAGTTCGGCGGTCGCTCTGCCGATTCCGGTCGTGCCGCCGGTGATGAGCGCTGCGGGCATTGGGGGCCTTTCGTCGAACGGGGAGGATCGGGCTACACCGGTAACCGGAGAGGTCGCCGCTTTCGCCAAGGTAGACTAACCGGAGATATCCCCGATTCCTTCCCTACCTCGCCCCCGACACTCCCGATCGCGAAGACCATGACACCTCCACGGAACGGCCTGCGCGCCGATGCCCAACGCAACCGCGAACGCCTGATCGTCACGGCCACCGAGGCTTTCGCCTCCGGGCGAGCGATCTCGTTCGATACGATCGCCAAGCGCGCGGGCGTGGGAAGCGGCACCCTCTATCGACATTTCCCCACCCGGGAGGACCTGGTCGAGGAGGTCTACCGCGACCAGATCCGCCCTTTGCGCGAGGACGCACAGGCCCTCCTGGCCGCCGAGCGACCCGCACGAGCTCTCCATATGTGGATGTGCCGCTTCGCCGAGTGGGCGAGTGAGCGGCGCGGCATCTGCGAAGCCCTGGTCGCCATGAGCGCTTCCGGACGCTTCGGCACCGGACCGGTCTGCGATGAGGTCCAGCAGATCCTGGGCATGATGCTCGAGGCCGGGGCCGAAGAAGGGGTACTGCGCAGCGATATCGACCCGGTCGACATCGGCGGCATCCTCGCAGGCGTGCTCTCCGTAGCCGGCGCGCGCGAGCAACGCGACCAACTCGACCGCATGCTCACCGTCGTCGTCGATGGCCTGAGGGCGCGCTAGCTGTCGAGAATTGTTGCCCGTATGACTGCGGAACGACTGGAGCGGATAGGCCACCAGCCGTCGGGACGACGCATCATCACCCGGTAGGACGGTTACCAGACCGCAGTGTGCCATCACCCGGATAGCCCGGCCTCGAGCGCCTCTCCCACACACCGAGGCGCGGCAAGAGCGCCGCGAAGCCGGCCCATTCCAGGCCACCCAGGACGAGGCGGCAACCGGGAAGCCGCGCAGGACCGAATCCTGCGATGACTCAGCGAGCAGGCAAGGCCCTGACCTCCGGGGCCGTGGAGGCCGCGAGGACGCCGTCGAAGGCGGCGCCGAGCGCGGCTGCGATGTCGGCCGACGTGCCGAGGTAGCCGTTGACCATCGCTCCGTCGCGGAGGATCATCAGCTGCTTCGCCACACTCGTGACGTCGGCTGCGCCGGCGTCCTCCGCGATGGCGGCGAACTCGTCGAGCATCCACTGCCGGTGCGCATGGACGGAGACCCGGACCGGGTCAGCGGGGTCGGAGAATTCTGCGGCGGCGTTGATGAAGGCGCACCCACGGAAACCGGGCCGGCAGCTGTGAGCACCGATGTCGTCGGCCAGCGCGCGCAGGGAACCGCTGGGATCGCCCGGCCGCCGACGGCTCCGCACCCATTGTTTCTCGGCCTCCGACTGCACCGCGAGGTAGGCGACGACGAGGTCGCTCTTGGTGCGGAAGTGTCGATAGAAGGTCACCTTGGTGATTCCGACGCGCTCGATGATGCGGTCGGCGCTGACGGCCCGGATTCCCTCGGCATAGAACAGCTCGCTCGCGGCTTCGAGGATGCGCTCGCGCGTCTGCGCACCGCCCCTACCCTGCTGCCCCGCGCTCGCCTGGGTACCTGTCACCCCGTCGTCACCCATGTTCCCTCTCAATCGCGATTCAACCCACTTGCGCTGGTGTACCAACTAGTCTACATTCCTCTTTGTAGACGTACTAGTACCCCCACATAGCAGCCAGTCCGTAGACCGGCCCCACCAAGGGAGAACTCTCATGTCCGACACCCTCTACACCACCACCGCCACCTCGACCGGCGACGGCCGCGCGGGAGGTCGCGCCGTCACCGACGACGACCTGCTCGATGTGACGCTGGCGATCCCGCGCTCGATGGGCGGACCGGGCGGCGCGACCAACCCCGAGCAGCTCTTCGCCGCCGGTTGGTCCTCGTGCTTCCACTCCGCACTGAAGATGGTTGCCGCACAGAGCAAGACGAAGCTCACAGACTCCACGGTATCCGCCGAGGTGTGGATCACCAAAACCGAGAGCGGCGGCCTCGCACTGGGCGGCGCACTTCGCGTGCATATCGGCGGTGGCATCGATCAGGCGGCCGCCGAGAACCTCGTCGCCGCAGCGCACACCGTATGCCCCTATTCGGTCGCGACCCGCGGCAACGTCCCCGTCACGCTCACGACCACCGTCGCCTGACCGTCGAACGAATCACCTCGGAGAGACATCATGCCCATCACAGAAACCACCCCGGCACTCACCTACAGCCGATCGCTGCGCACCCTCTACTTCGTCCGATTCGTCTTCGCCATCATCTGGGTGGGGATCATGTTCTCCGCAGCGGCAAAGGCGACCGAACCGAACGCCCTCCTGACGGTTCTGCTGATCGTCTACCCCCTCTTCGACGCCGGGGCAGTGCTATGGCAGCTGCGCGCCGACCCCGACAAGCAGCGCTCCAAGACCGCTGAATGGATCAACGTCGTCGTCAGCGTCGCCGTCGCCGTCGCCGTCGGCGTCTCCTCCTCGATCGCGATCCCCGCAGCCCTCGCAGTCTGGGGCGTCTGGGCGATCATCTCCGGCATCCCGCAGCTCATCGCCGCCATCCGCAACCGGAAGTCCGGAGGCCAGGTCGCGCAGATGCTGTCGGGCGGCATCTCGGTGTTCGCCGGCAGCGGGTTCCTGATCCAGGGGCTGCAGGGCAACGGCGCGATCTCGGGTGCGGCCGGCTACGCGGCGCTCGGCGCGATCTTCTTCCTTGTCTCGGCGATCCGGCTGAGCATCATGCTGCGGAAGCGGGCCGTCTGATGTCCGAGGAGAACACGGCATACGACTACGACCTGATCGTCATCGGCGGCGGGCCCGTCGGCGAGAACGTCGCCGACTACGCCACCAAGCGCGGGGTCCAGGCCGCGATCGTCGAGGCCGAGCTCGTCGGAGGCGAGTGCTCCTACTGGGCCTGCATGCCCTCCAAGGCGTTGCTGCGCTCCGGGCATGCCCTCCGGGCAGCCCGCCGACTGGCCGGAGCGCGCGAAGCCGTCGCCGGCGACGTCGACGCCAAGGCCGTCCTCGCCCGACGGACCGCGTTCACCAGCGACTGGAACGACGACGGGCAGGCCGCATGGCTCGACTCCGCCGGCGTCGACCTGATCAGAGGCCACGGTCGCCTCGCGGGCCGCCGGCAGGTGACCGTCGGCGACCGGATCTACACCGCACGGGCGGTCGCCCTCGCCACCGGGTCCGTCCCGGTCGTTCCGCCGATCCCGGGGCTCATGGAATCCAAGGCATGGGGCACTCGCGAGATCACCTCCGCCGACCACGTGCCGCAGAGCCTGATCATCCTCGGCGGTGGCGTCGCCGGCACCGAGATGGCGTTCGCCTTCTCCTCGCTGGGCACCCAGGTCACCATGCTCTCGCGCGAGGCGCTGCTCGGCCGTGAGGAGCCGTTCGTCGGCGCGCACGTCGCCGCGGCGCTGACGGACGAGGGCGTCGATGTGCGCATCGGTGCATCGCCCGTGCGAGTCGACCGCAACTCCGACGGAACCGTCA
Organism: Nocardia sp. NPDC050799; assembly: GCF_040654015.1. NCBI lineage: Bacteria > Bacillati > Actinomycetota > Actinomycetes > Mycobacteriales > Nocardiaceae > Nocardia > Nocardia sp. NPDC050799. The sequence continues at coordinate 18,958 of NZ_JBFAHF010000046.1, forward strand.
CCGTCGCACTCGAGGACGGCACCGCTCTGCAGGCTGGGGAGATGCTCGTGGCCACCGGTCGCCGTCCGGCGACCACGGGGCTCGGGCTCGAGGCCGCGGGCATCGACGCGAAGCTACCGGTCGACGACACAATGCTCGTCGAAGGCACCGACTGGCTATATGCGGTAGGCGACGTCAACCGACGTGCCCTGCTCACTCACCAGGGCAAGTACCAGGCGCGGGCGGCCGGCGAGGCGGTCGCGGCCCGTCTGCAAGGCGCGCCGCTCTCCGACGGCCCTTGGGGGCGGCACGTCGCCACGGCAGACCATGCCGCCGTGCCACGAGTGGTGTTCTCCGACCCCGAAGTCGCCGCTGTCGGCTACACCGAGGCCCAGGCCCGCGCCGAGGGCCGCAACGTCCGAACGGTCGAATACGACCTCGGCGCGGTGGCCGGAGCCGCGCTCCACGCCGACGGGTACGCCGGGCGCGCCAAGCTCATCATCGATGAGCACCGGCACGTCGTAATCGGCGCGACGTTCGTCGGCCAGGACGCCGCAGAGCTCGTGCACGCGGCGACCATCGCGATCGTCGGGGAAGTCTCCCTCCACCGGCTCTGGCACGCCGTCCCCGCCTACCCCACGATCAGCGAGATCTGGCTGCGGCTCCTCGAGGCATATGGCCGCCCCGCCTGAACCACCGCCAGCTCAACACCTCGACGCCACGTCTCGACTGGGTGCGTGAGCGCTTGCACCAGCTCACCACTCGTCTGCCCCCACGGCCCGATCGCGTTCGCGGCGCGGTCGAACCCGACCAAGCCGGACGTGCTTCATGCTGCGCCGCTTCTCTCCAACGACAAGGGAATCGCCCTGCGACAACGCTCTCCGTCGTCGCAGGGCGATTGGGGGTGCAGAGCTCGCCGAGGCCATCTCGCAGGCAACGGCGGACCGTGCGGGCAGCGATGCCCTTCGCGGCCTCGCCGACGCCCATCGCGCCTACGCGACCGCGAGGCCCGGCGCGTGGGCCGTATTGCAGCGGCCCGCCTCGGCCACCACCGGCACGTCCGAGGATGCGGCGAGGGTGGCCACGCGGACCCTGGTCGTCCTGCGCAGCGCGACTTGGCCTACCTCATCTCGAACGCGCGGCCATCCTCTGTCCAGTGCTCGCAGCGCAGGCCCCAGGGCATCAGCTCGACACCTTCTCGCCGAGTGAGTGCGGCGGCCTCGTCCGCCTGCGCGAACGCCGCGGCCAGGACTGGCTCGAGCGCACAGACTGTCCGTGGGGCGTCGACAGGGCGGTCGAGCACCCTGGTAGCGGTGACGACACCGCTACCTACGAGGTCAGGATCAGCGCCGAACTGCCTGACGGGGTCGTCCCGCGCCGGAAGGACGCGAACCCCAGCCGGCGCACCAGAGCTTTCGCCACAATGCCCTTGACCCCGACGGCCTGCACGACGTGCTCTTCGCCGGGTGGGCGACAGTCGAAAGGAGGGTGTCGATGATCGGAGCGCGTGAGACCACCGTGCTGCCATGGCCCGGCGACCCGACTTCGGAGTGGACGGCCGTGGAAGAGCACGCACAGTCGCACCATCTGCCGGACCGTCCGCAGGAGCGCTGATGCCGCGAACGTAGAACATCCCGTTCGCCGCGTCGAGGATGCGCTCCCGCGTTGCCGACCCCGCGGGGTTCGTGGCACAACTTCGTTGGTATCGGCGTCCATCTGCTCCTCCGGTCCGGACTGTGCTGTTTGCGCCAGCGGCGCACATAGTTTACGTTCTCTGGTAGACGTACCAGTTACCCTACACAGCCTGGGTCGCCTCGGAACGACGACCGGCTGCTCAGACGTCTTGCCGAGTCCGGAAACGAAAGAGAAGCGATGCCTGCGACAACACATCAACAACTGAACCGTCTCACCGATACCCTGCGGAACACCGTCCACCCGGGCTCGGTGGTCACCACGGGGCCGGATTACGAGGCCGGCCGCCATATATGGAACGGCGCGGTATCCGCTCGCCCCGGCGTCATCGTCCGGTGCGCGGACGCATCCACGGCACGGGCTGCCGTACTGGCCGCACAGGAATCCGGAGTAACGCTGTCGGTGCGGGGTGGTGGCCACGACTGGGCCGGCCGAGCGTTGAGCGATGGCGGCTTGACCATCGACCTCTCCGGGATGCGCGGTGTAACCGTGGACCCCGTGGCGAAGGTTGCCGAGGTCTCGGCAGGGGCCACGGCCGCCGATCTCGCGGCCGCCACCCAGCCGTTCGGCCTCGTTCCGGCGACCGGCACCGTCGGCTCGGTGGGCATGGCCGGCCTCACACTCGGTGGCGGCTACGGCCCGCTCAGCGGCCGATTCGGACTCGCGCTGGACAATCTCCTGTCAGCGGAGGTGGTACTCGCCGACGGCTCCGTCGTCACCGCCGATGCCGAACAGGAACCGGACCTGTTCTGGGCATTGCGCGGCGGCGGCGGGAACTTCGGTCTCGTAACCTCGATGCGTGTGCGTCTGCACGCCGTGCCGGCGTTGCTGTCGGGCATGATCGTATTCCCGTGGGAGCAGGCCGGAACAGTGCTGGCCGGGTTGCCGGATGCCCTGGCCGAGAGCCCGGACGAACTGACCGTCCAATTCGGCATCCTGTCCGGCCCCGACGGCAAGCCGGTGGTGTTCCTTTCGCCCACGTGGAGCGGCGAGGACGTTGCAGCGGGAGAACACAAGCTGGCGCGGCTCGACACCCTCGGCACACCTCTTGTCTCCCAAGTCGCCTCCACCACCCTGCCCGAGATGCTCGCGGCCATGGATGCGCAGTTCCCCTTCGGCCGGCACACCGAGATTCGCACTCGTTCCGTATCGTCACTGACCTCTGGAGTGCGTGACATGCTGACCCTCGCAGGCTCCCCCCTGACCTCACCCCTTTCCGCCGTGAGCGTGCACACCCTGCTCGGCGCGGGCGCACGAGTGCCAGCGGCGGAGACGGCATTCGGTAACCGCGACCCGCACTTCATGATCGAGATCATCGCCCTCTGGGAACCAGACGACACCCGCGCGGCGGAGCACCGCGCCTGGGCCGGCAACCTCACCTCGATCCTCGAACCCGAGGCCCTGCCCGGCGGATACCCCAACCTCCTCGGGCCGGACGACACCGCACAGGTCGCACACGCCTACGGTCCGAACACCGAACGGCTACTCGCAGTGAAACGCCGCGTCGATCCGGACCACGTCTTCCACGCAATTCCACTGCCGGATCCGTCTTGACCCGGCAGCCCACCCCTGAACCGACCGAGTCGCCGAATCTCGGCGAGCAACTCGGAATGCGGTGCTCGAGCGGCATTCCAGCTATCGATACGACGGGAGTTGGATATGAAGGTCTTCGTGACGGGCGGCAGCGGGTTCGTCGGTCGGCGCCTGGTGCGCCACCTCACCCGCGAGGGACACTCGGTGCGGGCGTTGGCACGTTCCGACCGTGCTGCCGAGCAGATCACGGCCGCCGGCGGGAAGGTGGTGCCGGGCGATCTGGCCGACTCGACGACCGGCGGCGCATCGCCCGAGTGGACATCTGCCCCCATAACCCGCCGTACGTAAGACGCCAAACGATCGCCTGCAGCCGATCGTAGAATCAGGCCGGAAGGCGGATTACCCGCCCGTCGGGCGTGAAGACCTCCAATTAGAGGCACACGCCGCGGAAAACCACGCCTCGAGCCGGTCGAGCGGGGCGAGCTCGTCGAACGAGGTCGGATTCGGGTACAGCGCGTGCAACTCCTCGAAAGTCCGCTCGAGTAGCGCCGCAAGCACACCGAGTTTCTTCCCGAAGTGGTAGTAGATCGAGGTCGGTGGGAGCCCGGACCGCGCGGACAGGGTCCGAGATGGCCATGCCGTCGTAGCCCTTTTCGCCGATGAGAGCTCGGACTGCGTTCAGGATGGCCTCCCGACTACTCGAGCCCGCAGCAGTCGGAGCGGAGTCGGATTCCCTCACCATGCGGTCATGATAGGTCGCGCAGAGACGCAACTTCCCTACTGGGCGTCCCCAGGCACTTCGCGCGGCCGTCGATCGACGGATCCCGATAGGGTCGTAAGCAGTCATAGGATCCGGGCGACGCCGACGTGAAATCCGCTGCGTTCGATTGCTGGTGCCGGATCCTCCTGGTACCACTCGGTGGCGGTCACCAGCCCCGGAGCAACGAGTTCCAGCCCCTCGAAGAAAGGCGCGACCTCACTGCGGGTACGCAACCGTGCGGGATGGGGCTTGCTGGTGTCGATGCCGAGACGGGATTCGCCGGTAAGCACTGGACACTCCTTCCTGTTGTGAATGTCGGGCGCCGCATTGATCACGTCGTGAGTACCGGCGATCCCACGCCCATCCTCAATCCGGAATCGGGAATCCCTGCGCCCGCAGGGCTACTGGGCGGCGTTCTCGTCCTCCTCGGCGCTGCCGCCGGAAATACCGAGACCTCCGACGCACACACCGTTGTCGAAAAGCGGGAATCCGCCACCCACGGCCAGCAGCCGTGGATGGTGGGCCAGCGGAGCCACCCGCGGGTCGGAAACCAGAGCATTCCAGCTGTGGGTCGCGAGCCGGAAGGACGCCGCGGTCCACGCCTTGTCGACTGCGACCTCCGCGGCGATAAACGGTACAGTGTCGGCGCGTTCGAACGCCACCAAGTGGCCATCGGCGTCGGTGATCGCCGTAGCGACCTCGATACCGGCCTCAGCGGCCGCCGCACGCACGGCCTCGACCAGCGCGACCGCGGCGGCGCGGTTGATCGAAGGCACATTATGTGTCTTCGGCAGGATGTTATCGGACATACCGATCTTCCTCTTTCGCCCTGTTGTATGGGTTCGCTGCAGTCCGGACACCGGGGTGGGTGCCACCCTGGTCACCTTGATTTCGTCGAGAACCAGCAAGCTGTTCACCGTGGGACCGATCTCGTCGCGCCAGCGGTCGCTCTGGTAGACGTTCGCGTAGAGGGTGGCGCGCTCCTGTTCGTTCTCGAACCGGCGGATCCACACATAGCCGTCCGGATCCTCCTCGTCCACGAACGACGCCGTGACCGACATTCCCTGTTCGACCTGGAACGGGATGATGACGCTCTCCATATATCGGACCAATTCGTCGCGACGCCCCGGCTGGACCTGATACCGGCGAATCTCGTAGAACATCGGATATCTCCTGGTAGTTGTCGTGGCGCAGTTCAGGAAACGACACGCAGGACGAGCTTGCCGCGGGTGCGGTTGGACTCGCCGCGAGCATGCGCAGCCGCGGCCTGTTCGAGGGGGAAAACCTCTTCGACTTCCACTGCCACACTGCCCGAGTCGATCAGTTCACCGATACTGGTGAGTGCCGGTCCATCGGGTTCGACCAGAAACGGCGACACCCGCATTCCTTTCGCCTCCGCCGCGGCAGCCAGCTCGGGCGAGACGCCGGCGGGAACGGCGACGAGCAGCCCACCGGGGCGCAGCACATCCAGCGATCGCGTGCTGGTGTCGTCGTAATGGTCGCCCACCAGGTCGATCACGATGTCGACGTCCGCTACCGCGTCCTCGAACCGGACTGCGGTGTAGTCGATCAGCTCGTCGGCGCCTATTTCGGTGAGCCAGCCGTGGCCGGCGGCGCGAGCAGTGCCGATCACGTAGGCACCGAGGTGCTTGGCGAATTGGATCGCCAGATGCCCGACGCCGCCGGCGGCCGCGTGGATCAGCACGCGCTGCCCCGCCCTGATCTGCGCGGTATCCACCAATGCCTGCCACGCGGTGAGGGCGGCGAGCGGCACTCCCGCGGCCTGTTCATGAGTGATACTCGTCGGCTTGCGAGCGAACTGCCGCGCCGGAGCGGTGACGTATTCGGCGTAGGCGCCCGCCGCCCGCGGGAACCAGGGCATTCCGTAGACCTCGTCACCTTCTTTCAGAGTCGTCACGCCGAAGCCGACCTTTTCCACCACTCCGGAGACGTCCCAGCCCAGGATGAACGGTGGCGCGCCGAGCTCCCCCGCCATTCCCTCGCCGACCCGGGTTTTCCAGTCCACCGGATTGATGCCGGCGGCATACACTTTCACCCGGACCTCGGTAGGCAACGGTTCAGGGCGCGGTATTTCCGCCACCAAAAGTACGTCGGGACCGCCGAGGGCGTGCTGGACAATGGCGCGCATCGATGTATCGGACATTCGTTTCTCTCCCGATCTGAATGAGGGGGAAGGACCGGAGCGCGATCTCCCCTTTGACAGACGCAAGGTATCCCCAGAGATATAGTTACCCGCAAGGGAGAGAACTTCCTATTGGAAAGTATGAAGGTGAGGGGCTTGCGAAATGACGACTTCATGCCTGACGGGCCTCCATTCCGACCATGACGTGTACGCCGAGCAGTGCCCGTGCCGGACATTGCTCGATCTGCTGGCGAACAAGTGGTCTGCCCTGGCCATCGGCGCACTCGAGGACGGCCCACAGCGGTTCGGACAGCTGCAGCGGCACTTGCAGGGAATCAGCCCGAAGGTGCTGACCCAGAACCTGCGGCGACTCGAAGAGTTCGGCCTGGTCGAACGCACCATTTATCCGGTCGTACCGCTGCACGTCGAGTACGCCCTCACCGAGTTGGGACACAGCGCCGCTGCGCCGCTGCGGATGTTGCGCAATTGGGTGGAAAACAACATCGACAGCGTCGCCCTTGCCGGCGCGCGCGAGGCATCCTGCGCGAGTGAAACAGACGGATTTGCAGACCCGACAACCGACCGAGCAGGCCGGTAACGCCAACGGGCTCCGGTTGTCCGGGAACCGATCGAATCGTCCGCCGACGAGGATGTTCCAGGGGCCGCGATCGTGGCGGTCGCAACCGCCACGATGCGCCAGTGGAGTCCGGAATCGACTGCCCTCCCCGCCGGCCGCCACGAACGCTCGAAGATCGCATACCGGCCGCTGAGCCGGACCGGTCCTCGACCCGGGTCTGGCCGCTGTGTCCGCGACCAGGCACTGTCACGCCCGCAGGCAGCAGGGGTGGTCTGCGGGGTTGTGGAGCACACGTGAGTATTCGGGACCGGGCTGGTGCTCGACTTTGGTCGCCCCGAGCTGGATGGCTTCGGTTTCTGCGGTGTCGAGGTCGTCGACGCTCACTTGCGCCGGTGTACGAAGTCGTCTACATTCACGATGTAGACGTACTAGTAACACTACAATCGGTCCTTATCTGAAGAAGAGAGCTCCTCATGTCCGTTTTGGAGACCACCGCATCCGACACCTCGACCCTCCCGTACAGCGACGCCCTGCGACGCCTCTACGTCATCCGCGCCGTCTTCGCCCTCATCTGGGCGGGGCTCATGGTCGCCACCTCCACCACAACCGGACCGCTGCTGACCGCCCTGCTCGTCATCTATCCGCTGTTCGACGCCGGAGCAGTGCTCTGGCAGCTGCGCGCCGACCCCGACACGACCCGCCCCAAGGTCACCGAATGGGTCAACGTGGGCGTGAGCATCGCGGTCGCCATCGCACTCGGTGGGGCATCGACGGTTTCCATCGCCGCCGTACTCGTTGTGTGGGGCGTGTGGGCGATCGGGTCGGGCATCCCGCAGCTGATCACCGCGGTCCGCAACCGGAAGTCCGGCGGCCAGGTCGCACAGATGCTCAGCGGCGGCATCTCGGTACTGGCCGGTGGCGGATTCCTCTCCCAGGGACTGGCGGGCGCGAGCGATACCGCGGGCGTCGCCGGCTACGCGACACTCGGCGGGTTCTTCTTCCTCGTCTCAGCGATCCGGCTGAGCACCGTGCTACGGAAGCCGGCGGCCTGATGTCCGACGAGAACACGACATACGACTATGACCTGAACGTCATCGGCGGCGGACCCGTCGGCAAGAACGCGACCGACTACGCCACCCAGCACAAGATGGGGGTCGCGATCGTCGAAGCCGAGCTCGACGACGGCGAAAACTCCCCCCTGGCCCACATGCCCTCCAAGGCGCTACTGCGCAACAGGAACGCGATCCGAGCCGCCCGCCGCCCGGACGGTGCACGCAACGCCGGCACCGGGAGGGGCACCGCGAAAGCCTACGGCATCTGGCAGGCCGAGCTCGACGCCGACGCGAACCTGAACCTGAACGTGGACGTGGACGTGGACGTGGACGTGGACGTGGACGACACGATGCCGATCTCCGGCACCGACTGGTTCTAGCGTCGGCTTCAGGCCGCGACGAGGGCCGCAGCGTCCGCACAGTCGAGTTCGGCCTCGGCGCGTGATCATCGGCGCAATGGTTGTCGCCGGCCGCGACGCGGAGGAAGTTGAGCCGAACCGTCGAACAGGCACGCGAGGGCAGCACGATTGTCCAGCGGGCGGTCGACGTCCGCGACGAGGCCGCTGTCATCGAGTTGGTGGACGGGACAGCCCAGTCGTTCGGCCGCCTGGACGTCCTTGTGAACTGCGCGGGTGTGAGCGACGTCGGTCTGGCCGCAGGGCTGGACACGCAGACCTGGCAGTACATCATCGCCATCAACGCGAGCGCAGTCCCCTACGCCGCCAAGGCCGCCATCCCGCATCTGAAGCGGACACGGGGCAATATTGTGACCATCGGCTCGTCCAACGCGCTGCGCAGCAACTACGGCCAGCCCGCCTACGGGGCAGCCAAGAGTGCCGCAGAAAGCCCGAGCGCCAGCATCGCTATCGAACACGGCGCGGAGGGCATACGCTCGAACACGGTGCACCCGGGCGTGATCTATCCGACCGGCATGACCGGGTTCATGGCGATGCTCCGGGCGCCGTTGAGACGCATTCGGCGCACATTCCCACGCGTCGCATCGGAGCACCCGAGGAATCCGCTGCTGTCGGCCTTTCGTGCAAGCACCGAAGCCAGTTACGTCAACGGCGCGAGCATCACGGTAGACGGCGGGCTGAACCAAGTGATACACCTTCCACCTACCGTGCGCATCTGAGCTGATGCACCGAACGCGACCGTTCAAGCCGGCGCCGGCGAGCACTGCGGTCTGAACCGCGCCGAGCGCGTCGGCTCAGACCGAGCGGGCGCGGGCACGGTGGCGCTGCACCGCGGAGCGGTTGGCACAACGCACCGAACAGTAGCGCTGCCGTCCGTTGCGTGTGACGTCCACGACCACGCGGTCGCACCCGGTCGCCGCGCAGCGGGCGATCCGATGCATCCCTCGGGTGACGAGGTGCAGCGCGGTGCCGACCGTCACGACCGCGCGGATCACATACGGAAGCCCCTCACCCGGGTCCCGGTAGTGCAGATGCCACCCTTCTCCGTCGTGGTCCGTCAGGCGCGGGTGGGCGGCGGCATCGGCCATCTGAGCGTTGAGCAGTTCGGCGCGGCGGCTCGAATCTGCCGCGTCGACGATCTCGAGCCACGAGTCGATCACCGCCCGCGTGCGCTCGTGGTCGTCCGGCGCTTCCTCGAACGGGCCGGTCATGCCCGCCCCGCGGATACGAGCCTCGAGGCCGGCGCGGTCGGCGGGCCAGTCGTTCGCGAGGGAAGCCGCCATGAGCACAGCGTATTCGCCGTAAGGGTTGAGATGCATAAGGACATTACATCATTGTGGTGGCATGACCGATCTCGACAAAGCCGACCTCCCCCGCCTCAGTCCGCCGACTCACGAGCACGGATGGATCGTCGAATCCTCGCACCGGACTCTCGACGGCCTCATCCTCTACGTACGGTGCACCGACTGCGGGACGCGGCGCATCGATCTCGCCGACTCGGCGACGCCGCCGCGCGCCCTGAGCCGCGAGGCCTGATCGAAATGAGGCGCCTTCGCGATCAACGGGGATCACAACCCGGCCGGCCGTGCCTCGCCGAGGCAGCGGCTCCAGGTGCTCGGCGTTCGAGGCTCTGCGCAGACTGATTGTGCCGACCGTGCATCAAGCTCACCGGTACACTGCCTCGAGTTGGAGCACGGTCGCCGTGATGCCCCAGCGACATTTCGATCGTTCGCAGAAATTCGATCTTTTCGCCGGCCAGCATGTTTCGGGTCAGCTTCGAAACGTTGTTGCCCCCGCCGTTCACCTGCGGTTCCTTGCCGCGCAGACGCCACAACCCACCCAGTTCGCCGGTGGTCGCGTGGTGCCACTCGCCGTCGGCGAGGTAACTCTCGTATGCGGCCATCATCGGAGTCGTGGGATATTCGGGATGGCTACTCGTGAGCACGACCCGGTAGGGATTCAGGGCGTCGAGTCCATCCCGATGGATCTCCTCGTCGGTGATCACATCGAACTCGTAACGGATCACTGGGGTTCCTTACTCCCGAGGCGTTCCGGCAGCAATGGACACCGACCGAGTTCAACCAACCGCAACTCGCATGCTCAGGTGACCCGCCATCGGGGCCCCGTCACACCCCCAGCACCAGTGGACCGTCGGCAAGCTCAGCGATATCTCCGGGCCGCCCCACCGCTTGATCGTCACTCACTGAGCGATCGCGGATCGTTCATCATTCCCGCAATCGGCCAAGGATCCGCTCGGGCAGCGGTGAGTGCACGGAATGCGGGCTTGGACGATACGCAGCGAGCTGTTATCGGCGGTCGCCCACCTCCGCATCGAGGATGCATATGGAACAGCATTCCATTTTGGATCACCGTTTCAAAAAGTCCATTGATCGGTTAACATGATGCCGAGCAGGCACGCCGCATAGTCAGGAGATGAGTCAGGTATGGGTGCACTCACGCGGGGGCTCGCTGTTCTGGAGCTACTGTCGTCCTCGCCGGAAGGCATGCAGCTCGGCGACATCGCCAAGAAACTCGAGATTCCCTCGAGCGCAACACATCGACTGCTCACCGAACTGGTGGAGAAAAGCTATCTGAGACAGAGCGCACACGACGGGACCTATGCGCTCAGCATGAAGATGGTGACGCTGACACTCAGCTATCTCAGCCGTGTCGACCTGGTCGATCTTGCGAAGCCGTCGATCGATCGGCTGGCGGCAGAGTCGGGCGTCTTGGCCCGACTCGCGATTCCGGGTGACGGAAGCCTGACGTGGGTACTCAAAGCTCAAGGATCGCGAGGGAACATCAAGTACGACCCGCCCATGGACTACAGGGTCCAATTGTCGTGTTCCGCGTCCGGACATGCATGGCTCAGTACGATGGATGACGAAACCGCCTTGGAGACCATCTTCCGGCAAGGGCTGGTGTGGGAGGGATTCGGGCCCAACGCGCCACGCACCGTGGACGAAGTCGTCTCATGCATTCGCGATACCCGCGAACGCGGATATGCCGTGGTGTCGGAGTCCTACGAACCGGGGGTGTCGGCCATCGCAGTGCCGATAGTCAATCCAACACTCGGTATGGCAACCGGAGTCCTGAGCATTGCAGGTCCGAAGAGTGACATCGACCCCGCGAAACAGAAGCTGCTCATTCCCTCGTTGCAGAGGGAGGCCGGCGAGCTCGCTTCTGCGCGGCTCGACTACGCCCAATACCTACTGCCCGTTCGTCAGCGGGCTGCAACCTGAGATCGGAGAGCTCATGATCGTGGGAATAGACTCCTACTGCTTTCACAGATACTTCGGCGAGGTCTACCCCGGCCTCGAAACCGAACCCGCTGACCCGATGAACGTACCGGACATGATCGACCGTGTTGCGGACTTCGGAGCAGATGCTGTCTCGATCGAGTCGTTCATGCTCGGCCCCCAGGACACGAGCAATACAATTGGGCGGAGAATTCGCGATCGCGAACTCGATGTTCTCTGGGCCTGGGGCCACCCGGATGGTCTTGGTTCCGGGGCAAATCCGCAGGCACTCGAAGATCTCTACTACCACGTCGACTTCGCGTCCGAGGTCGGTGCGACCGTGATGCGGATCTGCGCCGGCGGCCGTCGAACCCGCCCGGCTTCCTGGAGTGAACACAAAGACGCGCTCCTGCCGCTGCTCGTGAAGGCGTGTGCATATGCGACCGACCGGGGCATCACACTCGCCATGGAAAATCACATCGACTTCACCGCGGCGCAGGCTGTGGAGATCGTCGAAGCAGTGGGTAGTTCGAGTCTTGGTTTATGTCTCGACACCGGCAATCAGCTGCGCATGCTCGAGGATCCCAAAGCGGCAATTCGCTCGATGGCACCCTACGCAAAAGCATGCCACTTCAAGGACGTCACCGCGTACAAGGGTGACCCCACCACGTTCGGCTTCTGGCCGTCCGTCGCGACCGGTGACGGGCTCATCGACTTCGAGGATGCGCTACAAGCATTGTCCGAGAACCACTTCGAAGGCATCCTCGCACTCGAGATCGACTATCACCACCCTGACAACGGGACTCTCGACGAGGCAATCGAACGCAGTCTCGTCAAGATGCGATCACTGGTCGAGAACCTTGCCGACAGCGCAGTGGCGTGAACCTTCCCGTCGATCGATCCTCGGGCTGATCCGAATGTTTCGATTTCCGTGCTCGTCGGAACTGATCGGTCCATCTGCATTACGGTTGCCGGCACCGTGAAATAGAGACCTATTCGGGATGCAGGAAGTCAGGTAACGACCAGTTTGAATCGTTCTGCCTGCCGGCAGGTGCGAACGGGTCGTAGAGAGGCGATCCGCCGGAAGCAGGAATCCAGATCTAGAAGAGGCAACTATGGCAGGAAATGTGGGAACACCCGGATCCAGTGTGGCGAGTAGGTTGCTGTCGGTTCTCGCGTGCTTCGACACGGCGAAGCCCGAACTGACACTCTCCGAGATAGCGGGTAGGGCCGAACTTCCCATCACTACGACGCGGCGTCTGCTGGCAGAGTTGACCGAGTGGGGTGGGCTCGATCGACTTGTCGACAATCGATACCGAATCGGAATGCGACTGTGGAAGATCGGCGCCCTCGCCCCTCAGCAGCGTGGGCTGAGAGAAGCTGCGTTGCCTCTCATGCAAGATCTGTGGGCAGCCACCCATGAGAACGTTCAATTAGTCGTACTGGATGGCTGCGAAGCATTGTGTATCGAGAAGATCTCCTGCACCACAGCTGTTGCCAATCGCACAGAAGTGGGCGGACGGCTTCCCCTTCACGCAACTGCGGTGGGTAAATGTCTTCTCGCGAATTCACCGCGGGATCTGTTGCTGGAAGCGATCGACCGAGGGTTGAGCCGACATACACGGTACACGATCACCGAACCGGGGCGGTTGGGTTCTGCTCTTCGAGATGTGCGCCGGAACGGTGTGGCGCTCGCACAAGAAGAGATGACGCTGGGCGTCGTTTCCGTTGCGTCGCCGATCATCGGCAGTGGTGGAGTCTTGGTCGGTGCATTGGGCGTCGTCGCGCACTCCAGCAAAAATCTGAGCCGATTCGGACCGGCCGTTCGAACCGCTGCCCTGGGCATCTCGCGTCTGTCGTCAACCTGATTTTGCCTCCGCCTCGTCGGCGTGCTCGACCCCCGACTCCCGGAATGCCATACCCGACCGATCAGAGTGAGTCGAGTAACCGGTCCGTCGCTTCTCGCAACTGCATCGCGGCTTCGTCGAACGGCAACCGAGCCAGCTCTGGATTGGGTATCTCGATGGAGATCGGGATATTCGACGGCAATTCTTGCAGGAGCTTGCGCAGATCGAGTTCACCTGCACCGGGAGCCATTCGGGATGTTCGAGCTTCGTAGCGCAGCGTATCGATATCGGTCGGCCCGACAATGGGTCCATCGCTTATCTGAATATAGGGCAGGCGAGATCGCGGTATCTGCGCGAGGACATCCCACTCGGCGCCCGCCCGAAAGAACTGCAAGGAATCGATCACAATGCCGACATTGCTACGCCCGACCTGTGCGGCGAGATCGACCGCAGCGGCCAGGTTCGAGACTGCCGAGTACGTGATGAACTCCAGCGGGAGAATCAACCCGAAACGATCAGCAGCGTCGGCCAGGCGCCCGAAAGTATCAGTCAGTCTGGGGATCTCGAAATCATTCCCCACGGTCAGCACGTATTTCGAACCCATGTCGGCAGCCGCTTCGAGAGCTGGAATCAGAGTGTTCACATCGGTATCGCTTCGGAGCCACACCGCCTCGAAGTCGAGTATCTCGACACCGTTGTTCTTCATGTGTTCGACGAACCGAGAGCGCATGGCCCGGTCTTCTATCAGGTCGAACACCGGTCGGCCGGGATCCGGTGAGACGATCCTTATCCCGCATCGATCGAAACCTCCGGCCGCTGCCGCGGAAACCAGCTCGAACGGGTCGGCATGCAACATCGTGAGGTGATGGAGCGAGACGGAACGGGGTGTCCGGGAGGGCTGCATGGGTCAATGTCTCTTTCGAAGATCGTGTGCGATTGCGCTTCTATCCATACAGTATTTCGGCCGGGCACCCGCGGACCGAGCAACCCGAGCCACTCAGTGGCACCGGATTGTTTCTCGGATGTGATCCGTACCGCATTGTGGAGCGACGGCGAGAAATCTCGCCGACGACGCGGGAGTGTGCAGCAGCACACGATCCTTGCGCTCTCCTCGCTCCAGGAAAGGAAACCGTTGTGGCAAATGCAGCGGGAGTGACGATTCGCGATGTGATCGATCGCAATCCGATCAGCTGGTTTCAAAGACGAACACTCATCCTGTGCTATCTGTGCATCGTCGTCGACGGGCTCGAAATCACGGTCGTCGGGTTCATGTCGGGTGCGCTCAAGGACGACTACGGAATCACCACTGCGCAGCTAGCGCCCGCAGTGACCGGGGGCCTTGCGGGATTGGCAATCGGGTCCTTCGTCGCCGGCCCCCTCGGTGATCGATTCGGCCGAAGAGCGGTGATCGTCTGGGCGATCGGCGCTTTTACGGTGGTGACGCTCGCAACGGCATCGGCCGACAATGTCGCGGTCTTCAGTCTCCTTCGTGTGCTCACAGGTATCGGTTTGGGAGCCTCGATGCCGAATGTGGCAGCGCTGGTGTCGGAGTACGTTCCCACAGCCCGCCGCCGAACAGTGGTGGCCTTGGTCTGGTCCGGGTTCACCACCGGTGCAGCGGTGGGTGCGATCGTGGTGCCTTTCATCGTCGAGGCCTTCGGCTGGGAAGCAGCAATCCTGCTGTGCGGTGCAATAGCGGCCGGCATTTTCATTGCTATTGCTCGCGCCCTGCCCGAGTCCGCGCGATTCCTCGCAAACTCGGGACGCGACCGCGACAGCCTCGTCGAATACTGCAACCGCATCGAACCCGGAAGTGCCACCACGGCGACTGCTTTCGCCCGCGAGTCCGCCGCGCATACACGCTCCTATCCGATCGGCGCACTCTTCGCATCTCGACTGCGACTGGGAACCACGACCATGTGGATCGGTTTCGTAGCCGTGATGTTCACTGTGTACCTGACCAACACGTGGTTGCCGTTTCTGTTCAAGGAAGCTGGATTCGCGATCGGTACGATCGCACTGTTGACCACGCTGCTGCAGGTCGGCGGAACCATCGGATGCGCGGCGATCGGATTCATACAGGACCGCTTCGGAGCACACGTCACACTGGTATGGGCGAGCGTGCTGGGTGCGGCGATGGCCATGTCGATCGCGGTGTCGCCGTCGTCGACCACGCTACTGGCAGTGTTGATCTTCGTGCTCGGCATGTGCACCAATTCGATTTCGACCGGCTACACGGCGGTGTCGGCGACGTTCTATCCGACCGATGTCAGGTCGACAGGAACAAGCTGGGCGGCCGGTATATCACGCGTCGGTGCCGTGGCCGGAGCGGCAGTCGGAACGACATTGGCAAGCATGGGTGTAACATTTCAGCAGGTATTCCTACTCCTGCTGATACCGATCTCCGTCAGTGCAATCTGTATGTCACTGAAAGGGTTGTATTACCGGAATACCATTGGTGCGACAGACATTGATATGCGCGATCCATCGCCGGAATCTCGCGTCGAGATCGCACAGAGCGTAAACCTTCAGAGAAATGAAACGGAGCTTGTCCATGTCCAGAAACCTCTCCGCTGAACTTCGTCACGTGTTCCACCGTGTCGCTGCCGATGTCTCGTTGCACGCCGTCGTGGCCGGCTCCGGACCAGCCGTATTTCTCATCCACGGCTGGCCCCAAACGTGGTACGAGTGGACACCCGTGATCGATCAGCTCGCCGAGCATCACACCGTCGTCGCCGTGGATCTGAAGGGCGCCGGCAATTCGTCCAAACCAATGACCGGTTACGACAAGGTCACCATGGCCGCGGAATTGGATGCTCTGCGGGAGGCACTGGGATTCGAGACCGTTCAGGTCATCGGCCACGACTTCGGAGGGATGGTCGCCTATGCCTGGGCTGCAACGCACAGAGAAGCCGTTACGCGGCTCGGGATCTTCGACGTACCGATCCCCGGCGCAGATCTGTGGGACACGATCTACGCAGACCCGACAGTCTGGCACTTCTCGTTCCATCGCAACCCCGATCTGCCGGAGTTCTTGATCACAGGCCGCGAATACGGGTACGTCGAATCGTTCTTTCGCGGTCGCACAAGCAATCATGGCGCATTCACCGACGACGATGTCGAACTGTATGCTCGCGCGCTTGCGCAACCAGGCGCCATCCGGAGCACCCTGGGGTGGTACCGGGCGTTGGAGCAGGACGCCGAGGACAATCGTAAGTTCAAGCAGGAGCCCCTCACCATCCCCGTGCTTGCACTGGGCGGGGCGGACCGATGGGGGCCCAAGATCGCTGAAATGGTATCCGAATTCGCCACCGATGTGACCGGAGTATCGATCCCGGAATGCGGACATTGGGTCGTGGAAGAACGTCCCGACGTAGTCTTGGACGCACTTGCGAACTTCCTCGAACGATGAAACCCTCGCCCTGCACGACGTAACCGCCTCGGCGCCCGACACCACGACCTGGACTCGGGCGCCGAGATGGCCACCGGTCCCTAGGTTTTCGCACCCATGAAGAACGTGTGCAGGACCGAAGCCAGCTGAGTGGGATTCTCTTCAGGTGGATAGTGGCCGGCCCGCTCGATCACGGCTGAGCTGACATCGGTCGCCACCTTCGACATCGTCGAGATCGAGTGGCCGGACTGGCCGCGTTCGCCTTCTATTGCCAATACCGGCATAGGCAGTAGCGTCTGTCCCAGTTCGCGATTGTCGGACCGGTCCTGCGGCAGTGCCCGATAGTGCGCGAGAGTGCTTCTCAGGCCGCCCGGCTGAGCCATTGATCGTTCGTACTGGTCCAACGCATCGCTCTCCACCGACGAGGGATCTACGACTCCGACGGTGCTCCGGCGCATCCAGTAGTCGATGAACAGACGTTCACGCCCGCGGACGAGTTCTTCGGCGATATCGCCCGACATGTTGAACCCGAAGTGCCAGCTCCCACCGTGCGCGACATCCATCAACTCTTCCTGGCCGAACGATGGAAGGCTGCTCTCGATGAACGTCAGAGTCCGTACTTCTGCCGGCCACTGAGCGGCATAGGGGTATGCCACCGCTCCCCCGATATCGTGCCCGACGATGTGAACGGGTCCCAGTTCCAAGTGGCGGATCAATCGGCGCACATCGTGAGCAACGGTCTTCTTGTCGTATCCGCTGGAGGGCCGTGATGTGTCACCGAAGCCCCTGAGATCTGGGACTATGAGATCGTATCGATCGGCGAGGAGCGGGATGACCTTGCGCCAGGCGAACCACGTTTGAGGCCAGCCGTGCAGCAGAACAACGGGGACGCCGCGGCCGGCCCGAACGTAATGAAGTTTCAAGTCGTCCAGGTAGAGACTGTCGTGTCTCATACCGGCTTCGCTCTCGATCGTCGGACTCGAATTCTTGCGCGTCACAGTTCTCTCTTTCATATATCGAATGTCGTCGAAACGTCCTGGATCGCCGACAGGTGGTGCCGGACCTCATTCGTCCCGCGTATGCGGTTTTCGAGGTCGGTTCGGTCTGTCACGAATGGTCCTATCAGGCGGGTTCACCCACCAGCAGTATCCGCCGCTCAGTGGCAATTCGACTTCTGGCCACACGGCCCTGTGCTTGTCTCTCGCTGCGGGCCGGTGCGCCGTGATCGGCGTGCGGTAACTCCGGTGCGGATGCCCGTAGTTACCGCAAACTCGTCAACTGCCACTCAGTGGCAATTCGACCTGGAGTTCAGAAGGCTCCTGCGCCTAGTTTGTCCACTATGAGTGACGCCCGACCTCGCCCGCAAGCCCATCTGTCGATGGGAGCGATATGTTTTCGCGACCGACCTTTTCCGCAGATCCTTGCGTCGGCTGCAGCCAGTGGATTCACCGGCATCGGCTTGACCGTTGGTCAGTGCGTTGCGGCACTCGAAAGGGGCATCGGACTCGACGAGCTGCACGGGCAGGTCGTCGATGCCGGTTTGCATATTGCCGAGTTGGAACTCATCAGGTTGGGGGAGGACGGACCGGTACGACACGCGAACTCTCTTGTCGAAGAACTTGCCCACTCGCTCCGACCCGACCGTGTTCATGTTGCCGCCTTCGGCGGTGAACTACAACGGATCGAAGATGATTTCGCCACGGTCTGCGACCGGCTGTCTCACGTTCCGATAGCTATCGAGTTCATGCCCTACAGCCGCATTCGAGACCTGACCGAGGCGCTACGTATCGTCGAGAAATCTGGGGCAGCGAACGCGCGTGTTGTTCTCGATGTCGTTCACTTCTTTCGTTCAGGAAGTGTGCCCGGCGAGCTCTCCGCCGCAAATCTCAGCCGGGTGGCCGGCGTCCAGCTATCGGATGTTTCGCCTCGGCAGGGGGTATCACCGGCTCACGAGGCACGTCACCTGCGCACCTACCCGGGGCGTGGTTCGCTGGACATCGAAGGATTCCTTCGCACCATCGGCTCGCACATCGATCTCCTTCCTCCACTGTCGATAGAACCGATATCCGACGCACTGGAGTTGCTTCCGCTTCCGGTCGTGGCCGAGGAAATCATGTTTTCTACCCTGACCATGCTGGAGTCCGCAGGTTGGTCTACTTCGGATCACGGGTTCGTCCCGGCGCCACACCTTCGATAAGCCACTCAGTGGCGCGCGAGACTACCGGTACTTCGCCCACGGGGAAATACTGATACTTCCCGCCGGTATCGACGAAGAGAACAGACTACTATCGAAATGAGTACATCGTTGAAGCCGAGTCCGTTGCGTATAGGCATCATTGGTGCCGGTGTCATGGGCACCAAGCACGCCGAATTCATCGACCGCGAACGGAATGCGACATTGGTCGGCGTCGCGGACCCGTTCTCCACGACGCTTGCCGACACGGTCGGGGTCCCCAACTATTCCGACTATCATGACCTGCTCGCCGCACCGGACATCGACGCGGTCATCATTGCCAACCCCAACGGCGAACACGTACCGACTGCGCTCGCGGCTATCGACGCCGGAATTCCGGCCCTGCTCGAGAAGCCTGTCGCAATCTCGGCGAACGAGGCGTCGGTATTGTCGACTGCTGTCGACGAAGCGGGTGGAGTGGTCCTTGTCGGTCATCATCGTCGGCATCATCCGGCCGTTGCCGCCGCGCGGGAAATGATCCGGGGAGGAGAGCTCGGTCGAATCGTCGCGGTGAACGGCATGTGGCTGACCAAAAAGTCAGATCAGTACTTCGAACAGCCCTGGCGCCGTACGAGCGGTGCCGGAGTGATGTTGATCAACCTGGTCCATGACCTGGACCTCGTGCGTTACTTGATCGGTGAGGTAACAACAGTTCAGGCAATCGCGAGTAACGCTGCCCGGGGATACGAGGTCGAAGATACCGCCGCCGTGATCGTGGGCTTCGACAATGGTGCGGTCGGCACGTTCATCGTTTCGGATACCGTTGTCGCACCCTGGGGTTGGGATCAGTCGACACAGGACGATCCGCAATTCCCGTTCAGCCCCGACGCGTCCAGCTATTCCATCGCGGGCACCGAGGGTTCGTTGACCTTCCCGCAATTGGGTCACTATTATCACGATGGCGAATCCAACTGGAATCTGCCGCTGTCCAGGCGATTTCGTGCCATCGCGAGCGGAGACTCCTACACCGGGCAACTACGCCATTTTATCGATGTGGCACGGGGGACGGCCGCGCCGATCGTAACAGTCGACGATGCCGCGGCAACCTTGAACGTCATCGAGTCCGCGCACAGGTCCGCAGAGACCGGCGCACTCGTCGCCGTGGAACCCGTTCAGCCCTCCCCGCGGTGATTTGCTCGGCGGGCAACATCTGTCCGGTCGAGCGAGTCACCGGGAATAACGAACCGAATTTCGAATGCTTCACGAAAGGTAACTGATGTCGGATCGAGAAAGCGCCTCGGCGATCAGAGATGTCGTCGAGAATTGGGCCGTATGGCGTGATTCAGGTGACTGGGACAGGTTCGCCACAGTCTGGGCCAGCGATGGATACATGACCGCGACCTGGTTCCAGGGGTCGGCGCAGAACTTCATCGCGGTAAGCCGCAAAGGATTCGAGAACGGGGTCCGCATTCTGCACTTTCTGGGTGGAACGTCGGTCGACATTCGAGGTAAGCGCGCGATCGCGCAGACGAAGATGACCATCAACCAACGCGCACACGTGCACGGAGTCGAGGCAGATGTGGTGTGCACCGGCAGGTTCTATGACTTCTTCGAACAACGCGACGGCGACTGGAAAATTGTCCGCCGCCAACCGGTGTACGAGACCGACCGGCTCGATCTCGTCGACCCCGCAGCGACGGTGGCCCTGGATCCAGATCGGCTGGCATCGTTCCCCGTCGGCTACCGCCACCTCGCGTACCTGCAAACATCGCTCGGTTTCGATGTGAAACTCGGATTGCCGGGGCTGACCGGTGATGCGACCGAGACTCTGTATGCGGAGGGCCGTGAATGGCTGAACGGCTCTGACACGGCCGGTATTCCACTCTGACCCCCGGACGGGGGATCGGCCCAGGCCGCGACGAGGGGGGCCGACAGGTCTTGAAGCCCAGCGACCCCGAACGATGTGCCGCCGACGCGGCGATTACTCACACGAAAGGCAGCCGATGGCGACCGACTTCTCCGAAACGACCGCCACGGAGGCTGTCGTGCAAAGTTTCTCCGGCACCCGAGACGAACGGCTGCGGCAGATCCTGACCAGCTTGACCGTCCATCTGCACGACTTTGTCCGGGATATCGAACCGACACAACGTGAATGGGAACAGAGCATCGAGTTTCTGACCGAGGTCGGACACATGTGCGACAACGTCCGTCAAGAATTCATTCTTCTCTCCGACGTACTGGGCGTATCGATGCTGGTCGATGCGATCAACAACCGAAAACCGGTCGGCGCGACCGAGTCCACCGTTCTGGGCCCGTTCCATATGGTCGATTCACCCGAATCGGAACTGGGCGCGAATATCGCTCTCACAGGTGATGCCACATGCGTTGTCCGTGGCACCGTGCGGTCCGTGGACTCATCGGCAGTGCCCGGCGCCGTGGTCGACGTGTGGCAGGCGGACGAGGCGGGATACTACGACGTGCAACAACCAGACCTGATTCCCGACCGCAACCTTCGCGGACTCTTCACCGCGGACGGCGAAGGACAGTTCTGGTTCCGAACCGTCATTCCCAAGTTCTACCCCATCCCGGCAGATGGACCGGTGGGCAGACTATTGAGTGCCAGCGGGCGTCATCCCTATCGTCCGGCACATATTCATTTCATCGGTGGGGCCGAGGGGTACTCGCCGGTCACAACGCACCTGTTCATAGAAAGTAGCCCGTACCTCGACGACGACACGGTGTTCGGTGTCAAGAAGAGTCTCGTTCGTCCCGTGTTACAGGTAGATGACCCCGAAC
The DNA here is from genome assembly GCF_040654015.1 of Nocardia sp. NPDC050799. NCBI lineage: Bacteria > Bacillati > Actinomycetota > Actinomycetes > Mycobacteriales > Nocardiaceae > Nocardia > Nocardia sp. NPDC050799. The sequence continues at coordinate 40,556 of NZ_JBFAHF010000046.1, forward strand.
TCGCGGAGCGGTACGGCGTACCGAACCCGTTCGACTTGATCGAGTTCGACATTGTGTTGGACGCGATTGCGGAATCTGCAGAGGTCGGCGCGTGAGTGTACCCGGATCCTTCGTTCATACAGCTCACCCGTCGCGGGTGCTGTTCGGCAGTGGTCGAATACGTGAGCTGCCGGAAGAGCTCGATCGGTTGAACCTGTCGAGGGTAGTCGTGATCTGCACCCCACGGCAGAGACCGCACGGCCAGGAGATCGCGGTCCTGGCCGGAAATCGGGCGCATTCGGTGTATGCGCACGCGACGATGCACGTTCCGAACTCGGTGGTCGCCGCCGCGGACGAGTACGTCACCACCCATGAGATCGACGGTGCCGTCGTGGTGGGTGGTGGCTCCGCGGTCGGACTGGGTAAGGCGCTCGCGCTCGGGACAGGACTTCCCGTTCTTGCCGTTCCCACGACGTACTCAGGATCGGAAATGACCCCGATCTGGGGGATCACCGATCCGGGCAACAAGACAACCGGGCGTGATGTAAGAGTGCTGCCGCGCACGGTCATCTACGATCCCGACCTGACCGTGAACCTCCCGGCGCCACTATCGGTATCGAGCGGACTCAACGCGATGGCACACGCCGCAGAAGCGCTCTACGCACCGGACGGATCCCCGCTCGTCGAAATCATCGCCGGTGAAGCGGTGAGAGCTCTGGCGACCGGTCTGCCGAAAATCGCCGGCGACCCGATGAACTCCGACGTCCGACGCGAGCTCCTGTACGGTGCATGGCTTGCTGGCACCTGCCTCGGTGCAACGAGTATGTCCCTGCACCACAAACTCTGTCACATAATCGGGGGGGCGTTCGGCCTGCCGCATTCGGAGGTACATGCAATAGTTCTTCCGCATGTGCTGGCCTACAATTTCGTCGGTGCCCCGCGTTCCCGTGAATTGATGTCACGCGCGATAGGTGTGGACGACCCCGCCTCGTGGATCCACTCTGTCAGCCGGCAGATCGGGCCGGCGACCTCGCTCCACGAGCTCGGCATGCGCGAAGAAGATGTCGAGGCGGTGGTGGTCGAAGCTGTCGCGAATCCGTATTCGAATCCGCGACCGATCACGCCCGAGGCAATTCGTTCTATCGTCACGCACGCATTGACCGGCAGTCCGCCCGAATGAGTTCTATTACGTGGCGTCACCGCCACAGCACGCAGCATCTCTCCACCATCACGGCGCAACACCACGGCGACAAAGGAGTCCCGATATGGACTACGCACCTACTGCATCCGAAGACCTCGTTCTCGTTCACGGTGCCTGGCACGGAGGGTGGACGTGGCAACCAGTGGCCAGCTACCTGCGAGCCTTCGGTCACCGGGTCAGCGCACCGACAAGCCCGGGATTGGGTATCAACGATGACCCCCGCGGCGTCACCCTCGCCGACTGTGTCAACTCTCTCGTCGATCACGTCGATTCATCCGATCGCACGGGGGTGACGCTGATCGCGCACAGCTGGGGTGGTTTCGTCGCTGCGGGCGCCGCACCACGGCTGGCGTCACGGTTGAAGCGAATCGTGTTCTGGAGTGCGTTCGTCCCGGAGGAAGGCCGTTCGCTTCTCGACGAGGTGCCACCCGAGTACGTCGAATCGTTCACTGCGTTGGCGGCAGCGTCGCCCGACAACACCGTGGCTCCCCCCGCGGAGAGTTTCCACGAATCGTTCATGGCTGACGCGAGTCCGGAGGCAGCCGCAGTGGTTCACGCCATTCTCCGCCCGCAACCGTTCCGGACGTTCACCGACGAACCTGTCGATGGGGAGAAGTATCGCCTTCTCGATATTCCGCTCGAGTACGTGCTTTCCAGCGACGACATTGCGTTGCCCCCCGGAAAATTCGGATGGGCGCCGCGTATGCCCGACAGATGCGAGGTGGCACCCACACTCGTGGCGGGCAGCCATGAATCGATGTTCACTCGGCCGGCCGAATTGGCGGAAGCTCTGTTGAGCGTCTGCGTCGCTCGGTGAACCGGCATCATGAACAGAGAATTCGATGACGGACGCCCACTGTGAACACCTCCACCATCGGAGATGAACGTTATGTCACCGAACACTGTCCCGCACATCGTTTCTGTCGAATGGCTGCAAAAGCATCTCGGTGACACCGGTCTGGTAGTGGTCGATGCGACGTGCCACAACGACGTCGCGGCGGACGGATCCCACTCACCGGTCAGCGGATATGCGCAGTTTCTCGAGGAACATATCCCCGGCGCCGTATTCGCCGATCTCCTGGGAGCGTTCGCTGAATCAGCTGCCGATCGCGCATGGGCGATTCCGCCATCCGGCCGGTTCGCGAAAGCAGCAGGTGCTCTCGGAATCGGTGCTGGAGTGCACGTCGTGGTATACGACCAGCAGGACGGAACCTGGGCGAGTCGCTTCTGGCGGCACCTCCGGTTGGAGGGTTTCGCCGCGGTGTCGACCTTGAACGGTGGACTACAGGCATGGAGGGCGGCCCGATCACCGGTGACTTCTGGACCGCCTACGTGCACGCCGAACGTGTTCGTACCGCGGAGAAGGCCCGGACTCATTCGATCGACTGCCGAGGTGTTCGCTGCGCTCGACGATGAATCGACCGTCCTGGTCAACACTCTCGACGAGGCGACGTACCGGGGTGAATCTGCCGGCTACGTCCGTCGAGGCCATATCCCGGGCAGCATCAACATACCGGTGTCCGGACTCCGGTCACCCTCGACCGGACGAGTACGACCCATCGTGGATCTTCGACGGGAATTCACCGCTGCGGGCTTGCTGGATCCGGGTAAGACGGTGGTGACCTACTGCGGCGGTGGCATAGCTGCGACAGGGCTGGCGCATGCGCTGGCATTGTGTGGTCGTGATGACGTAGCTGTATACGCGGGATCGATAAGAGCGTGGTCTGCACGTCTTGATCTGCCGTTGATAGAAGGGCCACATTCGTACTGAATCACGGCCACCGGCGGGGACTTCTTTGTCGAGGTGCCCCGCGCAGATATCTACATCCTGCACGACTGGGACGACGAATCCTCGCTGCGTATCCTCGACTCGATCGCAACCGCCGCGAACCCCGGTGCCCGCCTGCTGGTACTACGTCGACGGCGTATTCACCGCCGAGATCACCCTCGACACCGCGCGCGAGCACTACCTGACCGTGAAGGACGGCGCGGTGCGCGCCGGGCGCGACCCCCGCGATGTCGCCATCATGCCCGGCCTGCTGCTGACGCTCGGCTCCACCGAGGAAGAAGCCCGCCGCCGAGTCGACGCACTGTACGAATCGAGTCCCAGCGCGTATTCCGCGGCGTGGCTGTCCCACGCCATCGGTGTCGACGTGGGCACCCTGGAGCTCGACGAGCAGTTCCGGACGAGGTGTTGCGCGGCCCTGCCGACCCGGAAATCTTCACCGGCAGTAGCGGCTTCCGCGAATCCATTCTCGAGCAGATCCGGCAAACCCGGCCGACCGTCCGGGAGTACCTGCGTCAGACCCGCTACTCCGGTTCCGGGCACGGCGGTTTCGTGGGCACCCCGGAACAACTGGCCGACCGTATCGACCAGTGGTACCGCAGTTACGCCTGCGACGGGTTCAACCTGCAACCCGACATTCTCGTCGACAGTCTCGAGGTGATCGCCGACGAACTGGTCCCGTTGCTGGTATCTCGCGGCCTTTTCCGCGCCGACTACGAACCCGCAACGCTGCCCGGACATCTCACCGCCGCCGCGGCAGCGTCTCGGCACCGGGTCGTCTCCGCACCGTCGCACCACTGAAAACGGCGAGACGGGTAATCGGCACGGCCCACGGCAGCTTCGGCTGCCAGGCCGGGAGTCGTGGATTCCACGATCTACAGTGGGACCATCGCGGCGTAATCGGATCGGCGAAGGAGCGCAATGCCACGGGACCTGGCCGATCTACCGTTCGCACAATGGCTCGAACCAGCCGGCGCCCTGGAACTCGAGCGTGAGTACAACTGTCCCCGGTTCGAAGATATGGTTCTGACCGAACCCGACCTCCGCAGTACGGTGTTCGACCAGTGTGCCTTCCGCTCGGTACAGATCGACCGGGGCGTGGCCGGTGGTGCGCGGTTCGCCGATGTCTGGCTGCACGGTGTCCGGTTCACCGGTACCGATATGCCCGACGCCGCCTGGCTGGACGCGGAAGTGATCGAGGGCGCCTGGTCGGGTGTGGAGGCCAGTGGCGCCGAATTGCGCCGGGTGGTCTTCCACAATTGCAAACTGGACTCGGTGAATTTCCGGAATGCCCGGTTGACCAATGTCCGCTTCGTCGATTGCGTACTGCGGCATGTCGACTTCGGAAGCGCCGAGTTGTCGGAGATAAGTTTTCCGGGTTCCGAGGTGTCGGCCTTGACGGTGCGCAACGCACAGCTGAAGAAGGTCGACTTCCGGAGCGCGCACAGTATCGGTATCGCCGACGGCGTGAATCCTTGCGCGGCGCGCTCGTCACACCCGGTCAGCTGCTGGACCTCGCGCCGACACTGGCCGCGGCGGTCGGGCTGACCGTCCAGGAGTGAACTCGCCGGATATACCTCCGGCACTCCTCTCCCCGCACCGCGGGACAGCTCCCCACTGGCCCAGAACAGTTCAGTCCGTCACGGACTCCAGGACGGCCGTGGTGGCGTCGGCGATGGCCTGGTTGCTGGGTGCGGCCGTGGGGTAGCCGATGGTCGAGCGACTGAAGATGACCAGTACGACCGACGTGCCGGTGGGGCTCCACACCACGCCCGCATCGTTCACGGTGCCGAAGCCGCCCGCCCCGGTCTTGTCCGCGGCCACCCAGCCGATGGGCAACCCGGCGCGCATACGTTCGCGCGAGGTGACGCTCGACCGCATCCACCCGGTGAGCAGCCGCCGATGTTCGGGGGCCAGGGCGTTGCCGAGGATCAGCTGGTGAAAGCCGGTGGCCATGGCGGCCGCGGTGCTGGTGTCCCGGGTGTCACCGGGGAGGCCTTCATTGAGCTGGGGCTGCTGCACGGATAGGTGTCACCTGACCGTGCAGCAGCCCCATTCACGGGCGGGGCGCGCCGGAGCAATGATCAAAACCTGTGGATGACCGGGAGGGGTACCTTCCCGGATGATCTTCGAATCCGAGGTTTGATCAGGCCGGCGCGCCAACGCCGG
>NZ_JBFAHF010000047.1:0-43703 GCF_040654015.1 Nocardia sp. NPDC050799
TCGGCGAAATCCGTCGGTGCCGCAGAGGCGCCTCGAAAGCGCATGAGCCGAAGGCTCGAGTCCCGAGGCCGAAACGGCGAGACCAAGGGGGCCGCAACCCCGCGCCGCCGGAGGCGGCGCCAAAAACACAGCACCTTCGCGAGCGAGTCCGCCTGTCGCCTTCACGAGCGAGCCCACCCCCCCACCTTCGCGGTTCGGGCCGATGCGGCTCGTTCGGTCGACCGATTCATCGGTACGGAAGGTGGGGCGCCGCCGGCAGGCCTATTCCGGTTCCGGGTCTATGACGTCGGGGTCGACGCCGAGGTAGGTCGCGATCTGCTGGACCAGTACTTCGCGGAGGAGTTCGACCAGGTCGTCCGGGTCGCCGGCGCGGAGTTCGAGGGGCTTGCGGAACAGCACGACCCGGGCGCGGATCGGGGTGCCGTGCCGGTCGACGCCGGCGGGGATGAGCCGCGACAGCGGGACCGGGCCGTCGGCGACGACCTCGTCCGGCCAGGTCACCGAATCCGGGTGCAGCGGGCGGATTTTGGGCACGTCGTCGACGGCGATATCGAGTTTGGTGAGCCGATCGTGCCAGCGGGTGTCCAGGGGTGCGAAGGCTTCCAGCACCAGCCGGTCGAATTTCTGGCCTCGGGTGCGCCAGGCCGGGACGGTCGGCGGCAGCATCGGTCCGCGGACACCGCGGCCGCGACGGCTGACCGACCGGGCGGTCGGGGGTCTGCGGTTGCGGGATCGTGCCATGACCGTCAACGTTAGTTCAGTAATCGCCGATCGCGACGGCCCGCCCCGGCCACATGCTCCGGGGCGCACCGACGCGAGCGGTGTCGTCAGCCGATACCGCGCTTGAGGCGCCGGCGCTCCCGCTCCGACAGGCCGCCCCAGATTCCGAAGCGCTCATCGTGCGCGAGCGCGTATTCCAGGCATTCGTCACGGACCTCGCATCCCAGGCAGATGCGTTTGGCCTCGCGGGTGGAGCCACCCTTCTCCGGGAAGAAGGCCTCCGGGTCTGTCTCCGCGCAGAGTGCGCGTTCTTGCCACTGTTCTTCGATGGAGCCGAACATCTCGTCGAAACCGGTCACGATCAGGCTGAGCCGGGGTGTCGATTCACGCTCACTCCGATCAGGGCCGGACCAGCCGTTGTCAACAGCGACGCTTCGTGCTGCGCCTGCTGTGGAATCGGTTCGCGATACACCCACCGGAATGCCGGCTGGGGCCAGATCATCGGCCATCGCTCCGCCTCCTCACTGTGTGTTAGCGCAGAAAGAATTCATTTCCGTCGATCAACGCGCATACCGACGGCCAAACTCCGCGACGTTGTCTCGCGGACTTCCCCGAGCCTGCCATTCCAATTCGAACATCCGTTCGAGTTTCCGTACGCGCCTTGCACTTCCCGCGCGACCCGGAATGACATGTCTGTGATTAGACACGCCGCCTGTAGTGATGGTCAAGCCATCGTCACTATTCCGTTACTATCCCGCGCGGCATTCCGAGTCGATCTTGTGACCCCAATAGCAAATGAGCGGCAAATATAGCGGAAGCCGCACCATTTCCCGCGCGGCATAGTGTGTACAGATGTGACTTCACAACAAGCGGACAGCGCACCCGCCAATGGTCCCCGTATCGTCGTCCTGGTCGGCGGAGTCGGTGGCGCGCGGTTCCTGCTGGGCGTTCGGGAGCTACTGCCCGAGGCGGAGGTTTCCGCCATCGTCAATGTGGGCGACGATGTCTGGATGCACGGGCTGAGAATCTGTCCCGACCTCGATACCTGCATGTATACGCTCGGTGGCGGAATCGACCCGGAGCGCGGCTGGGGCCGGCTGGGGGAAACGTGGCACGCCAAGGAGGAGCTCGCGAAATATCATGCCCAGCCCGACTGGTTCGGACTGGGGGACCGGGATATCGCGACGCACCTGGTTCGGACCGAAATGCTGCGCGCCGGGTATCCGCTCTCGGCGGTTACCGAAGCCCTCTGCAATCGATGGCAACCGGGTGTGAAACTCCTCCCGGCAACCGACGATCGCTGTGAAACACATGTTGTTATCAGCGACCCGGAGAGCCCTGGCGAACGCCGCGCGATCCATTTCCAGGAGTGGTGGGTTCGCCACCGTGCGGCCGTCGAAACCCACGGATTCGCCACAATCGGGGCGGATGACGCCAAACCGGCACCGAATGTGACCGAACTCATAGCCGATGCCGATGTCGTATTACTCGCCCCCTCGAACCCGGTGGTGAGCGTCGGGTCGATCCTCGCGGTGCCCGGAATTCGCGGTGCGCTGCGCACCACGAACGCCCCGGTGATCGGGGTATCACCGGTGATCGACGGCAAACCGTTGCGCGGGATGGCCGACGAGTGCCTGTCGGTGATCGGTGTGGAGACGACGGCGGAGGCGGTCGGACGCCACTACGGATCCCGTTCGGCCACCGGCATTCTCGACGGCTGGCTGATCCATACGACCGATACCGCCGAGGTGCCGGACGTACAGGTGCGCAGCGTTCCCCTTTTGATGACCGACCCGCCCACCACCGCCGAAATGGTGCGTGAGGCACTCGATTTGGCAGGAGTGAAGCCGTGACCAGCGCAAACCCGTTGGCCGAGACAGTGGCCGGGGACCACGCCGCCGCGCAACTACAGATTCTGCCGATCACCGGACTACCGGAGTTCCGGCCCGGCGACGATCTCGCCGAACATATCGCCGCCCGGGCGCCGTGGCTGACCGACGGTGATGTCCTCGTGGTCACCAGCAAGATCGTCGCCAAGGCCGAGGGCCGGATCGTGCCGGCCCCGACCGATCCGGAGGAGCGCGACGCCGCGCGGCGGCGGCTGGTCGAACAGGAGGCGGTGCGGGTGGTGGCGCGCCGCGGCCGGACTCTGATCACCGAGAACCGTCTCGGCATTGTGCAGGCCGCGTCCGGCGTGGACGGATCCAATGTGGAGCACGGTGAATTGGTGCTGCTGCCCGCCGATCCCGACGGTAGCGCCAAAGGATTGCGTTCGGCACTGGGCGCACGGCTCGGCGTGGATATCGCGGTGGTCGTCACCGACACCATGGGCCGCGCCTGGCGTAACGGGCAGACCGATGTCGCGATCGGTTCGGCGGGATTGCCGGTGCTGCACGACTACGCGGGGGCCGTCGACGGACAGGGCAACGAACTGCAGGTCACCCAGGTCGCGATCGCGGACGAACTGGCCGCCGCCGCAGACCTGGTCAAGGGCAAACTGGGCGGGGTCCCGATCGCGGTGGTGCGCGGCCTGCCCGTTGCCGACAACGGTTCCAGCGCGGCCGATCTGGTGCGTCCGGGTACCGACGACCTGTTCTGGCTCGGCACCGCCGAGGCGATTGCGCGCGGACGCGGGGAGGCGGTGCTGATGCGCCGCTCGGTCCGCAGTTTCGCGCCCGGCCCCGTCGACCCCGAACAGATCCGCGCCGCGGTCGCGGTGGCGCTCACCGCGCCGGCTCCGCACCACACCCGCCCGGTGCGTTTCGTCTGGTTGCGCGACCGGGCCCGGCGGCAACAGTTGCTCGAGGCGATGGCCGGCAAGTGGCGGGCCGATCTCACGGCGGACGGTCTGGATCCCGAGCGGGTCGAACGGCGGGTGAACCGCGGCCGCATCCTGTTCGATGCCCCCGAGGTGATCATCCCGTTCTGCGTTCCCGACGGCGCCCACGACTATCCGGACGGCCGCCGCCGCGACGCCGAACGGACCATGTTCACCGTCGCGGTCGGGGCCGCGGTCCAGGGACTGCTGGTCGCGCTGGCGACCGAGGGGCTGGGCAGCTGCTGGATCGGATCGACCATTTTCGCCCCGGAGACGACCCGGGAAGTGCTCGGCCTGGACGCGGAATGGATTCCGCTGGGAGCCATCGCGATCGGGCATCCCGTCGAGGAACTCCTGCCGCGTCCCCCGCGCGACCCGGCCGCAGGTCTGGTGGAACTGTGACCGCCGAATCGCTGCACGCGTCGGCGACCGGACTATTGACCGCGTGGCGGCCGGATTCGGGCGCCGACGCCTCGCTGCGGGAGGCGATACTGGCCTTCCTCGGCTCGGCACCGCGCGGTTGCCTGCGTGAGCACGTACCCGGGCATATCACCGCCTCGGCCGTGGTGTTCTCCGACGACGGCCGCGAGGTACTGCTGACCCTGCATCCGCGGGTCGGGCGCTGGATTCAGCTCGGCGGGCACTGCGAGCCCGGTGACGACACCGTGGCCGCCGCCGCGCTGCGCGAGGCCACCGAGGAATCAGGGATCCCCGGGCTCCGGCTGGAGCCCGACCTCTACGGCGCCCAGGCGCATCCGATCACCTGTTCGCTCGGTGCCCCGACCCGGCATCTGGATCTGCTGTTCCGGATCACCGCACCCCCGGGAGCTGTCCCGGTGCGCAGTGTGGAGTCCGCCGACCTGCGGTGGTGGCCCATCGACGGACTGCCCGCGGACGCCGATGTGCTGATCCGCTGAGGTCCCCGCTGCTCGGTCGGTCACGGCCGAGCAGCGGTTTCGCTCGCGGACGGCCTCGGAAACCGGCCGCGAAATAACGGCTGTGTGAACCCGGATCCCTTCTTTACCGAACTTATAAACGTCTCCACTTCAGGCATCCTTCGCGCTTACCGTTTGGGGTGAGTGTGGTGCGCCCGGTGCGCCCGGCGTGAGGAAGTCAGACAGCAGGCCGAGCCTGCCCATGCCCCTATCAGAAGTGAGACGGAGATGTCTGCCGAGCCCTTCGAATCCACTCCACCCGAATCCTGGTGCGACCCCAAGCGCTACCTGTGGTTGTGGGGTCTGTTGGCGCCCACCGGGCTGTTCGTCATCGGAATCCCGGCGGTTTGGGCCCTGGCCGCCGTGGGCCGTCCCGGTCTGATCCATATCGTGTTCTGGCTCGGGCCCATCCTGCTTTATCTGATCATCCCGCTAGCCGACCGAATGGTCGGGACGGACGGATCCAACCCACCCGATGCGATCGTGGCCGCGTTGGAGCAGGACAGGTACTACCGCTATCTCACCTACCTGTATCTGCCGTGCCAGTACGCGACCCTGCTCGCGGGTGCCTACCTGATCACCGCCGACGGTCCGTATCTGCCGGTGGAGGGCGGGCTGCACCTGATCGACAAGATCGGACTGGCCGTCACGATGGGGGTGATCGGCGGCATCGGCATCAATACCGCGCACGAGCTCGGGCACAAGAAAGTGGGTCTGGAACGGCGGCTGTCCAGGATCGCGCTCGCGCAGAGCGCGTACGGCCATTTCTACATCGAACACAATCGCGGACATCATGTGCGGGTGGCGACCCCCGATGACCCGGCCAGCGCTCGGTTCGGCGAGAGTTTCTGGGCGTTCCTCCCCCGGTCGGTCCGGGGCGGCCTGCGCTCGGCGTGGTCGCTCGAACGCACCCGGTTGCGACGGCTGGGGGTCGGGCCGTGGAACCTGCGCAACGACGTGTTGACCGCCTGGCTGCTGACCGTGGTGCTGTTCACCGCGCTCGTTCTCGTGTTCGGGCTCGAACTGCTGCCATATCTGCTCCTGCAGGCGGTGGTGGGATTCGGTTTGCTGGAGGCGGTGAACTACACCGAGCACTACGGCCTGGCGCGGCAGCGTACTTCTTCCGGGCGTTATGAGCGCCCCACCCCCGCACACAGCTGGAACAGCGACTATCTGGTCACCAATATCTTCCTGTACCACCTGCAGCGGCACAGCGATCACCATGCGTTCCCGACCCGGCGATACCAGGCGCTGCGCACCTGGCAGCAGGCCCCGGCGCTACCCGCCGGATACGCGGGAATGATCACGCTCGCCTACCTGCCACCGCTGTGGCGGCGCGTGATGGACAAACGGGTTCTCGCGCACTATGGCGGCGATATCACCCGCGCGAATATCCATCCTCCGGTGCGGGACCGGGTCCTCGCGCGCTACGGCACGACCGCGATGGAGGCGCCGGAATGAGCGAATACCGCTGCCCGGTGTGCGACTACGTCTACAATGAGCGCGCGGGCGCCCCGCGTGAGGGTTTCCCGCCGGGTACGCCCTGGTCGGAGGTGCCCGACGACTGGTGCTGCCCGGACTGCGCGGTCCGGGAGAAGATCGATTTCGAGCCGTTGCCCGCCGGGCCCCGCGGCCGGTGGTAGCCCGATCGACCGAAAGGCCGGTGTGCTCCATGACCGATTACAAGCTGTATCAGTGCGCTCAGTGCGGCTTCGAATACGACGAGGCCCTCGGGTGGCCGGAGGACGGGATCGCGGCCGGGACCCGCTGGGACCATATCGCCGAGGATTGGACGTGCCCGGACTGCGGTGCGGCCAAGTCGGATTTCTTCATGATCGAAATCGAGCGAACTTGAAACTTTGACTCACATGGTGAGTTCGTGCCAGTGTCGCTGATATGCCGAGCACCGGAGCCCGGAACGTCACCCAGGGGTCTGCGCGTGAGCTGCGCACAACCGTCCTCGACGCGATGCGAGACCTGCTGGTGCAGCGTGACTGGTCCAAGATCACGCTCACCGATGTGGCGGTCGGCGCCGGGGTGAGCCGGCAGACCCTCTACAACGAATTCGGCTCGCGCGGTGGGCTCGCCGAGGCCTACGCCGTCCGGCTCGCCGATCATCTCGTGGACCATGTGGAGACGGCGCTGGCCGCCAATGTGGGAGACGCCCAGGCGTCCATCCGGGATGGTCTGGCGAGTTATTTCCACGATTCGGCCCAGGACCCGCTCGTGCAGTCGCTGCTGCTGGGTGAGGTGAAACTCGATCTGCTCCGGCTCATCACCCTCGACGCCGGGACGCTGATGGCCCATGCCACCGAGCGGCTGTCGACGGTGATGCAGCGCAGCTGGATCGCGCTGACGCAGGCCCAGGCCCGCACCTTCGCGCACGCGCTGGTGCGGCTGGCGATCAGCTACATCCCCACCCCGCCGCCGCCCGGTCACGATGCGCCGGCCGAGCTCGGGCGAGTTTTCAGCCCCTACGTCGCCGCCGTTCTCGCCGAACAGGGATTGCGATGAACTCGCTACATCCGATGAAATAGCATCTTCGCGCGCACTATCAGTTACTATCTCGGTCGCGGAGAGTGCGCGGGACCGGCCGGATACGGGGTTGTCCGAGCGCCGGTACGGTACTCGCGTGTAACAGCGCCCACGTTCGGAGCGAACAAGGGCGCATCAGTGGCGCGGGTTCTGTCAATATGTAGGCCGCTGTCGGTACGGGTTCTCAATAGCGGGGCAAAAGTGCAATTGGTTGGTAAGTCGGCTGGATCGGCCGATCCCAAACGCCATCTGTGGATTCTCGGACTGATCGCTCCGGCCTGTGCGCTGCTGCCGTCACAGCTGGTGCTGCACACCGGTCTCGAGGTGTTCTGGTGGCTCGGGCCGATCGTGGTACTTGTGATCATTCCGCTGCTCGATGTGCTCGTCGGCGACGACGGCACCAACCCGCGCGACGAGGATTACGAGACTCTCTCCAACGATCGCTTCTACCGGTGGTGCACCTATCTGTTCCTGCCTTTCCAGTTGATCGGCCTCACCCTGGCCGGCTATCTGTGGGCCGGTTCCGAGCTGAGCGTCCTCGACAAGATCGGACTTGCCACCACCCTGGGACTGGTCTCGGGGATCGGTATCAACGCCGCACACGAACTCGGGCACCGGGTGGAACACCTGGAACGCTGGCTGGCCAAGGTCGCCCTGGCGCAATCCGGGTACGGGCATTTCTTCGTCGAACACAACCGTGGCCACCATGCCCGGGTCGCGACCCCCGAGGATCCGGCCAGTGCCCGGCTCGGTGAGAGCCTGTGGACCTTCCTGCCGCGCAGCGTGCTCGGGGGATTCCGCTCCGCGATCGTCCTCGAGCGGGAACGGTTGCAGCGGGCCGGTAGCGGCTGGTGGAGCCCCCGCAACCACATCCTGCAGGCCTGGTCGATGACCATGGCGCTCTTCGGCGCCCTGATGCTGGTGTTCGGCTGGGAAATCCTGCCGTACCTGCTGTTGCAGGCAGCGCTCGGCGCCGGGCTGCTGGAAACGGTGAATTACATCGAGCACTACGGGCTGCTCCGGGAACGCCGGCCGGACGGCCGGTATCGCCGGTGCACCCCGCGCGACAGCTGGAACAGCGACCGGCTGGTCACCAATATCTTCCTGTTCCACCTCCAGCGGCACAGCGACCATCACGCCAACCCGGGGCGCCGGTATCAGACCCTGCGCAGTTCGGACGAGGCCCCGCAACTGCCCGCCGGCTACGCGGCGATGGTGGTGCTGGCCGTCGTTCCGCCGCTGTGGCGGCGGGTGATGGACAAACGGGTCCTCGCCCACTACGACGGCGATATCACCCGCGCCAATCTGTCTCCCGGTAAACGGCGCCGGCTCCTGGCGGTGGCCCAGGGGCCTGTCGCGGCCTGATCACCGGACCCGCCGAGGGCGTTACCGATCGGCTACCGCGCCGACCGGCACACCCGCACCACGGTGCGTGCCAACCGACTAGCCTTGCGATCGAGACCGATACCGAGAGAAGGCTGACCCACGCTGATGACGACCTCCGAACTGCCTCGAACCTCGCTGAGCACCGATACCCGCAACGGTGTCGAATACAAGGTCGCGGATCTGGCGCTGGCCGATTTCGGCCGCAAGGAGATCCGGCTGGCCGAGCACGAGATGCCCGGACTGATGGCCCTGCGCCGCGAGTACGCCGATGTCGCCCCGCTGAAGGGCGCCCGGATCTCCGGTTCGCTGCATATGACGGTGCAGACGGCTGTGCTGATCGAAACCCTCACCGCGCTGGGCGCGCAGGTGCGGTGGGCCTCCTGCAATATCTTCTCCACCCAGGACCACGCGGCCGCGGCCGTGGTGGTGGGCCCGCACGGCACGGTCGACGCGCCGCAGGGCATCCCGGTGTTCGCCTGGAAGGGCGAAACGTTGGAGGAGTACTGGTGGGCGGCCGAACAAATGCTCACCTGGCCGGGGGAGCCGGCCAATATGATCCTCGACGACGGCGGCGACGCCACCATGCTCGTCCTGCGCGGGGCCCAGTTCGAGAAGGCGGGGGTGGTTCCGCCGGCCGACGAGGAGCATTCCGCCGAGTACACCGTTTTCCTCAACCTGCTGCGTGAGCGCTTCGAAAGCGACAGGGGCAAGTGGAGCGCGATCGCCGGGAGCGTCAAGGGCGTCACCGAGGAGACCACCACCGGCGTCCTGCGGCTCTACCAGTTCGCCGCCGCCGGCGAGCTGACCTTCCCCGCGATCAACGTCAACGATTCGGTCACCAAGTCGAAGTTCGATAACAAATACGGCACCCGGCATTCGCTGATCGACGGCATCAACCGCGGCACCGATGTCCTCATCGGCGGTAAGAAGGTGCTGATCTGCGGGTACGGCGATGTGGGCAAGGGCTGCGCGGAATCGCTGGCCGGCCAGGGCGCCCGCGTCCAGGTCACCGAGATCGACCCGATCAATGCCCTGCAGGCGCTGATGGACGGCTTCGACGTGGTCACCGTGGAACAGGCCATCGCCGGCGCCGATATCGTCGTCACCTCCACCGGCAACAAGGACATCATCACCCTCGACCATATGAAGGCGATGAAGGACCAGGCCATTCTCGGCAATATCGGCCATTTCGACAACGAAATCGATATGGCGGGCCTGGAACGCTCCGGCGCGACGAAGTTGAATATCAAACCTCAGGTCGATCTGTGGACGTTCGGTGATTCCGGTAAGTCCATCATCGTGCTGTCGGAGGGGCGTCTGCTCAACCTCGGCAACGCCACCGGCCACCCCTCGTTCGTGATGAGCAACAGCTTCTCCAACCAGGTGATCGCGCAGATCGAACTGTGGACCAAGCCGGAGGAGTACGACAACGAGGTCTACCGCCTGCCCAAGGTGCTCGACGAAAAGGTCGCTCGCATCCACGTGGAGGCGCTCGGCGGCACCCTGACCAAGCTCACCAAGGATCAGGCCGAGTACATCAATGTCGATGTCGAGGGTCCGTTCAAGCCCGAGCACTACCGGTACTGATCCCACCGGATCGGCGAACCCGTCCGCGCCCGCCTGCTTCGGCAGGTGGGCGCGGACGTCCGAGTAGGCTGCTCGGCATGGGTGTGCTGGTCTCGGTCGAGGGCCTCGACGGTGCGGGTAAGCGGACGCTGATCACCGCGCTGGCGGCCGCGCTGGACAGCCGCGGGCTACGGGTGGGGACTCTCGCTTTCCCCCGCTACGGCCGATCGGTACACGCGGACCTGGCCGCCGAGGCATTGCGCGGTGCCCACGGCGATCTGGCGGCGTCGGTGCACGCCATGGCCGTCCTGTTCGCGCTCGACCGGGCCGGGGCCGCCGACGAACTGGCGAAATTGCTCGCCGACAACGATATCGTCGTGCTGGACCGATACGTGGCCTCCAATGCCGCCTACAACGCGGCCCGGCTGGGCCAGTCCGCCGACGGGGAAATCGTGCGGTGGGTGGGGGAATTGGAATTCGGGCGGTTCGCACTCCCGGTACCGCGGGTGCAGTTGCTGCTCGATGTTCCGGTCGAGGTCGCGGCCTCGCGCGCGCGCCGTCGCGGTGAACTCGATGCGGCGCGCGACCTGGACGCCTACGAACGCGACGGCGGATTACAGGAACGTACCGCCGAGGTGTACCGTGATCTTGCTCGGCGTGATTGGTATGGAACCTGGTGGGTTTTCCGATCCAGCGAAGAAGACGGTTCCGGCCGGCTCGCCGGGGAAACGAACTCATTGGCCGCGCGGCTCGCCGCATCGGCCGCGAATTAGTGTTGGATATCCGGCGGGAACGCGCCACTGTGTGGCGTGGCGGCCCGTTACGAGCGCGGGAGATGACAACATAGTAACTATGAAGCCGAAGATTCTGGTCGTCGACGACGATATGGCGCTCGCGGAGATGCTCACCATCGTCCTGCGGGGCGAGGGTTTCGATCCGCACGTGGTCGGCGACGGCACCCAGGCCCTGTCGGCAGTTCGTGAGATCCGGCCCGATCTGGTGCTGCTCGATCTCATGCTGCCCGGGATGAACGGCATCGATGTGTGCCGGGTGCTGCGCGCCGACTCGGGTGTGCCGATCGTGATGCTCACCGCCAAGACGGACACCGTCGATGTGGTGCTCGGCCTCGAATCCGGCGCCGACGACTACATCGTCAAACCGTTCAAGCCGAAGGAACTGGTGGCCCGGGTCCGGGCTCGGCTGCGCCGCACCGAGGAGGAACCGGCCGAGCTGCTGAACATCGCCGATATCGTGATCGATGTCCCGGCGCACAAGGTCACCCGCGAGGGCGGGCAGATCTCGCTCACGCCGCTGGAGTTCGATTTGCTGGTGGCACTGGCCCGCAAACCCCGCCAGGTGTTCACCCGCGAGGTACTGCTGGAACAGGTCTGGGGTTACCGGCACGCCGCCGACACCCGCCTGGTGAACGTCCATGTGCAGCGACTACGAGCGAAGGTCGAGAAAGATCCGGAGAATCCCGAGATCGTACTGACCGTCCGCGGCGTGGGGTACAAGGCCGGTCCGCCGTGATCCGGCTCGCGTTCCCGGGTCCGGAGACATTACCTTGCGCGACCACGTAGGGTCGGACGCCGGTCGGAAAGTCGGACAGAACGGGCGTCTCGCCGACGTGCGGGAGGCGTTGACACCGGTCAACGAATGGTTCCAGCACGTCGGTAGATCACTGGGCCTGCTGTGGCGGCGTTCGCTGCAACTGCGCGTCATCGTCTCGACCCTGACACTTTCCCTCATCGTCATCACGGTGCTGGGTGTCGTGCTGACCAGCCAGATCACCGACCGGCTGCTCGACGCGAAGATCAACGCGGGGGTCGAGGAGATGGACCGCGTCCGCAATACGGTCGAAACCCAGCTGGCGGGGGTCCACGACATCACCAGTCAGGAGCAACGGCTGTCCGATGCCCGGGATTCGCTGTCCAACCGGCGCGATTCGCGGACCGGAGGCGCGGCGGGCAGTTTCGATTCGGCGCTGAGCATGATCGGCGGGACTCCGCAGCAGGTGATCACCGCTGGACCCATCAAAGAGGTGCCCGACGCGCTGCGCCGGTTCGTCCAGCGCAACCAGGTCAGCTACCAGTTCGCCACGGTCGCGGACCCGGACGGCTACCACGGTCGTGCGCTCATCATCGGCAGCCCCAGCGCCGAGGTGCCCACGCTGGAAATCTATCTGATCTTCCCGCTGGGCAACGAGGAACGCAGTCTGGCGCTCATGCGCGGGACCATGCTGGTCGGCGGTGTGGTGCTGCTGATCCTGCTGGCCGCCATCACGGCGCTGGTGACCCGGCAGGTGGTGTTGCCGATCCGGTCGGCCGCGCGGATCGCCGGCCGCTTCGCCGACGGCCGGCTCAAGGAACGCATGCTGGTGCGCGGTGACGACGATATCGCCCGGCTGGCGAAAGCGTTCAACGAAATGGCCGAGAGCCTGTCGAATCAGATCAACCAGCTGGAGGAATTCGGCAATCTGCAGCGGCGCTTCACCTCCGACGTCAGCCACGAATTGCGTACCCCGCTGACCACGGTGCGGATGGCCGCCGATCTCATCCACGGCAGCAGCGACGATCTCGATCCCGCGCTGGCCCGTAGCGCCGAATTGCTGGTCACCGAACTGGACCGGTTCGAAGGCCTGCTCAACGATCTGCTGGAGATCTCGCGCCACGATGCCGGTGTCGCCGAGCTCCAGGTGGAATCGCTGGATGTGCGGATGTGCGTCCGCGCGGCCATCTCCACGGTGCGGCATCTGGCCCGGGATGCCGGGATCGAGGTGGTCATCGATCTGCCCGAGGAGCCGGTGGTCGCCGAGGTCGATCCGCGCCGGGTGGAGCGAGTGCTGCGCAATCTGCTCGCCAACGCGATCGACCACAGTGAGGGCAAACCCGTCCTGATCCGGATGCGCGGCGACACCGAAGCCAACGCCCTCGCCGTGGTGGTGCGGGACCAGGGTGTCGGTTTGCGGCCGGGGGAGGAGAAACTGGTGTTCAGCAGGTTCTGGCGGTCCGATCCTTCGCGGATGCGCCGGTCCGGTGGGACCGGGCTCGGCTTGTCGATCAGCGTCGAGGACGCCAACCTGCACGACGGCAAACTCGAGGCGTGGGGTCGGCCCGGGGTCGGCGCGAGTTTCCGGCTGACCCTGCCGCTGATCCGCGGCCAGAAGCTGGGCAGGAGCCCGCTGCCGCTGGAGCCCGGTATGCGCCGGGCGCCACGGCCACCGCACTCCGAGAGCGAGCGAGCCGGCGGCGAACGGGTGGAGCTCGGCCCGCCGGTCACCGAATCCGAACCGTGGGCGCCCCTGCCCGCGGCACCCGCCGAGCCGGATACGCGCAGTGCTGCCTCGGAAACCCCGGCCTCGGAAACCCCGGCGCCGAAAGCGCCGGCGACCGGCACGCAGGACGCCGGTCCGGATTCCGGGCCGTCCGCCCAGGAACCGGGCGCCGCCGCGCACCCGGCGCCACCCGGCCCGGCCGATGGTCCGGTGCCCACCGACCGCGGAGACCAGAAGTCATGAGCGCACGCAGGCGGTGGTTCCGGCAGTTGGTGGTGGCGGCCGCGGTGATCGGCCTGGCCGCCACTGGGGGTTGCGCGAATCTGCCCGATTCCTCGCAACCCCAGGCGCTCGGCACGATCAATCAGGAACCGGCCGCCGAGGGGCCCCCCGCCCCGACGCAGGGGCGGGATCCGGATCTGCTGCTCCGCGATTTCCTGCAGGCCACCGCCGACCCCGCCGACGGTCATCTCGCCGCCCGTCAGTACATGACCCCCGCCGCGTCCACCCAGTGGAACGATGTCGACTCGACCGTGGTCGTGGAGCGCGCGGACACGCTGCGCGAATCGCGGAACGAGAACGAGGCGACCTACGTGCTGCGCGCGCGCAAGGTCGGGGAGCTCGCCGCGGACGGGTCGTACCACGCGGTGGACGGCATCATCGAGAACAAGATCGAGATGACGCGGGTCGACGGCGAATGGCGTATCGACGAGCTGCCCGACGGCGTGGTGATGGAGTACAGCGCCTTCACCCAGTCCTACCGGCGGCATGCCCTGTACTTCGTCACCGCCGACGGCCAGCATGTGGCGCCGGATCTGCGCTGGGTCGCGGGGCGTCCGGACGAGCTGGCGCAGCAACTGGTGACCAAGCTGATCTCGGGCCCGCAGCCGTATATCGCTCCGGTCGTCCGCAATTACCTGGCCCCGCCCGTCGCGGTGCGCGGGACCGTCACCAAGGCCAACGGTGATCCCGTCGGTGTCGGCGTGGGCCTGGGCGGGGTACGGATCGACTTCACCGGAATAGGCGAGCTGAGCCCGCGCGACCGTGAATTGTTCGCGGCCCAGGTGGTGCTCACCCTCGCGGGCGCCGATGTGCTGGGTCCCTACATGCTGCTCGTCGACGGCCGGCCGCTGGACGAGCGGTTCGCCGGAAACGGCTGGTCGGTCGACGATCTGGGGCCGCTCGCCGATTCCGTGCGGCCGGACGCCCTGATCGGACTGCACGCGCTGCGGGAGGGCAAGCTGGTCAAGGTCGAGGACAATCGCGCCCCGGCCCCCGCCCCGGGCTACTTCGGTGAGGTGCAGAACCTGCAGTCGGTAGGTCTGTCGCCGGACGGGAAGCTGGTGGCCGCCGTCGCCGACGCGGGCCGTCAGCCGCCGCAGCCGCAGCGCACGCTGATGGTGGGCAGTTACGGGGGTAACGCGTTCCCGGTCGCGGAGGGCGGGGCCATCACCCGCCCGTCCTGGACCGCCGACGGAAGCGCGGCCTGGGCGGTCATCGACGGGAATCGGGTGATCCGCGCGGTCACCAATCGTGATACCGGCACTGTCTCGGTCCAGGAGGTGGATACCGCCCAGCTGTTCGCCCCGGACTCCGGGCCCACCTTCGAATTGCCGATCACCGAACTGCGAATCTCGCGCAACGGTGTCGGCGCGGTGCTGATCGCCGACGGCAAGGTGTACGTCGCCATGGTGCTGCGCCGGCCGGATGGTACCTACGCGCTCACCGCACCGCGGCAGATCGCCATGGAACTCAGCACCGCCGCGACCTCGGTCGACTGGTTCAGCGACGATACGGTCATCCTGGCCACCGCGGGCAATGTGGATCCGGTACGGACGGTGAAGATCGACGGCTCCGGAATGGCCTCGCTGGGCGGCCGCAACCTCACTCCGCCGGTCCGCCAGGTCACCGCCTCCATCGAACGCCAGTACGTCGCCGACTCCCGCGCGGTACTGGAATTCACCCGCACACCCGAAGGCGGCGAGCCCTACTGGCGTGAGGTCCCCGGTCTCGGCGCGGACGCCGTCCCGGTGCTGCCCGGCTGATCCAGGGCGCCGTGTCGGTGCCCACCGGCACACTGCGCGCATGCGGACACTGCTGGATCTGGTCATACCGCCGGAATGCGGCGGTTGCCGCCGGCCCGGAACACCGTGGTGCGCCGATTGCGCGCGCAGTCTCTCCGGCCCGCCGATCCGGGTGTATCCCCGAGCCGATCCGGGAGTGCCGTGCTGGGCGCTGAGCCGCTACCGCGGCCCGGCGCGGCAGGCCGTACTGGCGGCCAAGGAACGCCACCGGCGTGATCTCGCCGGCCCGCTGGGGCTCGCCCTTGCCGTGGGACTCGCCGAGTTGCGGGCCCCGGACCGGCCCCTGATACTTGTACCCTCGCCGAGCCGGCGGGCCGCGGCGCGGCGGCGCGGCGGCGACCCGGTCCTGCGGTGCGCGCGGATCGCGGCCCGATCGCTGGGCAGTTGCCAGGTTGTGCCTTGTCTGCGAGTCTGGTGGGGAGTCCGCGATTCGGCCGGTCTGTCGGCGCGTGAGCGCGACCGCAATCTACGCGGCCGGGTGAGTGCTGCGCCGCTGCCACCTCACGCGGTGAACGCGCAGGTCGTCTTGGTTGACGACGTATTGACGACAGGTGCCACGGTATCCGCGTGCACCCGGGCTCTCATTGCCGCAGGAACACGCCCGGATGGCGTATTCGTGACGTGTGCGGGCTGAATCCGGGAAATTTGCGTGAAGAGTGGCGAACCTTCGATCCTCGTACTAGCGTCGCGTGCACACACCCGATCCGGGAGTTTGGAGGTGGGCCTCGTACATCACGTGCCGGCCGACTGGATCCGACATGGCCGGCACCGTTTCATCCCGCCGCATGCGACGACAAGTGTGCGGCCGAATCCGGGAGGTACGCGTGACGACTACTTCACGACCTTCAGTTCAGGACACAGCCCAGACGCAGCTGGACGACCAGCTGGACCGACCGCGGGACACCCGGGCGGATATCGTCGTCAAGGGCCGCAATGTCGAGGTTCCCGACCATTTCCGAATTTATGTGTCGGAGAAGCTGTCCCGGCTGGAACGCTTCGATCCATCGATTTTCCTCTTCGACGTGGAACTCTTCCACGAGCGCAACCGTCGTCAACGCAAGAACTGCCAGCGGGTGGAGATCACCGCGCGCGGCAAGGGCCCGATCGTCCGCGCCGAGGCCTGCGCGGACAGTTTCTACGCCGCGTTCGAGGCAGTGACCGCCAAACTGGAGAGCCGGCTGCGCCGCACGAAGGACCGCCGCCGCGTCCACTACGGCGAGAAGACCCCGGTCTCGGTACACGACGCCACCGCCGACCTGGCCGATGACGCGCAGCTCGGCGACCTCTCCGGAATTCCGCACGATCACTCTCCGCACAGCCGGAAGCGGTCCGATTTCGCGGCCGATTACCCCGAATACGAGGGGCCCGGGCATATCGTGCGCACCAAGGTGCACTCGGCGATACCGATGACGGTCGATGACGCCCTCTACCAAATGGAATTGGTGGGCCACGATTTCTTCCTGTTCCAGGACAAGGAAACCGATCGGCCGTCGGTGGTCTATCGCCGGCATGCCTTCGACTACGGCCTGATCCGGCTCGCTTAGCCGACAGCTCGGCCGACCGGTCCGCACCATGGGCCGGTCGGCTTCATTGTTCCCGGCTCGCGGGGGTGTACCGCTCCGCGTGGACCGCGGCGTCCAGCGGGCGCCGATCACGCCAGCCGAACCGCTCCAGGTCCGGCACCTGCTGGAATTCGGCCACCGGGCCGATACAGAGCCAGGCGACCGGCCGGACGCCCGGGGGCAGGTCCGTCAGGTCGGTGAGGAAGGCCTCGTCGTAGAACGACACCCAGCCCACCCCCACCCGCTCGGCGGTAGCCGCCAGCCACAGGTTCTGGATCGCGAGAATTGTGGAGTACAAACCGGTTTCGGGTACCGTCGCCCGGCCCAGCACCTGCGACCCGCCCCGCGCGTCGTCGTGGACGACCACGATGCCGGTGCCGCTCTCCTCGATCCCCTCGATCTTGATGGGCGCGAACGTCCGTGCCCGATCGGCGGGCAGCGAACGCGCGAAGTCGCGCCGCCGCTCGGCCACATGGGCAGCGAATGTCCGCAATGTCGCCCGATTACGGATGATCACGAAATCCCAGGGCTGCGAATTACCGACGCTGGGGGCGCAGTGCGCCGCCCCGAGGATCCGCCACAGTGTGGTCTCGTCGATGGGTTCCCCGGTGAATTCCGCCCGCACATCCCGGCGGGTCCGGATGGCTTCGTAAACGCTCATCTCCGCTGCACACACAGCACTATTGTTCTATCCGGCCTCCGGTGACAGGGGGCGGGGCTGTGCTTATCTGCGCCGCCTTCGGCGTCGCGGGGTCGAGGCCCCCGAAGGCCCCGCCGTTCAGCGCCCGAGACTCGCGGCTTCGCCGCACGCACTTCGGGCCTGAACGGCGGGACGGGCCTCGACCCTTTGTGGGCCCCGCTGAACTCGGCACCGAGAGGTCGCCACCAGCTGCACCTCGGCGCTCTCACCGAACGAGTCCATGACCAGGTTGCGACCCGGTTCCAGCAGCAGGGCCGAGGCCGGCACCGACAGACCGCTGGCTGTCCGCGGTGATCAGGTGACCAGGTGATCAGGTGGAGTTTTGCCGAGTGCTCGGGTCTCGCTGGAGCCATGGGAGCGTTGTGCCCGGTCGGAGAGGTGGGGGAGCCGGGTGCGGCGGGATCACAGGGCGGGCCGAAGCTCCGGCCTGCGATCCCGCCGCCGGAAAATCAGCCCGCCAGGGCGACCGAGCGGCGACGGAGCCGGCGACGGCCTTCGGCGATCGCCGTGCGCAGGCCCCGGCGCTTTCCGGTGAGGGGATCGAACGTGGACGTTGCCTGCCCGTTGAATTTCCGTTCCGAGGCCGTTTCGGGGGCGTCGTCGGCGGTGTGGCGAAGGTATTTGTTGGGCAGGGACAGTTTCAGGATGGTGCGCCAGGCCTTGAAGTACTGCACCGGCAGCGAGCCGGTGGTGTACGGCAGGTCGTATTTGTCGCACAGCTCGCGCACCCGGACCGCGACCTCGGCATAGCGGTTACTGGGCAGATCGGGGAACAGGTGGTGCTCGATCTGGTGGCTGAGATTGCCGGTCATGAAGTGCGTGAGCTTGCCGCCGGAAATATTGGCGCTGCCCAGCATCTGCCGCAGGTACCACTGGGCCTGGGATTCGTCGTCGATATCGGCCTTGGTGAATTTCTCGGCGCCGTCGGGGAAGTGGCCACAGAAGATGACCGCGTTGGACCAGACATTGCGGATCACGTTCGCCGTGAGATTGGCGGTGAGGGTGTGGAAGAACGAGGGCCCGGTCAGCAGCGGGTAGACGACGTAGTCCTTGAGCGCCTGTTTCTTGACCTTGGCCAGGACCTCGTCGACCTTGCGGTCGAATTCCGCCCGTTCCTGGCTGCCCGGTGCGAACTTTCCGGCGGCCAGTTTCCCGAGTTCGAGGTGCTGGATCGCGACGCCGTATTCGAACAGGGATTGCAGTACCAGGTTGTAGACCGGGTTACCGATATTGAACGGCTTCCAGCGCTGATCGCGCGTGACCCGCAGCAGGCCGTAGCCGATATCGTCGTCCATTCCCAGCACGTTGGTGTACTTGTGGTGCAGGTAGTTGTGGGTGTGCTTCCAGTGCTTGGACGGGCCCGCGTTGTCCCATTCCCAGTGGCTGGAGTGGATCTCCGGATCGTTCATCCAGTCCCACTGACCGTGCATCACATTGTGCCCGATCTCCATGTTCTCGATGATCTTGGCGGTGCCCAGCAACGCCACGCCGGCCAACCAGGCCGGGGGTAGGAAACCGGCGAACAGGACCGTCCGGCCGCTGATCTCGAGCGCACGCTGGAGCCTGATGACATTGCGAATGTATCGGGCATCGCGCGCGCCCCGGGTCGATTCGATGTCCCGGCGAATCGCGTCGAACTCGGCTCCGAGAGCCTCCACATCCGCCTCGGTGAGATGCGCGTATTCCTTGACGTCCGAAATAGCCATGGCGGCTACCCTACCGTAAGTTACGACACCGTAGGTTTGGGGATTTGCGGAAAAAATGTGGTGTGCGCCCTATTGCGGGTCCCAAAGTCGAATGATAGACGGGGTGAAACAGCGCACCCGTGCGTCACATTCGGGCCTCGTTGTGGATGATAGTCCGCTGTGGCGGCCGTGTTACACCCGCCACGCGATTATTTTTCCGGAATCGGACGGGCCGTTCAGGCCGAGTAGGAACGCTGCGATTTTCGCAGTGCGTGCCGGGCCCGCCGGAGCAGGTCCTGCTCCTGCCGGGCCTTGGCCCGCAGGCTGCGCTCGGCGCTGCGCAGCATTTCCTTTTCCTGCTCGGCTTTGGCGCGCAGCGCGATTTTCGCCTCGTGCAACGCCCAGCGCAGGCCGCGGCGCTTTCCGGTGGCCGGGTCGATACTCCACGGCCGGTTCTCCGGCCCCGCGTGCAAGGTGACCCCGGCGAACTTGCGTTCGGAGGAGGTCTCCGGCGCATCGTCGGCGGTACGGCGCAGGAATCGGTCGGGCAGAGCGAGCTTGTGAATGGTGCGGAAGGCGAGCAGATATTGCTTGCCCAGCGATCCGGTGGTGTAGGGCAGATCGTATTTCTCGCAGAGTTCGCGCACACCGACCGCGACCTCGGGGTAGCGGTTGCTGGGCAGATCCGGGAAGAGATGGTGTTCGATCTGGTAGCTCAGATTCCCGCTCATGAAACCCATGACCGGACCGGCGGAAAAGTTCGCGCTACCGAGCATCTGCCGCAGATACCATTCACCGGGCGTCTCGCCCGCGAGCTGTTCCTCGGTGAACTTCTCCGCGCCGTCGGGGAAATGGCCACAGAAGATCACCGCGTAGGCCCACAGATTGCGGACCAGGTTCGCGGTGGCGTTCGCCTTCAAGGTCGACATGAAGGCGGGCCCGGTGACCGCAGGATAGAGCAGGAAATCTTTGGCCACCTGCCGGGCGATCTTGCGGCCGAACAGTTTGTTCGGTTCGGAGAAGAGCTGGTTGGCCGGTGTTCCGGAGAGCTCTTTCTCGATCCCCCAATCATGCAGAGCGATGCCCCATTCGAACGCTGCGGCCAAGATGATATTGGCGATCGGCTGCACCAGGTGCACCGGCCGCCACGGTTCGTCGCGGGTCATCCGCAAGATGCCGAAGCCGAGATCCTCATCCTTGCCCAGCACGTTGGTGTAGGTGTGATGGGAATAATTGTGCGCCCGCCGCCATTGCGCCGACGGGCCGGTCATATCCCATTCCCAGTTCGTGGAGTGAATCTCCGGATCGTTCATCCAGTCCCACTGACCGTGGCTGATGTTGTGGCCCAGCTCCATGTTCTCGATGATCTTGGCCACCGAGAGCATGGCGGTGCCGGCCACCCAGGCCCAGCGGTTGCGGCTACCGAACAGCACGGCCCGGCCGGCCAGTTCCAGCCCGCGCTGCGCGGCGATGGAGCGCCGGATGTAGCGTGCGTCCCGCTCGCCCAGGGATTGCTCGACCGACCGCCGGATCGTGTCGAGCTCTTGCCCCAGCATCTCCACATCTTCGGCCGTCAGGTGGGCAAAGGCTCTGATGTCGGTGATGGCCACCGGCGTCCCTTCTGTAAGCGCTGTCTGCGAAGACGAGGTCGGAACAGGCGTACCTCCGCCATCGCTCCGGCCGTGCGTTCTTATGTGGACACTCCGTCCACAAGGCCGGTCCGTGTCGGACCGGGGGCGGAAACCGGAAGAGAGTTTCGGAAATCTTCCCGCAATGGGAAGCAACCTGTGTTCACCCCGAGCGTACCGCTAGGTGCCGATCTCCGGGTGAACGTCTCCGGTCACACCTCCAGTGTGCAGTCACCCGCCGCGGCGGAGATGCACGTCTGCACCTTCTCTCCTTCGAACCGCTCCGTGCCGTTGCGCAGATCGCGGGCATGTCCCGAGCTCAAGGTGACCACACAGGTCTGGCAGATACCCATCCGGCAGCCGAACGGCAGCTGAACACCGGCGGATTCACCGGCTTCCAGCAGGGTGGTGGCGCCGTCCACGGTGACCGTGCGGCCGCTTTTGCCGAAGGTGACGGTGCCGCCCTCGGTGGTCGCCGACCGCTCCACCTCGAACCGTTCCACGTGCAGCGCCGATTCGAGGCCGGCCTGCTGCCAGTGTTTCTCGACCTCGTCGAGCATGCCCAGGGGACCGCACGCCCAGGCCTGGCGCTCCCGCCAATCGGGATAGAGCTCGTCCAGGGCGGCGGTGGCGAATTTGCCCTTCTCGCCGGTGAGGTGGATATGGGAGACGAATCCGGGATGCCGCGCGTGCAGTGCGTCGAGTTCGGCGGCGAACATCACGTCCTCGGCGGTCCGCGCCGAATGGATGTGCACCACATCGGTCACCGCGTCGCGGCGATCGAGGGCGCGCAGCATCGACATGACCGGGGTGATGCCGGACCCGGCGGTCAGGAACAGCACCTTCGGCGGCGGCGGCGACGGCAGCACGAACGCGCCCTGCGGGGCGGCCAGCCGGACGATCGTCCCGGTCGACACCCCGTTGACCAGGTGGCTGGACAGGAAACCCTCCGGCATCGCCTTCACTGTGATGGCGATGACCTTCTTGCCGTAGCGGGGGTCGTCCCACTCGGGCGGGCTGGTGAGCGAATAGGACCGCCAATGCCAGCGACCCTCCACCAGGATCCCGATACCGATGTACTGCCCGGGTTCGTACCGGAAGTCGAAGCCCCAGCCGGGTTTGATCACCAGCGTCGCCGAATCGGCGGTTTCCTTGCGGACATCGACGACCCGGCCACGCAGTTCCCGCGCCGACCACAGCGGGTTGGCCAGATGTAGATAGTCGTCGGGCAACAGGGGCGTGGTGACCCGCGCCACCGCCCCTCGCAGCAGATTCAGTTTGCCGCCGCGTTCCGCGATACCGGCCGCCGGTGCCTCCAGCCAGTTCTTGACACCGCGCACCGTCATCGCGTTCGGTTTCCTGCCCATTTGCGCTGTTCTTCTCCTGTGGTCTCCGCGCCCGGGGCGCGCCGTGGCACCAGGTTACGGCATCGTAGGTTGTCGCGGGAGCCCAGGTGAAGGGCGTCGGCGGACCCGGTTGCGGCTCACAGCGAGCGGCCGTGCCGGCGGTCCCCGGTCACAAGCGCGGGCTCACAGCAGCTCGACGAGAAACGGCAGTTCCTGGGTGGCGTACCAGGCCAGTTGATGGTCCTCGGCGTCGCCCAGTATGAACTCGGCGTCCTCGTCACCGAGGTCGGCGGCATCGACATTGTCGACCGCCTCGGCCACCGCCGGTTCGGCTTCGGCCAGGTCCAGATGAACCGACGCGATCCGCTCGTACTCGATCGGCCCGTCCAGTTTCACCACCGCGTCGTCCAGGTCCGGGCGCAGGGTCGCGCCCTCCACGTCCACCGCGATGACCGCGCGGCGGTACATCGGGGTGGTGGAACCGTGGACCTCCTCGGCCAGCAGCCGCAGTGCCGCGCGCGCGGCCTCGGCCATGGCGACCTCGGCCAGTTCTTCGTCGTCGCCCGAGGCATAGGCCTCGCGGAGCGCGGGCGTGAGCGCGAAAGCCGTCCCGCCGACCGCGTGCAGCACGCGTTTGTCCACGAGCTCGCGCAGCATCGGCACGGTGGCCGGCACGTACACGCGCATGGTCTTGCGGTCAGAGGCAGGCACCGAGTAACTCCTCCATCGATTCGGGCACCGACGCGGCCAGCACCCCGATATCGGCCATCGCCTCGCGGTCGGCGTTGAGTCCGTAGCAGACCCGCCCGTCGTAGGACGTGATCCCGATACTCGTCGCCTGGTTGCGCAGCAGTGGCGAAACCGGGTACATCTCCAGCATCCGCGCGCCGCCGACGAACATCGGCGTCTGCGGGCCCGGCGCGTTGGTGATCACCAGATTGAACGTATGGTCTGCGAACGTACTCGCCGCCCGCACACTCATCGCGTGCAGGCTGGCCGGAGCGAACCCGGCGAGGTGTACCAGGGTCGAGGCCCGCACGCCGTGCCGGCCGCGGGCGTCCTCGGCGGTGGCATGGGCGATATGGGACAGCCGCATGACCGGACTGGGCTCGCCGACCGGCAGGTCGATCAGGAACGGGGTGATCCCGCTGGGCAGGGTGCGCCCGGTGCCCGGTTCCCCGCTGTAGCCCGACATCGGCACGACCGCGCGCAGCACGCTCGATTCGGTCAGGCCCTTGTTCCGCGACAGCAGCCAATTGCGCAGCGCGCCGGTGACCACGGCCAGCACGACATCGTTGATCGTGCAGCCGGCCTGCTGATGCACCCGTTTGTAGTCGTCGAGCTCGGTGACCGCGACGGTGAATCGGCGCTGCCGGGAGGTGCGCGTGTTCAGCGGACTGTCCGGGGTGCCGCTGGCGGCCGAGCGCACCGCCGTCACCGCGCTCTCCACCGTCCGTCCGGCCGCGCCGATCAATCCGGCGGTGCCCGCGCCCACCTCGCGCAGCACCTCTACCGCCGAACCGGGCTGGGCCACCAGATGCCCGAGGGCACCCAGCAGGAGATCGGTGTCGCTGGGTTCGCGGCGGGGGATCCACGCGTCGTCCGCTATCTCGCGCGGGGACTCGGCCCCGTCCACGACGACATGGCCGATCTCCAGCGCGGCGCGCCCGTCGACCAGGGCGGCGTGCGATTTCGTGTAGATGGCGCACCGCCCCCCGCTCAGCCCCTCGATCAGGTACATCTCCCACAGCGGGTGTCCCGGGTCGAGCGGCCGGGAACCCAGCCGGGCGACCAGGTCGTAGAGCCGCTCGTCGCTGCCCGGCGTGGGAAGGGCGGAACGACGCAGGTGGTAGGTGATATCGAAGCGGCTGTCCTCCACCCAGACCGGGCGCCCCAGCGACAGCGGGATCTCGCGCACTTTGCGGCGATACCGGGGCACCAGCGGCAGGCGTGACTCGACCAGATCGACCAGCGCCTGGTAGTCGAGGATCGGCTCGCCGTCGTCGCCGGTGTTGTCGAGAACGGCCAGCGACCCGATGTGTACCGGGTGGGTGGTCGATTCCAGCCGGAAGAAGTCCGCGTCCTGCGGTGTCAGCTTCGCTATCACCCTGATGTCTGCTCCTTCGGAGTCAGGAATCCGGTCTCCATTGTGACCAGGTGGTACCTGTTCCCGCACCATTGTGTGTGATATTCCGATATGTAATCGGGAGGCTTGCGCGCGAGGTCGCGGTGATATAGCCGGGCGCGGGCCCCGGCCGGCCGGTGAATGTCGAACGAGGCACACTGGCCGGGTACACGGCGGCGCCTACCATGGGAGCCGCATTACCATGAAGCAAGCTGCGGCTTCGTGGCCCGTCGCCGGGCCGCGCGCCGCCGACATCGGAGCCGAAACCGACCCAGAGGACTGACGAGACTCGTGCCTGCGCTGACACTGACGAGGTTGCTACGTTTTGGTGAGGGTCGCATGGTCAAGCGCCTCTCCCATCTCGCCGACGAGGTGATCGGGCTCGAGGGCGACTACGAGGACCTCACCGATACCGAGCTGCGCGCCAAGACCGATGAATTCCGCGAGCGGTATGCCGATGGGGAATCGCTGGACGACCTGCTGCTCGAGGCTTTCGCGGTGGCGCGCGAGGCCTCGTGGCGGGTGCTGCAGCAGAAGCACTACAGAGTGCAGATCATGGGTGGCGCGGCGCTGCATCTGGGCAATATCGCCGAGATGAAGACCGGTGAGGGCAAAACCCTGACCTCGGTGCTCCCGGCCTACCTGAACGCGATCAGCGGCGACGGCGTCCACATCGTCACCACCAACGACTACCTGGCCAAACGCGACTCCGAGTGGATGGGCCGGGTGCACCGCTTCCTGGGGCTCGAGGTGGGCGCGATCCTGTCCGGTATGACGCCGCCGCAGCGGCGCGCGGCCTACGGCGCCGATATCACCTACGGCACCAACAACGAATTCGGCTTCGACTATCTGCGCGACAATATGACGCATTCGCTGGACGATCTGGTCCAGCGCGGCCACAATTTCGCCGTGGTCGACGAGGTCGACTCGATTCTGATCGACGAGGCGCGTACTCCGCTCATCATCTCCGGCCCCGCCGACGCCTCCAGCAAGTGGTATGCCGAATTCGCCCGAATCGCACCGCTTCTCAAGAAAGATCTCCACTACGAGGTCGATATCAAGAAACGCACCATCGGCGTGCACGAAGCGGGTGTGGAATTCGTCGAGGACCAGCTCGGTATCGACAATCTCTACGAGGCCGCCAACTCCCCGCTGGTGAGCTACCTGAACAACTCCGTGAAAGCCAAGGAGCTCTACACCAAGGACAAGGACTACATCGTCCGCGACGGTGAGGTGATCATCGTCGACGAGTTCACCGGGCGCATCCTGGTCGGCCGCCGCTACAACGAGGGCATGCACCAGGCGATCGAGGCCAAGGAAGGGGTCGAGATCCAGCCGGAGAACCAGACCCTGGCCACCATCACGTTGCAGAACTACTTCCGCCTCTACGACAAGCTCTCCGGGATGACCGGTACCGCCGAGACCGAGGCGGCCGAGCTGCATCAGATCTACAGCTTGGGTGTCATCCCGATCCCGACCAACAAGCCGCCGATCCGTATCGACCAGGCCGACCTGATCTACAAGACCGAAGAGGCGAAGTTCAACGCCGTGGTCGACGACGTGGTGGAACGCCACCAGGCGGGCCAGCCGGTGTTGATCGGTACCACCAGCGTGGACCGTTCGGAGTATCTGTCCAAGCAGCTCACCAAGCGCGGTGTCCCGCACAATGTGCTGAACGCGAAGTTCCACGAGAAGGAAGCGCAGATCATCGCGGAGGCGGGCCGCCCCGGCACGGTGACCGTCGCGACGAATATGGCCGGCCGCGGTACCGATATCGTGCTCGGCGGCAACCCCGACATCATCACCGACACCCTGCTGCGCCAGCAGGGCCTGGATCCGGTGAACACCCCCGAGGAATACCAGGCCAACTGGTTCCACGCGCTGGAGAAGGTGAAGAAGCAGGTCGCCGAGGACGCCGAGGCGGTGAAGGAGGCCGGCGGTCTCTACGTGCTCGGTACCGAGCGCCACGATTCCCGGCGTATCGACAACCAGTTGCGCGGCCGGTCCGGCCGCCAGGGCGACCCGGGTGAATCGCGGTTCTACCTCTCGCTCGGCGACGAGCTCATGCGCCGTTTCAACGGCGCGGCACTGGAGTCGATCATGACCCGGCTCAACCTGCCCGACGATGTGCCGATCGAGGCGAAGATGGTCTCCAAGGCCATCAAGAGCGCGCAGACCCAGGTCGAGCAGCAGAACTTCGAGATCCGCAAGAACGTGCTCAAGTACGACGAGGTGATGAACCAGCAGCGCACCATCATCTACGAGGAGCGCAACCAGATCCTGCGCGGCGAGGATATGGAGGGCCAGGTCCAGAGCATGATCACCGATGTGATCACCGCCTACGTGGACGGCGCCACCGCCGAGGGCTATGTGGAGGACTGGGATCTCGACAAGCTGTGGGGCGCGCTGAAAACGCTCTATCCGGTGAGCCTGAATCACCGCGACATCACCGGTGAGACCGAGGTCGGCGAGGCCGGGGAGATCACCCGCGAGGATCTGCTCGAAACCCTCCTCGACGACGCGCACGCCGCCTATGAGCAGCGCGAGTCCGAGATCGACGGCCTGGCCGGCGAGGGCAGTATGCGCACCCTGGAACGCCAGGTGCTGCTGTCGGTGCTGGACCGGAAGTGGCGCGAGCATCTCTACGAGATGGACTACCTGAAGGAAGGCATCGGCCTGCGCGCGATGGCTCAGCGCGATCCGCTGGTGGAATACCAGCGCGAGGGTTTCGATATGTTCGCCAACATGCTGGAGGGGTTGAAGGAGGACGCCGTCGGCATCCTGTTCAACGTCCAGGTGGAGGTCCAGCAGCCGCAACCCGACGGTGTCCAGGTGGGCCAGGGTCTGCGTTCCCCGATCGGCTCGCAGCCGGTGCCGCCGGAGAGCCAGTACCCCACCGAGAAGCTGCCGATCCTCAACGGTGCGCCGCCGGCGCTGCGCGCCCGCGGTATCGACGATTCGGGCCCGCGGGGTCTGAGCTACTCGGGGCCGGACGAGGGCGGTCGGGCCGCGGTGCACAGCGATGAGGAAGAGTACGGCTCCGATGGGCCGACCCAGGGCACCCGGCGGGAACGTCGCGAGGCGGCCCGGGCGCAGACGAAACAGGGCCGGGGCCCCAAGACCCGTCGTAAGCACTGATTTCGAAACAGGCGGCGCCGCTCCCGGATACCGGGCGCGGCGCCGTCGTGTCGGAGGGGTATCCGAATGCCCGCGTGGGCTTGCCGCTCAGCCCAGCAGGGAGTGCTGTGGGCAGTAGGCGCCGACCGCGGCTTCCAGGAACAGGTAGGGGTACTCCACGAACGGCCGTGCTTCCTCGGCGAGATAGGTGCGGTTCGCCGGGGTGTTGCCGGAATTGCCGAGGTAATCGCACTGGGCGTGCGCGAGGGCGATCGCCGCGTCCTGGAGCTGGCGGGTTTCGTCGTCGAACGCACTGGCGCGGAGGAATTCTCGGTCGGTGAAGGGTAGCTGCGCGACGGAATCGTCCTTGCCCGCCGGGCTGTGCACACCCGCCGAGCCCGGCCGCGAGACGCCGGGAGGGTGTGCCGAGGCACTGGAGAAGCTGCCGAACACGAGCGCGGCCGTGACCGCGCCGATGGCCAGAATTTTGAGCATCGTTCCTTCTGTGTTCGTTGGTGCGGGACGGGATGGTGGGGCAGCGGGGCCCGCCATGACGGCTCGGGCCCGGACTGTCGCGCCGACGTCTCGGCGTCGTCTCGGCCGAATAACTTCGGTGCGCGCCGCATATTAACGCGGCGCGAAGCCGACGGTTTGCTGATTCGCCGTGCGTCGCCGAACATCCCATCAATTTGCCCGATCGATCTCCGGGAATATGTGTTGACCAGGTGTGTTCCCGGTGTTCGCGCGCCCTGGGCCGTGCCGGATGAGGGCGCATGTTTGGACTCGGCTCGAGGCAAAGGGTTCGCAGCCGCGTGCGTGGACCGCACGATATCCGGGCAGCGCAACCACATCACAAGGGACAGAACCCATGCCAGTACGTCCGGATACGACACGGAGTCACCGACGGCCGAGGGCCGTCGCGTGCGTCGCGGTGGTCACCGCCCTGCTGATGCTGCTGTGTGCGTGTGGTGCGGGCGGCGAGGCCGCGCGCACAGCCGACGGGAAGACCATCCTGCGCTATCAGGGCTGGGCCGGGAAGGTGGGATTTCACGAACTGGCCGCCGACCTCGGCTACTTCGACAAGATCCAGCTGGAGTGGGTCGGCGATACCACCAGCGGTCCGCAGGACATCCAGTCGGCGGCCACCGGCGAGATCGAATTCGGGTCGGCGTTCAACGGTGCCGTCGTCAAGCTCAACGCGGCCGGTGCGCCCATCACTTCGGTGCTCAGCTCCTACGGTGCCGACGCGCACGAGTACACCGGGTACTACGTGCTGGAGAACAGCCCGATCCGGTCGGCCCGCGACCTGATCGGCAAGAAGATCGGGATGAACACCCTCGGTGCGCATCACGAATTTCTCACCCGCGAATGGCTGGCCCAGCAGGGACTCACTCCGGACGAGCTCGAGTCGGTGCAGCTGGTGGTGGTACCGCCGGTGAACACCGAGCAGGCGCTGCGCGAGGGGCAGATCGATGTCGCCACGTTGAATTCGATCCAGCGGGAGAGCGCCCTCGAACGGGGCGGTATCCGGGCCCTGTTCACCGACCGGGACCTGTTCGGCGCGTTCAGTTACGGCACGTACGTGATGCGCGACGATTTCATCGCCGCCAACCCCGAGGCGGTGCGCGATTTCGTCCAGGGCACCGCGCGGGCCATCCGCTGGACCCAGGTCCATCCGCGGGAAGAGGTGGTGGCCCGCTTCCTGGACATCATCCACACGCGGGGCCGCACGGAGAGCGCCGAACCCGTGAAGTACTGGCGCAGTTCCGGGATCCCGGTACCGGGCGCGGTGATCGCCGAACGCGAACTGCAGATCTGGATCGACTGGCTGGTCCGCAACGGCGAACTCGACGAGGGCAAGCTCGCGGCCCGCGACCTCTACACCAACGAGTACAACCCGTACGCCAACGGCACCTACCCCGCCGACAGCGGTCCCGACGGACACGCTCTGGCCGGTGCGAAATGAGCGCTGAAGCCGGCTCTGCCCGGATCAGCTGACCGGGAAGCCCCGCTTCCCCGGCCGGCAGGCCGACTCGCCGCGATCGACACCATTGCCCTCGACCTCGCCGACGGCGAGGTCGAGGGGGCCCGTCGGACGCAGGCGGGGGAAGCGGACCCACCGCGCGCTACTCCTCGTGCTCCAAATTCCGGTCCAGCCGCAGGAGCACCTCGGCGACCTGGTCCTGGGTCCATTCGATCATTCGTTTGGTGCCCATTCCGGTCGCTACCTCTACGTCCTGGTTCATCGGGATCACATAGCGTCCGTCGTCGGGCAGATCCCGCCAGCGCATCCCCATATCCACTCGGCCGCGCGGCCCGAACATGGAGCGGCCTTGGAAGACCTGGATCGTCCCGGCCGCGGTCGCGGGCGCCGCGAGAAAGGCCGCGCTACGGTAGGCCTCGTCGTCCTCGGCTTCGTCATCGTCGGAGATCAGCGGGATGTACGGCCGGGTATCCGGCGCGGTCGCCGGATCGACCAGGGTGATCTGCGGCATCCGGCCGGCCGGCGCCACCGGCAGTTCGGCCAGGACCGATTCGGCGAGGGCGTGCGGATCACAGGCGGTCACATCGAAACCGCCGCTGTGCCAAACGGTTTCGCCGGGGCGCTGGGTGATCACGAAACCACGCGCCCGCTGCCGGACCGCGTGCACCCGAATCCAGCCGGCGGGCTCCTCGGCGTCCTGATCGTTCCAGGCCTTCGCCGTGATCGTGACATCCGGACGCGAGATGGCATCGGCCATGGCGTAGAGATCGGAATCGTCGCGGTCGTGCAGCGTGCGTAGCGCTTCGGCCTTCTCGATGCGGTAGTCCGCGGCGAGCCGGGTCCGGCTGGTGTAGGTGAACGGCTCCGGTAACCCACCCTGCCGGAATTCCGCACACAACACGACGAATTCCAGATCGGTCAATTCCCAGGTACGAATCACTGTTCGATCACCGGCCGCACCTTGGACGGCGTGTCCTCGAAAACCTCGTCCAGATTCGCACGAGAGGTGAGGAACTCGGCCGGGGTGTGGTTACCGCTCTGCCCGGGCGTACTGGCCGCGCCGGCCCCCGCGCCCGGCGCGCCCATCATCGGCATCCCGGGAGTTCCGCCGGGATTCGAGCCACCCGGCGTCCCCGAGTATCCGGCGAGTTCGAGACCCGGACTGGGGAGGGAGGCCCGGGGGAAGGTGCTGTGGCCGGGTTCGGATCCCGGATACGGGGCGAGCGCCGGGGGTCCTGCATCGCCGGCCGGCAGACCGGCGCCGCCGGGGACCCCGCCCATCGCCGGCTGGGTCGGCTCCGGCTCCGGCTCCAGCATCCCGCTCAAATGCTCCTGCAGTTGCGCCGGATCGAGCATCTG
The DNA here is from genome assembly GCF_040654015.1 of Nocardia sp. NPDC050799. Lineage (NCBI taxonomy): Bacteria > Bacillati > Actinomycetota > Actinomycetes > Mycobacteriales > Nocardiaceae > Nocardia > Nocardia sp. NPDC050799. Next base: position 30,825 of record NZ_JBFAHF010000047.1, read on the forward strand.
CGCGAATTCCTCCATTCCCGGCATCGTGCCGGCGCCACTCAGGGAGAATGCCTGGATTCCCTGGGTCAGCATATTGATCAACCGGTCCAGGGCGTTCTGGCTCTGCCCGGCGGGATCCCCGGCGGGCAGCGCGCCGGGGTCCGTGCCGAGCAGGGCGGAAAGCGCCGATTCCGGATCGGTTCCGCTCTCGTCCCCGGCGGGCACTACCCCGTCGACCCCGGATGGCACTGCCTCGGCGCCGAACAGTGTGGAGTCCGATCCGTACGGTGAGTCCTCCGAGTACAGCTCCGCCAGCAAGGTGTCCTGCAATTCCTGCGGCATCTCGTCGACGGGGATGCCGGTGATCTTCGACAAGGCGTCGGCGAGGGTCGGGGGCTTGCCGTTCTGACCGGTGATCGGGATGTTCTTCAGGGCATCGGGCAATAGTGATGTGGGGATGCCGGTGAGCCTGCCGAGTACATCGGCGGCGGTGGGGTTCTTCGGCATGGTGGTACCGGTGACCGGCGTCGGGATGCCCGGGACGGGTTGGCCGCCGTTTTCGCTCTCGGTGGGTTCCTGGGAGGTATCACCGGCCGGCCGGCCGCCGGAGCCGTACTCGGCTTCGTCGTAGCTGGGGACATGAGGCGTTTCTTCGCCACCGCCTGGGGTGTTTCCGCCCTGGTTACCACCTTGGCCTTGGTCGCCACCTTGGCCGCTGCCTTGGCCTTGGCCTTGGCCGCTGCCTTGGCTTTGGCTACTGCCTTCGCCCTGACCCTGACCCTGACCAGCGCCCTGACCCTGACCAGCGCCCTGACCCTGACCACTGCCTTCGCCTTGGCCTTGACCGGTGCCTTCGCCCTGGCCCTGCCGGGAACCGTCCGCGAAGCCTTGCTCGTACCCGTCGTCGTAGCCCTCGTCGTATGCCCCTTCGGGGGTCTGTTCGTTGTCGCTGCCGTTGCCATGGCCGTTCCCGCTGCCATAGCCGTTGCCGTCCCCGCTGCCGCTGCCATGGCCGTTGCCGTTCCCGCTGCCGTCGCCGTTGCCGCTATTGGATGGCGGTCCGGGTTCGGCGATCGGCCCTTCGATCACCGGCATCTCCGCCAGGGTGTTGGTCATGCCATTCGCGTAATGCTTGACCCACTCCTCGCGATACCGCGTGAGCACTGTCTGCTCGACCGACAGACTGCGGAATGTGAAATCTTCCTGTGGCATCGACAGTTGGGTGCGACGCAGCCATTCCGAGGTGTAGTGCAGGTTCTCGCTCATCGAGAACATCGAATTCCACAGCGGGCCGATGGAGTCCACGTAGTTCTTGGTCGCCGTCCGCGCCCGGTCCGCGGCCAGGCCGAGCCATTTGTCCTGGATACTCTCGATCGCGCCGTCGAATTTCTCCAGTTCGGATTTCACATGGCCGGCCAGCCGCCACCACGCGAGGGCCGCGTTGTACGTATTCGTCACATCGCCGGGCAGGTCACGGGCGAGTCCCCGGAAAGTGGTGAAGCCGAGCGAGGTACTCTCCTCCAGCCCGACGGTGTCCGGTGAGATCGACTCCTGGCGGCCCTCATAGTTCGTGAGCTCGCTGGGCAGGCCGTATGCGGACTGCACATGGATATCGTCGGCTGTTCCGTCGAAGCCCGCGTCCTGCAATCCACCGATGGGCCGGGGAAGATCGTCGTACCGGGTATCGCCGCTGTCCAGGCTCAGATCCGGCGATGTGGGTTCATACGGAATGTGAAAGTCGGCGAGCTCGTCGAGCGCAAGGTTGTCCGCGTTCGCCGACTCCGTTCTGCGGTAGTACAGGCCGGCTTGAACAAATGCCTCACCCATTTCCCGGGCGATATTGACGTGGTCCTGTAGCACCGTGTACAAGCGTTCGGCGCGCTGTTCGTATATTCCGGTGAGGTTGATACCCGAGGTCAGAAAATTCCCGGCGATGTTCACCATATCGTCGAGCTTCTCGTTCTGGATCGCCTCTCGCGCGCGCAGCAACTGGTCGACCAGGCGTTTGGCGGCTTCGGCGCCGGTGACCGCGGCGGCGGGGTCGAAATACAGCAGGTCCTGGGATGCCTCCTGTTTCAGACCGGCCCAGGTGCCGGGCTCTTGAACCATCGGAACTGACCTTCCCTCGGAGACCGGACCGCCGCGAAGCGCTCCACGCGTGCGTCCGGCGAGCGCGCCGAACACACCTCCGTATTACATCGGGGGACCGTAAATATCCTATGGCGCACAGGTGAATTCGATGCCGCTCGGCCTCGCCCCTGCGGCGATCGGTGCCCGGGCGGTACCGGCGGAACACAGGTGCGGGATGCGGCTCCGGTCGGCGTGTTCGACTCGCGCTGACGCAAATGGTTCAGACTTCGGAGCCACGGCCGCACCATTGCGGGAGCCCCAGCACCTGACGGACAACCATTGGCCGGTGACAAATGAGCAGCACACCCAAACTTCGCCTGGCTCAGGTGAGCAAGAGATTCCCGATCCGGGGTCAGCAGACCGAGCTGTCCGCCATCGAGGACATCACTCTCGACCTCGCCGCGGGTGAGTTCCTGGTTCTCGTCGGCCCCAGTGGTTGCGGCAAATCCACGTTGCTCGACCTGCTGGGCGGCCTGAGCACCCCCACCTCCGGGCAGATCCTGCTCGACGGCACGCCGATCACCGGGCCCGGCCTGGACCGCGGGATCGTTTTCCAACAGTACGCGTTGCTGCCCTGGCGCAGCGCCCGCCGCAATATCGAATTCGGGCTCGAGGCCAAAGGGGTGCCGCGCGCGGCGCGGCGCGAGCGTGCCGAGCACTACCTCGAACTCGTCGGCCTGGCCGGTTTCGCCGACCGCTACCCGCACGAATTGTCCGGCGGTATGAAACAGCGCGTGGCGATCGCCCGCAGCCTGGCCTTCGATCCCGAAGTACTGCTGATGGACGAGCCGTTCGCCGCGCTGGACGCGCAGACGCGGGAATCGCTGCAGGATGAACTGCTGCGTATCTGGGAGCGCACCGGCAAGACGATCCTGTTCATCACCCACGGCATCGACGAAGCGATCTACCTGGGTCAGCGGGTAGCGGTGCTCACCTCCCGGCCCGGCCGGATCAAAACGGTGATCGACGTCGACATCGATCGCACCGCCGAGGACATCCGCTCCGGCGCGGAGTTCCGTGCTCTCCGCCACCGGATCTGGTCCCTGCTACACGACGAGGTCGAACGCGCTCACTCGCTCGAACTCGCCGATATCTCGACGACCGAAGAGGTTCAGCATGTCTAGCGCACTCGCCGCCGGCACTCTCGACGCGCCGCGCGCCGCCGGGCCCGAGCCCGCACTCGCCCGGCCCACCGCGCCGGCGAGCCCCCCGGCCCGCCGGGCGGTGCAGCGGCTGGCCGGGCTGGCCTGGCGGGTGACGAAACCGTCGGTCGCGATCCTGGCCTTCCTGGCGCTCTGGGAGATCGCGCCCCGGGTGGGACTGGTCGACAAGGTCTTCCTACCGCCGTTCACCGAGGTCGCCGCGACCTTCTTCGAGCTGATCGGTAACGGGCAACTTTGGGAGCACGTATCGACCAGCCTGTCCCGCGCGCTCACCGGGTTCGTGATCGCGGTGGCGATCGCGGTCCCGTTGGGGGTCGCGATCGCCTGGTACCGGCCGGTGGCCGATTTCCTCAACCCGGTCCTCGAACTGTTCCGCAATACCGCGGCGCTGGCGCTGCTGCCGGTCTTCATTCTCGTCCTGGGTATCGGCGAGACCTCGAAGGTGGCGCTGGTGATCTACGCCTGCACCTTCCCGATCCTGCTCAACACCATCTCCGGGGTGCGCACGGTCGATCCGCTGCTCGTCAAATCCGCGCGTTCGCTGGGCTTCTCCCAGATCGCGCTGGTGTACAAGGTGGTGCTGCCGGCGGCGGTACCGACCATCTTCACCGGCCTGCGGATGGCCGCGGCGTCCTCGATCCTGGTGCTCATCGCGGCCGAGATGGTCGGGGCGAAGGCCGGGCTCGGGTACCTGATCACCGCCGCGCAGCTGAACTTCCAGATCCCCGATATGTACGCGGGGATCATCGCCATCGCGCTGGTCGGCCTGATCTTCAACGCGGTCCTCGTGTTCGTCGAGCGTCGGCTGTCCCGCTGGCGCGTAGCTCTCTAGACAGGTAGTGATGTCGCACCAACTCCACCTCAACGCGTTCCTCATGGGTGTCGGCCACCACGAAGCGGCCTGGCGGCATCCGCGGACCGAGGCGCGCGATGTGCTGCGGGTCGGCCATTTCCAGGAACTCGCGCGGATCGCCGAACGCGGCAAACTCGATTCGGTGTTCTTCGCCGACGGCCTCGCGGTGGGTCCGCGGATCGAGCGCAACACCCAGGCGGTGTTCGAACCGATCACCCTGCTGTCGGCGATGGCGGTGGTGACCGAGCGGGTCGGACTCATCGCCACCGCCTCCACCGGTTACAACGAGCCCTACAACCTCGCCCGGAAATTCGCCTCGCTCGATCAGATCAGCGGTGGGCGGGCCGGTTGGAATATCGTCACCTCCGGGACCGCCGACGAAGCCGCCAATTTCGGCTACGACGAAGTGCCCGACCACGACGGCCGGTATGTGCGGGCAGCGGAGTTCGTCGATGCCGCGACGGCGCTGTGGGACTCCTGGGAGGACGACGCCGTCGTGCTCGACGCCGAGACAGGGGTATTCGCCGACCCGTCGAAGGTGCACACGATCGACCACCACGGGGACCGCTTCACGGTGCGCGGCCCGCTCAATGTGCCGCGGTCGGCGCAGGGACGCCCGCTGCTCGTGCAGGCAGGTTCCTCGACCAGCGGTAAGGATTTCGCCGGTCGCTACGCGGAGGCCGTTTTCACCGCGCAACGCTCCATCCCGGCGGGGCGGGAGTTCTATCGCGAGGTGAAGGCGCTGGCCGCCGGCCACGGTCGCGATCCGGGCGACGTGCTGATCCTGCCCGGGATCGTGCCGTTCATCGCCGAGACCGAGGCGGCCGCGAAGCGGCTCGAGCAGGAGTTCACCGATCTGATCTCCCCGGAGTACTCGCTGCGCCAGCTCTCTCAGATGCTCGGCCTGGACCTGACCGGCCATCCGCTCGACGCGCCGCTGCCGCCGTTGCCCCCGATCGACCGGATCCAGGGCAACAAGAGCCGATACCAGCTGGTCAAGGATCTGGCCGGCCGGGAGTCGCTGACCGTGCGGGCACTCATCGCCGCGCTTGGCGGTGGCCGGGGACATCGCACCATCGCCGGGACCCCCGAACAGATCGCCGACGATCTGCAGGCGTGGTTCGAGGCGGGTGCCGCGGACGGGTTCAATGTGATGCCCCCGTACCTGCCCGGTGGCCTGATCGATTTCGTCGACCAGGTGGTCCCGATCCTGCAGGCGCGCGGCCTGTTCCGCACGGAGTACACCGAGCGCACGCTGCGCGGGCACTACGGGCTCGGCCGCCATACGAGCCGGTTCGCCCCGGTCGCGGCGGGCGCCTAGCAACACGGCGCGGCGGGCCCGGTAGCGCCGCGGCGGGCGTGCGGCAGCGCCCGCAACCGGCGGAGCCGGCCCTGCGGCCGGTCTCGCCTACCTCCGGTCGGCGGGGTGTCGGCTTCGTCGGCGCGAGGGTGGTCGGCCGCCGGGCTCCGTCGTCCGGGCTCGCCGCGTAGCTGCGCTGAGCCCCGCGGCCGAGAAGCAGCGCGTTCCGCCGTGGCGCCGGCCGGCTGCTCCGCACCGAGGGCGCTCGCCGGCACGGTCAGCGCGCGGCGGCGCGGACGAGTTCGAGCAGTTCGGTCTCGTCGAGGTCGATGCGACGGGCGGCCGCCACGAGTTGCCGGGCGAGTTCGATCACGGCCGCCCGCCCGTCCGGTGTCCCGGCGCGGACGGTGGCGCCGCGCCCGCGGCGCAGTTCGATCAGCCCTTCGTCGCGTAACCGCTGATAGCCCGCGAGCACGGTATGGATACTCACGTCCAGCGACGCCGCGAGTTCCCGGGCGCCGGGCAGCCGGGTGCCGGCGGGCGCGTCACCGTCGGCGATCGCCCGCCGGACACAGGCCGCGATCTGGTCGGCCAGCGGTTCGGGCCGCGCCGGGTCGACACGGATCAGCACCGGGTTCGGTCCGCCCGTTCGACGACACCGGCCAGGACACCGGCGCCCGTGCCGGCGTCGTCGACCGAGACCACGAACCGGCGCCCCGAGCGGCGGGTCACCACGATGCCGGGTCCGGCGCGGAGCACCACGGCCGTGGCGCCCGGGATTACCCGGATGCCGTACCCGCCGTACCGGACGGGGGAGATGTCGTCGGCCGATACCTCCGTGATGTCGCCGGGCCGCAGCCGCCACCGGGGCCAGCCCAGCAAGCCGGTCCCCACGGTGAGGCCGTGCTGGTCCACGACCACCCGCAGCAGCGCCAGTTGTGCGAGCAGCACCCCGGTGAATGCCAGCAGTACCCCGGTCAGCGGCTGGGCGACGAAGCCGACCACCACTCCCATGAGTACGGCGATCACACCGGTCAGCAGCATCCACGGTGACACCGCCCGTCGTGACCAGCTGACGCGTTCGGTGCGGCCGAGAGCGAGGGGTTCGGCCGGTGCCGGACCCGGCGTCACCGGGCTCGCCGGTGCGGCGAGCCAGCCCGCCGCAGCGAACAGCAACCCGGCGACCGCCGCGGCCGCGAACGCCCAGCCCGAGAGCGTGACCCGCGCGGGATCGGCGGCGTCCAGGTTGGCGATGGTGCCCGCCATCATGATCGCGCCGACGAATCCGCCCACGCCCCAGGCCGTGGCGACCAGTGACCGGATCGGGTCCAGGGGAGTATCGGCCCGGCGTGCGTTGGTGCGTGCCCCCACCACGAGGATCGCGGCGAACAGGACTCCCAGGCCGAGACCCAGGCCGGCGGAGACGAACATCGTCGGTACCCGTCCGGTGAACCCGTCGGCGCCGTCGGCGGCGAAATGGGTGGCCAGCGGATCGGGCAGCCGGTCGGCCGCCGCGGCGAGCAACACGATGTTGGGCACGGCGGACAGGATCGGCGGGAGTCCGGCGAGTAGGCAGAGCCGGAGCGAATTCAGGGTGGTCATGGGCACCTCCTTGTTAGGGTTAAACCATAACAAACTATTCAATCGACCTCTGCCTGCGGCATGGTCCGAACCGGCTCGCCGCGCAGCGTGCGAATGTGCCCGCGGGTGCGTTGAGTTCTTCGCGGAGGCTCCGATCGGCTTCGGTGGCCGCCGGGATCACGGCGCGGCCGGCCCCGCCGATGTCCTCGATGCGGGATTGCGAACCCGCTGAACAGCGGGTTCGCGGTTCTGTGACGTGCCTGGATCCGTTATTCCATGACGAGGACGGCCGAGGCGTGGGCAGGGAGCGTCAGGCGACCACCTCGGACGGCGTGGGCTGTCGGTGTGCCTGTCGGCGTCGACGCGTCGACCGAGTACAGCGTCGATCGTTCGCTCCAGTCGCCGATTTCGATGTTTACGGGCAGGCTTCGCTTGTTCACGAGTACGACGCGGCGGCGCCCGTCGGCACCGACGATGGCCTGCGCGTGGACGCGCGCGTCGGGATAACCGGGCGCTCCGGTTATGGTGGGCACGAGCCGGTCGCCGAGGTTGGTGTGGTCGACCATGAGTTTAGTTGCGTGGTAGCGGGCGTTCGGCTCGCCGGTGTCCCAATCGACCAGCGATGTTCCTGGGATCATGCCCGGATAGCCGGGGAACTCGGCGACTCCGAAGAGGCCGATGTCGAGCTCGAGGCATCGTGCCCACAGGTATGTGATCATCGGCTCCGTCGCGCTTTCCCTGATCAACGGCGCGGTCCTGCAATGGCTGGTCGATCCCGCCGACTCTCGCGGCGCGAGCCGAATCGCCGCCGCCCTGGCCATATTGGCGCCCGAACCAGTTTCGTGAAAGCGCTCCGCGATGGGTCCGACCGTCGCCTTCTGCTCTCCGGCCCGTGTCTTGGCCCCGGCTGCCGTAACCGGCGTGTTCACCACTGGTCGTTGGAGTTCAGCGCGACCAGCAGGCGGCGGATCGCGGCCACTCGCCGCGCTTTGTCCGGGAGTTCGTCCAGCGCGCATTCCGGATCGGCGGGCGGGCCCAGATGCGTACAACCGCGTGGGCAGTCCTCGATCGCCGTGGCGAGATCGGTGAAGGCCGCGATCACATCGTCGGGTGTGATGTGGGCGAGGCCGAACGACCGGATGCCCGGAGTGTCGATGACCCAGCCGCCACCCGGCAGCGCCAGCGCGACCGACTGCGTGGAGGTGTGTTTACCCTTGCCGACCCCGGACACCTCGCCGACCGCCCGCTCGGCGTCGGGAACCAGCCGGTTGACCAGGGTGGATTTCCCCACCCCGGAATGTCCCAGGAAACAGGTGAGATGGCCGGTCAGCAGGGCCAGTGCCGCGTCGAGCGGATCGTCGATCCCCGCGTAGACGATGGTCAGGTCCAGATCGTCGAACGCGGCCGCGAATTCCGAGTCCCCGGCCAGGTCGTGTTTGGTGAGACACAGGACCGGCTCCAGACCGCCCGCGTAGGCGGCCACCATGGTCCGCTCCACGAACCCGGTGCGCGGCGGCGGGTCGGCCAGCGCCACCACGATGAACAACTTCTCGGCATTACCGACCACCACCCGCTCGAACGGATCGGTGTCGTCGGCGGTGCGCCGCAGCACGGTGGTGCGCTCGGTGACCCGGACGATCCGCGCGAGGGTGTCGGGCCGGCCGGACAGGTCGCCGACCACCTCGACCCGATCGCCGACCACGATGGGGGTGCGTCCCAGTTCCCGGGCCCGCATGGCCACCAACGGACGCCGCGGATCGCCGTCGAGCACACACCCCCAGCGCCCCCGGTCCACCGAGACGACCATGGCCGGTTGCGCGTCCAGGTGTTCCGGGCGGGTCTTGGTTCGCGGCCGGGAACTCCGCCCGGGACGTACCCGGACATCGGATTCGTCGTAGGAGGCGGTGGTGCGGCCGCGCCGGCTCAGTGAGCCGCTCCCGGTCCGGCCGACTGCGGGTCGAGCATCGATTCCCACAGGGCGACGAAATCGGGCAGGGTCTTGGCGGTCGTCCCGATGTCCTCGATCTCGATCCCCGGTACGGCGAGCCCGAGAATCGCGCCGGCGGTGGCCATCCGGTGGTCGGCGTAGGAATGCCAGCGGCCGCCGTGCAGCGGGGCGGGGACGATCTCCAGGCCGTCCTCGGTTTCGGACACCTGCCCGCCGAGTCGGTTGATCTCGGTGGACAGCGCGGCCAGCCGATCTGTTTCGTGCCCGCGCAGATGGGCGATACCCCGCAGCCGGGACTCCGAATCGGCCAGTGCCGCCAGCGCCGCGACCGTCGGGGTCAGCTCGCCCACATCGTGCAGATCGATATCGATACCGGCCAGCCGGTCCGGACCGGTCACGGTGAGTGCGCCGTCACTGAAACCGGCTTCGGCGCCCATCCGCACCAGGATCTCCCGGATCACATCGCCGGCCTGGGTGGTCAGCCGCGGCCAGTGCGGGATGCGGACGCTGCCGCCGGTGACCGCGGCCGCGGCCAGGAACGGGGTGGCATTGGACAGGTCCGGCTCGACCGTCCAGTCGACCGCGCGGATCGGGCCGGGGAACACGGTCCAGGTCTGCTCGCCCCGGACATCGGCGGGCGCCTCGACCACGACATCGGCACGGCGCAGCATCTCGACCGTCATCTCGATATGCGGCATGGAGGGCAGCGCGCTCCCGGAATGGCGCACCACCACGCCCTCGTCGAAACGCGCCCCCGACAGCAGCAGACCAGAGACGAATTGCGAGGAACCGGAGGCGTCGATGGTGATGGCGCCACCGCGCAGGGCACCGGTCCCGCGCACGGTGAACGGCAGGGCGTCACCCTCGATATCCGCGCCGAGCCCACGCAGGGCGTCGAGGATGGTGCGCAGCGGGCGGACCCGGGCGGCGATATCGCCGTCGAAGGCGGTCTCGCCCACCGCGAGGGTCGCCACCGGGGGCACGAAACGCATCACGGTTCCGGCCAGGCCGCAGTCGACCCGCCCGCCCTGTAGCGGCGCGGGGGTGACGGCAAGAGTGTCGGCGTCGCCGATGATCTGGGTGCCCAGGGCACGCAGCGCGGCAATCATCAGGCCGGTGTCACGGCTGCGCAGGGCTCCGGTGATGGTCGAGGGGCCATCGGCGAGCGCGGCCAGGACCAGTGCTCTGTTCGTGATCGATTTGGAGCCGGGCAGGGTGACGGTCGCATGCACTGGGGCATCGACATGGGGCGCTGGCCAGAAACTCACCCGACCATCTTGGCGCATCGGGCCGACAGGCGTGTCGGTGGTGCTCGTCAGTGTGTCGCCGAGCACCACCGATCGCGTCCTCACCTGTGGTGGCCGGACTACTTGTTCCGGCCGTGCAGCAGCGGAACCATCTTGCGCAGCATCTTCATGTTCGCCTGAGTGCGGCGATAGCTCTGCAACGCCATCCCGGGAATCGTGAAGCGCTGCACCGCGATCGAATGCGGGCGGACGAATTCGCGCATACCCGGCTCACCGTGGATACGGCCGATACCGGAATCGGCGCTGCCGCCGAAGGGCAGTCCGGGGATGGCGGCGAAGCCGAGTACCGAGTTCACCGAGGTCGCGCCGACCTTCAGCCGCCGGGCGATCTCGAGTCCCTGCTTCTTCGAATACACCGCCGAGGCCAGGCCGAAGGTGGTGTTGTTGGCGAGATCCACGGCCTCGTCGATGCTGTTCACCGTGGTGACAGTGACGGTCGGGCCGAAGGTCTCCTCCTTGACCGCCGCCGAATTCTCGTCCACGTCCACCAGCACGACGGGTTCGATGAAGGGGCCCTTGATCGATTCCGGGCCGCCCAGCAGCGCTTTGCCGCCGCTGGCCAGGGCCGCGTCGATATGCTTCCTGACGATATCGATCTGGCTCGGCATGGTCATCGGGCCGTAGGCGGCGTCCTTGCCCGAACCCGGTTTCACATTTTCGAGAATGCGGGTCAGTTCGGCGAGGAACTCCTCCTTGACCGACTTGTCCACGTAGACGCGTTCCACGCCGGCGCAGGTCTGACCGCTGTTCGAGGTGGCGCCCCAGGCGATGGCGTCGGCGGCGGCCTTCACATCCGCGTCCGCCGCCACGATCACGGGGTCTTTACCGCCGCATTCCAGCAGCACCGGGGTGAGGTTCTCGGCGGCCGAGGCCATGATCTTGCGTCCGGTGGCGGCCGAACCGGTGAACGCGACCTTGTCCACTCCGGATTTCACCAGCGCGGCACCGGTCGCGCCGAAACCGTTGATCGCGACAAAAACGCCCTCGGGCAATTCCGGGTTGGCCTCGGAGAAGGCCTCGGCGAGGAAATTGCCGATTCCGGTCGAGAATTCCGACGGCTTGAACACCACGGTGTTACCGGCGGCCAGCGCGTAGGCCAGCGACCCGTTAGGGGTGTAGACGGGATAGTTCCACGGTCCGATCACGCCGATGACACCCAGCGGCCGGTATTCGATACGAGCCGAGAAGTTCGCCATCAGCGGGCCCGAGGGGACCTTCTGGGGGGACAGGACCTTCTTGGCGTGCTTGGCCGCCCATGCGATGTGCTCGAGCGCGAGCATCAGTTCCAGAAAAGCGTCGTCGAGCGGTTTACCGTTCTCGGCGTGGATGAGCGCGCAGAATTCGTCGGATTTGGCGACCAGCCGGCTGGACCAGCGCAGCAGGGCCTTCTTCCGGCCGTCGAAGCCCAGATCCTCCCAGACCGGAGCGGCGGCGCGCGCCTTCGCGACAGCCTCACCGACCACCTTCTCGTCGGCGATCGGATACGTGGCCAGGGTCGCTCCTGTGGCCGGATCGACCGAGGTGAGCACCGATTCTTTCTCGGTAGCGTTTTCGGTGGTTGTCACAGGTTCTCCTCTGCGGAAGTAGGGCGGTAGCTGCGCGCGTGAACGGGCAGCCTGTGACCGCCGCGTCCCCGATGAGAGAATGCTAAGACATAACTCTCAACACGTCACCAAGTACTGGCATCATTGTTGCGCACGGGCCCGGGATTGTCTTGATCTGTCGGTATTCGGTGTAAGTATCGGAGTATGTGCGGACGGTATGCGACAACGACGGATCCCGGCCGGCTCGCGGTCGAGTTGGACGCCATCGACGAGACCGGGGGCTTCGGAGCACCGGGCGGTGGCGGGCCGACGGCCGGGGACGCGGATAACCGCGGCGGCCGGGCGCCGGGGGCCAACTACAACGTCGCGCCGACGACGCAGATCGTCACGGTCGTCGACCGGCATACCCACGAACACCCGGACGACACACCGAGCCGTCGTATCCGGCGGATGCGCTGGGGGCTGATCCCGCACTGGAGCAAAGCCGCCGAACCGGGGGTTCCGGTGAAGGGGAAACCGCTGTTCAATGCCCGGGCAGACCGGGCGGCCACGCTCCCGTCCTTCCGGGACGCGGTGAAATACCGGCGCTGTCTGGTCCCGATGGACGGCTGGTACGAATGGCTCGTCGAACCCGATCCGGCGGGTCCGGGCAACGGGAAGAAGCCCAAGGTGGTCAAGCACCCGTACTTCATGTCCCGTCCGGACGGTGAGCGGCTGTACATGGCGGGGCTGTGGTCGGTCTGGCGAGACCGGTCGCTCGACGATCCGGAACCGCTGCTGTCGTGCACCATCCTCACCACCGACGCCGTCGGTGACCTCACCCGGATCCACGACCGGATGCCGCTGCCCATGCCCCGCGAACACTGGGACGCCTGGCTCGACCCCGATCACCGCGCCCCCGCCGACCTGCTCGGGCCGCCCAGCGCGGCTCTGGTCGCCGAGATCGCGGCCCGGCCGGTGTCGACCCTGGTGAACAGTGTGAAGAACAACGGCCCGGAACTACTGGCGTCCGCCCCCGATACGGCGGAGCAGACCACCCTGCTGTGAGGTCGCGTCGGCCCGGGACGGTGCACC